>CAMEAW010000001.1 GCA_945911685.1 Bordetella parapertussis
GCTGCGCAACAACCAGCCCCAACGCACGACTGCCAGCAAGTTGGCCGACACAAGCAGCGCCAGCGCCAGCACAAACCACAGGGGTTGTATCTCAATTTTTGTGGAGATCAGGGCCTGCCAGTCGATATTGCGTACGGCAAGCCAGAGGAGTAGCAGCGACAGAACGACCCGCAGGTAGGGCCAGAGTAATTTAAAGGTCTTTTTCAATTCGGTTTACCTGAGTGAGTCGGCGCTTGCGCACCCCCCCAGTTACGGCAGTGATAAAAGCTAAAGTCAGAAATTAACCTACCCAGCCGCTCGATATTCAGTTGTTCAACCCAGGTGCATGACTCAAAACCGCCTGCTTGCAAGGGTAAAGCAAAGGACATTTGTGACCAGTTTACAAAAATACTGTCCTGTCCTGTTGGAATTTGTCCAAACCATAGATCAAACTGATCAAAACGCGAGTCAAGTACAACGACGTCTAAAGGGCGGGCATACCAGGCCATGCGGCTTGCTAGCGTCCAGTTTTTGACCGAAAGCGTCTGTATTTTCAAATTATCTGCCAAATCCCGCGCTCGGGCGCCCGCGAGATCCCAGCCCCAAAGGTCGGCGAGCGGGTTTTTTTTGCCCCATGCGTGTTGCTGGCTGACTCCGGGGATCCCAACAAAAAATAGAGCCACAAAAGCCAGCACGCAGATGATGGCTTGCGTGCGCACGAAGGCGATGATCCACTGCCGTTTGCCAGAGCGCCAGTAGGCTGCCAGCGCGTTAGCGGCAAAGGGGATGAGTGCCAGCCAGGCTGGCCCAGTCCAGTGCGGCAGGCTACCCCCACCACCGGCCAAGGCGGCTGTCACCAAAAAGGGCAATAGAAAAAACGACACCAACCCGAGTGCCTGCCAGTTACGGCCGCTGGTTATCTGGCGCAACACCAAGTACCCACCTAAAAACAGGAGAGGGCCATAGGCGACAAGTTGTAAGCCAATAAATCCCAGCAGGCGACGGGCTTGCCATGCACCACCGCCACCATGTTTGAGCTGATACAGAAACGACACCCACTCGTGCGTTGCGTTCCAGTAAAAAACCGGAGCGACCAAGCAACAGGCGATCATCAGTGCCACCCAAGGGCCGGGGGTGCGCAGCCAGCGTAAGCCGTGGGCGCTGCATAGTGTCAGAACGAGTGCTACTGCAGGCAGAACCGCCGTGTATTTTGAGAGCCCCGCAAGCCCCAGTAAGACGCCGGCGCCAAGCCACAGACGCAGTCGCGTTTGAGCGGTGTGCGCGATTTGTGGTGTTGCGCTGAGCTTAAGTGCGACTTGCATCAGTAAAAGTGAGAGCACCATGAGCAAGGTGTCAGGCAGCAGGCCGACACCCAGAACATGCAGCAATGGGGCGAGTAGCACCAAGGCCACAGCCCAAAGGCCTGCGACCTCTTTGCTTTGGGTGTCTGTTGGCCAAGCAGGCACAAGTGCAGGCAAGCGCCGAGAGATATCTCGAGCAAGCAGGCAGGCGGCAAGCCAGAGTGCTTGCGGGATCAGACGCAAGACGCCATCGGGCACACCAAGCGCAACCAGCGGCCATTGCAACCAGCCAACTAAAGGAGGGTGGTCAAAATAGCTGAGGGCCAGTTTGTCGGCATATAACGCGTAGTGCGCTTCATCGACTGAAAGCGTGAGCAAGCCGCCAAACACTGCATGCAAGCCAAGGCCAAGCGCAAGAAGCGCCAACAGCCGTTGAGTCGGGGTTGACGCGCGAAGGCTGGCCCCAGACGAATCGCTATTTGACGACAACTGGGAACACGCGCCAAGTGATTTGACGCTTGCCTTCTGGATCAAAAAGCCTGGCGTTGGCACGGCGCGCCACAAAGCCCGCAGGAAAATCGGTTTGACCCGTGACATGCAGGTAGTGTCCAAAAGCAACGGGCTTACGCGCGAGTGTGATGGTTTCGGCGCGACCATCACTGTGCACCCCCTCAAAGCTGAGCTCGAGTAAGCCTCTGAATTCAGGCCGATCGGGTTTTTCTTGCAGCAGCCAGAGCAGGTAGGTGAGCTTGGGGCTGGCTTTCTCTTGGATAAAGTTGGCAGTGCTCACGCCAATGGGCCCAAAACGCGCATCAAAAGGCAGGGTTTGGGCAAACAGGCCCAGCTGCTCTTTAAGAGGGGTGACCATTGCCAAGGTGCTGGTCAATTCGTCTTTGAGTGCCCGATTGAGTTTTTCGCTGGCTTCACGCGCGCCGTCTAGCAAGCGGGCTTGTTCGTCAAACTTAGTTTGTAGACGCTGGCGTTCAAGCGTGGCACTGTTGAGCTCTTCGGTGAGCTTTTGCGCCTCGGTGCTGGTGAGATGCTTGGGGCCGTAGCTGGTTTGTAAAACCAGCATGCCGCAGCCGCCGGCGAGTACGCCGAGTAACAATAAAATGAGCCAGCTCGGTAGCCGACGCGAACGCCGGCGCGTGTCATAGGGGGCGGGTTTAAAGATCGCCCGCTTCGGTTGAACGCGAATAACCATACAATCCTTGAAACAACACAGCTTTTTGCGAGCACTACTGTTTGTAGTGAATGGCTTTTATTTTACTGGATTGCGCGCAAGGTCTCAGCCTTTAGGTCGAGACAGGATGTCAACTTCAAGTGAAGCTAAACGTTCAAGGGTGCCGACATCAATCCATTCGGC
This sequence comes from Bordetella parapertussis, assembly GCA_945911685.1. Classification (GTDB taxonomy): domain Bacteria; phylum Pseudomonadota; class Gammaproteobacteria; order Burkholderiales; family Burkholderiaceae_B; genus Zwartia; species Zwartia parapertussis_K. The sequence continues at coordinate 2,647 of CAMEAW010000001.1, forward strand.
CGAGTGCAAGGCTCCGCATACTTGATGATGTTTCATGGCCTCGCGCAAAAGCGGCGCTAGTTTGGCGGGATGGTGCGCAGGCGTGTGTGCAAAGAGTTTGGGTTGATAAATACCGATGCCAGCAAACGTATGTCGTGTTGAGTTTGCCACTTCTTCGTGCAAGAAACCATCGCTGTCTAGTAAAAAATCACCTGCAGGGTGTTGAACGGGGTTGGGCACCATCAACAGCCAGGCTAAGCATTGTCGCAACTTCAGTTCGGCGGCAAAATGCTTTGCCTGAGCAGGATCCCAATCGCACCAGACGTCGCCATTGATGACTAAAAAAGGGTCTTCACCTAGCAGCGGCAACGCGGTTGCGATACCTCCTGCGGTTTCAAGCGCTTGCGGCTCAGCTGAGTAGCGAATATTGAGCCCGAATTGCTCACCCGAGCCTAGCGTCTGCTCGATCATGTGGCCGAGCCAGGCGTGGTTGATGACGACCTCAGAGAAGCCCGCGCCCGCCAGTTTTTCAAGATGCCACTGGATCAAAGGTTTGCCGGCGACCGGGATCAAGGGTTTAGGCAGGTGATCGGTGAGTGGCCGCATGCGTTCACCACGTCCGGCGGCCAAAATCATCGCACGCATCAGAAGGTGTAGCCCACTTTCGTTTGCACCTGATCTAATTGATCCAGTACGCGCAACAAAGGTTTGAAGGCGATATAGCGTCCTGCGACTTGGCGTACATACTGGTTGACACGCGGAAGGTGGGCCAAATAGGCCGCTTTGTTGTCGCGGTGATTGAGTCGTGCGAACACACCTAAAATTCGCAGGTTACGCTGCAGCCCCATCCATTCATAATCTCGATGAAAATCGGCAAAATCAGCGGGAACCGGCAAGCCTTGTTTGCGAGCAAGCTCCCAGTAACGGATCGCCCAGTCAATTTGCTGGGGCTCTTCCCAAGTGGTGCGCGCATCCACAACTAACGAGGCGAGGTCATACGTAATCGGCCCCGCCACGGCATCCTGAAAATCCAGAATCCCTGGGTTTACGCCATATCGGCCGCCCTCACTGAGCATTAAATTTGGCGAGTGAAAGTCACGGTGCACCAGCACAACGGGTTGCGCCGCGTTATGCGCCACCAGTAAGTCAAACACTTGATCTAATTGCGTCAGTACGGCCGGTTCGAGCTGTGTCTTGCAATGCACGGTGACATACCACTCGTTGAACAGGCCTAATTCGTCTTTTAGACGCTTGGCGTCATAGATTGGCAAGCCCGCGTGGCTGGCAGTCTGAAGCTGCACTAAAGCGGCCAAGGCGTCGCGGTAAAGCGGCTGCAGCTCGGCGTCAGTCAGGCCTTGTTGGATTTTTGCGTAATAAGTCGTTGGGCCCAGGTCAGACAGCAGCAAAAAGCCCTGCTCGAGATTTTGCGCCCAGATCACGGGTACGTTAAGTTTGACGTCGGCTAAACGCGCCGCAATGTCAACGAAGGGGCGGCAGTTTTCGTGGTGAGGCGGGGCATCCATCACGATCAAGGTGTCTGAACGCGCCTGAATCCTGAAATAGCGTCTGAAACTTGCATCACTCGAAGCCGCCTCCAGTGAGTGGATTTGAAGACCGATATTCGGGTCAAGTGCCGCTAACCAGTTGAGCAATAAAGACATTCTTGGATCTGAGGGGGGTGTCGGCTGGGTCATGAGAAGGTCGGTTGTTCAAAGATGGGACAGATTGGCCTTAAACCTCGGGCAATCCTGAGGCAAAAACGCTCCTCTTCTCTATAATACTGGCTGTCGGTGCCTTTTACCCAAAGGGCGCTTGGGCACGCTTGCCTCATGCTGTTGCGATCCAGGTGATCATTTCGAACGTGCGTATTCTGTTTTGGCTGTTGTTTCTGTCGTGTTTGAGTGTCGCCACTGCGCAGACGCCGGGCGCTGTTGCGCCAAGCACAGGGGCCGGGCTAAATAGCGATGGGCTGTTGGTGCCGGGCTTGCGCGTGTCGCCTCGTCTTGAGCGCACTATGGCGTCTGACAAGACCATGCCAACGTTTATCGAGGCGGCCCAAATGCAGGGCGACGGGCAAAACAACCTCAAAATGCAAGGTAATGCTGTAGTGCGCCGCCAAGACGGCGTTTTAAAAGCCAGCATCATCGATTACAACAAAGGTACGGGTGTCATGGATGCCCAGATCAATGCGCGCCTGATTCGCGACGGCAACGTAATTGGTGGCACGGGTATTTTGTATAAATCAGATGACGGGACGGCCACCGTCGATCAGCCTAATTTTTGGATCGAGAACGGCGGCGCTGGGGTCGGCTCGTGGGCCGATGTGTACAACAAAAATCAAATGAGCCTGACCGACGTTGTCTACAGCGGTTGCCCGTGTCCACAGCCCTCTTGGTACATCGAAACCGAAAAACTTGACCTCGATTTTGCGGCCAACGAAGGCGTTGCCAAAAATGGCGTGCTGTACTTTAAAAACTTTCCGATTCTAGCCTCGCCGTACCTGTCGTTTCCGCTTAAAAAAGAACGCAAGTCAGGCTTTTTGATCCCGACGTTTGGCGTAACAAGTAACACTGGGGTTGATTACACGCAGCCCTATTACTTCAATATCGCGCCCAATATGGACATGACTGCGCAGGTGCGGGCAATGTCAAAACGCGGCTTACAGCTCGGTGACGAATTTCGCTATCTAGGTCAAAACTATGCCGGCCTGATGGCAGGCACCTACCTGAACCGCGATTTGCAAACGGGCACAGATCGTTGGCTGTATACCGCTAACCATATGCAGCGGTTGGGCGGTGGTTTCTTTGCGGGTTATAACGTCAGCGGTGTCTCTGACGACAATTATTTCAACGATTTTGCAACGATGGCGGTCAATCAGTCGACCAACACTTATTTGCCGCGTCAGGCGGGTGGTGGCTGGGCCAATGAGTTTTGGCAAACCAGTTTGCAGGTGCAAACCTATCAAACCTTGCGACCCACCGGTACCTCCGTTGCGCCAATTTATAACAAGGTCCCTGAACTCACTGTAAACGGTGCGCGTTTTGACCTGGGTGGTTTCGATGTTCAGAGTCAAAACACGGTGACCCGCTTTGAGATGCCGCTTGATCAGCGGTTTCCGTATGGTCCTGCAGGCAGCCTGCGCTACAAGCCTGATGGCTCTCGCGCCTCGTCTTACTCTTCTATTGCGTATCCAATCGTTAGACCCGGCTGGTACATCACCCCAAAAATTGCCTTAAGTGCGGCGCAATATCAAACAGACTGGTATGGTCTCGAAAATTGGTATGGCTACGGCCAGCCGTCAAACTCGCGGGTCTTACCTATCATGTCGCTCGACTCGGGCATGACCTTTGATCGTGACACGACGTTTTTTGGTAAGCCGGCCATTCAAACGCTCGAGCCTCGTGCCTATTACTTGAAAGTACCCTATCGTGATCAGTCGCAGTTTCCTGTGTACGACACCACGTTGGCTGACTTCAGTTTCGCGCAGGCGTTCCAAGAAAATATTTATACCGGCGGTTGGGATCGTGTTGCCAACGCCAACCAGGCCACGCTCGCCTTGACGACGCGTTGGATGGATCAAGAGACCGGGTTCGAGCGATTCAATTTTGGCGTGGCGCAGCGCTACTACTTTGAAGATCAGATGGTGACCTTGCCCTTTGAGGTGCCGCGCACCAACACAAAATCTGAATTTCTAATCGGTACCAGCGCCGCATTGACCGATAAAATTAATACTTCTGCCACTTTCCAGTACGACCCTTACTTAAGCCAATGGGATCGCGCGCAAGTCGTCGCGCGCTGGCGGCCTCAGCGTTTGGCCATGATATCGCTTTCGTACCGCTATCAGATCAACCCGCCTTCGTTGGCGCTTTATCAGCCTCAAGGGCAAAACCAGATCAGTGGTTCGTTTCAATGGCCATTGGCAAAAAAATGGTACTCGGTGGGTCGTGTCGACTATTCGTTTAATCGCGTAAACGCTCAAAGCATCATCGACCCAACCGTCATGGTCTCAATGCCTAAAGTGACGCAGGGCGTGCTCGGGGTCGAATACAAAGGCGACTGTTGCTGGTCGGGTCGTTTTGTATTCCAGCGCTATGTGGTCAGTGCCGACCAAACTAACACGGCAGTATTTTTTCAACTTGAGCTTGGCGGTATTGGCAATCTTGGTCAGAACCCAATGGGTCTGATTGGTCGGGCAATCCCTGGCTACGAATCGGTCACGCCCGCGGTGCCCAACATCAGTAAATTTGAAAGGTACGAATAATGTTTGGCGTAAGATGCTTTATTAAAGCTTTACTTTTGGCGCAGTTGGGCTATGTCGTGTTAGTGCCCGCGGCGGCTCAAACACAAATTAATAATTTGGGTAGCTCGCGTTCTAACGTTACTGCGCCGCAAAAAACAACGGCTGCCACGTCGACGCAAGAGGCCGATGCGATTGTCGCGGTGGTTAACAAAGATGTCATTACGCGCCGAGAGCTCGATACGCGTGTTCAGCAAATTAAGACAGACCTCGCACGCCAGCGTGCGCAGATTCCGCCTGATGAAATTCTTCAATCTCAGCTGTTGCAAAGATTGATCATCGAGCGCTTGCAAGTGCAAGAAGCAAAGCGGCTGAACCTTGAGGTAAACGACCAGGTTTTAAAAACTGCGCTCGATGCGATCGCCCAGCGAAACAAAATGACTCCTGCACAATTGCGTTCGCAAATTGAAGGTGCTGGCGTGGCGTGGGCCGATTACAGCGAGATGATTAAGCGCGAAGTCTTGGTAGACCGTCTGCGCCAGCGTGTTGTCGACAGTACGATTTTGATTACAGATGCCGAAGTCGACGCTTTTTTACGCGAACAAAAAGCCCGACAAACAGGCGGTTTATTGTCGACTGCGCCTGCGCCAGTCGTGACAGCACCACCGCCACCGCCTAAGCCCAAAGCCGCGCCGATTCAGCCAGCGGTGATGGGGCTAGCACAGATTTTGGTGCGCGTACCTGAAGATTCAACTGAAGATGAGGTCAAAGTGTTGCGTGCCAAAGCACAGGCACTTTTGGCGCGTTTGCGTAAAGGCGAAAGTTTTGAGGCACTTGCTAAGGCAAGCTCTGAGGGCCCCGAGGCAAGCCGTGGTGGTGATATGGGCGGACGGCTGGTCAAAGACTGGCCTGATTTGTTTTTGAAGGCGACCGCCGGCGTTGCAGATGGTCAGCTTAGTAATATCATTCAAAGCGGTAACGGCTTTCACATTCTTAAAGTGCTTGGCCGCGCAGGTGGTGCTCCACCGCCCGAGCCCGTTGCACAACAAGCGCCACCGCCGCCTGCACCGGGTGCCGGCGTGCCTGCCCCGCAAGGGCCCATGATGGTCGAGCAAACGCGCGCCCGACACATTTTGATCAAGACCACAGCGGTTGTGACGTCTGACGTCGCCAAGCAAAAATTAGACCAAGTACGCGAGCGTATTGTCGATGGCAAAGAGTCTTTTTCTGATCTGGCAAAGCGTTTCTCAAATGATTCGTCAGCGCCACAAGGCGGCGGTCTCGGGTGGCTGAATCCAGGTGAGACCGTGCCGCCCTTTGAGCAAGCCATGAAAAAACTCAAGATTGGCGAGGTGAGTGAACCCGTGCAAACGTCTTTTGGCTGGCACCTCATTGTGGTTGATGAACGACGCACGCAAGATATGGCTGAGCAGTTTCAGCGAAACCAGGTTCGTCAGCGTCTCTTTTTACAACGCTCGGAAGCATCCTTCGAAACCTGGTTGCAGCACGTACGCAATTCGTCGTTTATCGATAATCGCTTAGAAAAAAGTCAACGCCAGGGCAAGGACTAGCGCGTGCGAGCGCATCAGGCGCGGAAGCGGTTTGGTCAAAATTTTTTAGTTGACCTTGGGGTCATCGAAGCGATTGTGCGGGCCATTCATCCCGCGCGCGAAGATCGCATGATCGAGATTGGCCCGGGTTTGGGGGCGTTGACGGCGCCACTTCTTGAAAAGCTCAGCGTGCTGAACGTCATCGAACTTGATCGTGACTTAGCGTCTAGGTTGCGCCAACGATTTCCTGAGGCGCAACTACCCATCGTGCAGGCCGATGTGCTTGCCGTGGATTTTTCTCAGTTTGGTCAACAGCTGCGCATTGTGGGCAATTTGCCTTACAACATTTCAAGCCCGTTACTTTTTACCTTGGTCGAATATGCGGATCAGATTATTGATCAGCACTTTATGCTTCAGCGCGAAGTGGTTGACCGCATGGTCGCCGTGCCCGGTTCGGGTGATTACAGTCGCTTGTCGGTGATGTTGCAGTACCGTTACGCGATTGAAAAAATATTTGACGTGTCTCCCGAGGCTTTTGATCCGCCACCGCGCGTGACGTCGTCGATCGTGCGTATGGTGCCTCTGCCTCATACCCGTGCACGCGCTGTTGATGAGTCTTTGTTTGCAGCGGTGGTGATGCGCGCCTTTTCACAGCGCCGTAAAATGTTACGAGGTGTGTTGGGTGCTTGGACAGCGCTCATCCCCTGGGAGGCTTTGCAAATCGAGCCAACCTGGCGTGCAGAACAGGTGTCTGTGCCCAAATTTATTGCGATGGCAGATGCTTTGCATGCTGCCGCAGTACGCGCTTAAGCTTAGCGCCTAGCTGCAAGCCATAATCTGACGACGTCTTCTGCGCGGTCTTCAAGCAAGCCAGCAACACTTTCGCAGGCTTGAGCCAAACTCATTGGGCCAGACACCAAACTGAAGGCGGCTTCGATGCCAACGCGATACAAGCCCTGATAACCGGGCCCCAGCGAGCCCGCGATGGCGATGGTGGGTACGCCCGCGCGTTGTGCGATTTGCGCGACGCCCATGGGTGTTTTACCTAGCAGCGTTTGGGCGTCCATTCTGCCTTCGCCGGTCATGACAAATGCAGCGCCTTGCACGGCCTGCTCAAGGCCCCCAATTTCGGCAATCACTGCAGCGCCGGGTCGAAAGGTACTCTGCATCCACGCATGTGCTGCAAAGCCGACTCCTCCGGCTGCACCCGAGCCGGGGGCATCACGCCGATCGTGCCCAAGGTGTCGGGCGCAGACATCGGCAAAATGACTTAAGGCTGCATCAAGCGTTTGAACCTGCTCAGGTGAAGCACCTTTTTGTGGTCCAAAAATCGCTGAGGCACCTAACCGACCACACAGTGGGTTATTGACGTCTGAGGCGATGGTGATTTTTGTTTGCTGTAAGCGGGGGTCAAGTTTGCTAGCGTCAATGGAGTGAAGCCTGGCCAAGGCTGCGCCGCCCCCAGCGAGAGGTGCGCCCTTCGCATCGCGCAAACTTAACCCTAGGGCGCTGAGCATCCCTGCGCCGGCGTCGTTCGTTGCCGAGCCACCTAAACCTAAAACGATCTGTCGCGCGCCGGCATCGAGCGCGTGTTTAATAAGCTCGCCCACGCCAAAGGTGGTGGCGCGCAGCGCATCGCGTTGCGATGGTGCTATGTGCTCGAGACCAGCTGCACACGCCATTTCAATGACAGCAGTCTGGTTGGGTAGCAAGGCCCATTGGGCTTCGATAGGTTGGCCTAAGGCGTTTTGCACCCAATCTGTGCGACGCTCACTTTGCGTCGCGCCGAGCACCGCCTGAACAGTCCCTTCGCCACCATCGGCCATCGGCACGCAAACGACGTGCGCGTCAGGCGCAGCGCGCTTGACGCCCCGGGCCAGTGCGGCAGCCACCTCAGGTGCCGAGAGACTCTCTTTAAACGAGTCTGGAGCAATGACGATTTTCATGCAGACAGTCTAGGCAGTCTTTTTTTGTACAAATTCGATCTTGTAGCCGTCAGGATCCTCAACAAACGCGATCACCGTGGTGCCATGTTTCATGGGCCCCGCTTCGCGTGTAACTTTACCGCCCAGTTCACGCACTTTGTCACAGACCGCATAGGCGTTATCGACCTCAAGGGCGATATGGCCGTAGCCGTTACCCAGATCGTAGGCACTGGTATCCCAGTTGTAAGTTAGTTCGAGCACGGGGCCCTCACGTTCGTCTTGGTACCCGACAAAGGCATTGGTAAAACGTCCCGTTGGGTACTCGGTATTGCGCAACAGACGCATACCAAGCACCTTGGTATAAAACTCGATTGACCGCTCGAGATTGCCGACCCGTACCATCGTATGAAGAATTCGCATGATCACTCCTAGAAACTGGAAACTGGAAACTGGAAACTAAAACCTGCAAAAATCCAAGTTCAAATCAAATCTCGGGCACACCTTCTGGTGTGTGTTTTTGTAACATTTGTTTGGCCGTGTGGTAGTCGGGATAAAGCTGTTGAACTTCTGTCCAAAAATCATGGCTGTGGTTCATTTCACGCAAGTGCGCCAGTTCATGCGCGATGACATAATCAATCACCATGGGTGAAAAATGAATCAAGCGCCAATTCAACATAATGTTGCCATCGCTGGTACACGATCCCCAGCGGGTAGCCGCCGAGGATAAACGCCAACGTCGAATGGTGAGCCCGGTTTTATCTAAGAAATAATGAATACGCTGATCAAACCAGGCGGCTGCGCGGGCTTGTAGCCACGCCTGCGTCATATCTCGCATGCGGTGGGTGTCGGCATCGTTGGGTAAGGGCAGCCACAGCGTTTGACCGGCTTCAGGCGCCTCGTGGTTACCCTCGAAATGTGCCCGACCATGCGGCACATGCGGCCCTGGCACCCCAATTCGTAAGGTGATTTGGCACCCCATGTAAGGCACTTGCCCGCCCGATTTCCAGCGCGTGTGCGCGAGGGCAAGTTGCGCCTTGCGCGCCTGCCAATCTTGGAGCTTGGACAAAATCCAGGGCATTTTTTCGACTACGGCCTCGTCGATCTGACCTAAGGTCACCCAGTTTGGCGCTGTAACGCGCAGGCCTTCATCAATGATGCTGAAGCCAATACTGCGCCGCCGTGAGCGAATCAACACGAAACCAACTGACTGATCACCGTGCCGAACTACGCGCCACTTACCGCCAGGTGCAATCGTTTCAGGGGCAATGAGCCAACCCGGTATCGGGGTGCTCGTGTCTGAAAGCAAAAGCTCGAGTTGATTCATGATTTTGCGAATGAGGCCCAAGCGTTCAGGCCGGGTTCGTTGACGATGTTGGATAACGCTCTGGGCTGAGACGATGCATCTCTGCTTCGATCCAGGCGTAGACTTTTGTGTTTAATTCTTCGGGGGTCAAACCAATCGAGGGAATGGCTGGGCCAATCGACACGGTGACCAGCCCAGGTTTTTTAATAAAAGCATTGCGTGGCCAGAGTTCCCCGGCATTGTGGGCGATTGGGATCACAGGCGCGCCCGTGCGCGTAGCCAGTATGGCCCCACCCATTTTGAAGCGCCCCATTTTTCCGGGCGCGATCCGCGTGCCCTCTGGAAACAACAGCGGCCAGCGACCCTCATCTAAGCGTTGCTGCCCAACTTTCACGACCTGCTCGAAGGCATCCCGACCCTTAGTGCGGTCGATTGGAATCATGCCCAGTAGCGCAATCCCCCAACCGAAAAAGGGCACGCGGTGCAACTCTCGTTTGTAGACAAAGCAGATTTGTCGCGGCAAATGTGAGGGCAAAAAGAGGGTTTCCCAGGCAGACTGATGCTTAGACAGTACGATCGCGGGGCCATCAGGCAGATTTTCAGTGCCCTGAACTTGCCAGCGGATACCGCAAATGACTTTAGCGCCCCAGGCGGCCAGTTGCGGCCAACCCATCGTTAATTTGTAGCGCCAGTGCAACGGGAGCGGCGACCAGAGCAGGCAGGCGAACGCATAGGGGATGACCGTAATGAGTAAAAATAATGCATAAATTGTGGCGCGCAGGATCAACATGGTGTCAGGCCGCTTGAGTCAAAATTTGATCGACAGCGTGGGCCAAATCGTTGGCGTGCCGGGTACCTTCAGGTAGATTGCCTTGCTTAAGCGTTTTAGGGCCATTGCCGGTTTGCACCAGCCACGGGGTACAGCCCACGGCTGCGCTAGCCTGTAGGTCACGCAGCGAGTCACCCACGGCCGGAACGCCCGAAAGATCGATATCGTAGCGCCTCGCAATATCCTCAAAGAGCCCTGGCAGAGGCTTGCGGCACACGCACTGTTCGTCGGGGCCGTGTGGGCACACAAAAAAAGCGTCGATCGCGCCGACCAGCTGGCCAAGTTCTTTACGAAGCTTTTGATGAATGGCCGTGAGTGCCGTGATGTCGAACAGGCCGCGTGCCAGACCTGATTGATTCGACGCAACCACAATGGTGTAGCCCGCCTGGTGCAACCTGGCAATCGCTTGCAAACTACCCGGCAACGCCACCCATTCATCTGGATGCTTGATGTAGTCGGGGCTGTCGTGGTTGATGACCCCGTCGCGATCCAAAATAATCAGCTTCATGCCGCCAGCCTTGAAATGTCGGCCACTTGATTCATCAAGCCGTGCAGTTGGGCTAATAGCGCCAGCCGGTTGTTACGCACGGCAATATCCTCAGCCATCACCATGATGTCGTTAAAAAACGCATCAACTGGGGCGCGGGCCTGCGCAAGTGTGGCCATGGCCGCTTGATAGTTGCCGGCATCGAAGTATTGCTGCGCAAGCGGTTGCAGCTGGGCAATTACCTCGGCGAGTGCTTGTTCGGCAGGTTCGGTGAGCAATACCTGATTAAGTGGCAGCAGCGCAGACTCAGATTTTTTAAGCAAGTTACCGATACGCTTATTGGCAGCAGCCAAGCTCGCAGCATCGGAGCCCTGTGCAAAGATGGCGGCGGCCTGCACGCGCGCCACGATTTGATGCAGAGGCGGCGCTATGGCAAGCACGGCTTCGACCGCGTTGCGATCAAGCTGCGTGATGAGTTGATTGCGCAACCGCTCGAGGACAAAGGCTTGTACCTCAGCGACCGTCGTCTGGGCTAAGGCTGTGGTTTCAAAGGTGTGTGCGGCAGCGTGTAGTAAACCCTCGAGGGTCAGAGGCCCGTTTTGCTGAATGGGTAAAAAGCCACCCGCAGTGAGTTGTTCGAAGCCACTGATCAGCCCGAGCGCAGCACGACGCAGGCCAAACGGATCGCGTTCGCCTGTCGGGGCTAAGCCGATTCCCCAGATGCCGATCAGTGTTTCAGCCCGCTCTGCCATAAACAGAATCGCGGCGGTCATGCTTGCTGCGGTCACAGGCTGTTCAAGGCGTATTTTGTACTGTTCAGCAAGCGCCTGTATCACCTGCTCGGGTTCGTGGTCGGCGCGCGCGTAATACGAGCCCATGATGCCTTGCAGTTCAGGAAACTCGCCCACCATGTTGGTATTGAGATCGGCCTTGGCCAGCATCGCCGCACGCTCGGCGAGAGCGCTGTCGGCGCTTAAGGCGTGTGCTAACCAAGCGGCAATTTTTTGCACGCGCGCGACGCGCTGCAACTGCGTACCAAGCTTGTTGTGATACACAATCGAAGCAAGCTGTGGAACCCGTTGATGCAAAGGCGTTTTACGATCGGTATCAAAAAAGAATTGCGCATCAGCCAAACGCGGTCGCACGACGCGTTCGTTACCTTCAATGATCGCCACAGGATTATCGGTAGGCATATTACTGACAATCAGAAATTGATTGGTGAGCGCGCCAGTGGTCGGGTTGAAGAGCGGAAAGTACTTTTGATTCAGACGCATCGTCAAAATCAGGCACTCTTGAGGCACTTGTAAAAAACGCTCTTCAAAGGCTCCAACATAGACGATCGGCGCCTCAACCAGGGCGGTGACCTCGTCAAGTAAAGCGTGCACCGCGGGGTCTTGCCCTAACGTGGCATTTAATTTTTGAGCTTCTGTTGCCAGCAAGGTTTCGATTTTTTCGCGGCGCGCGGTAAACGATGCAATGACGTGGCCGGTAAGGGCGAGTTGTTGTTCGTAGCTGTCGGCGCTATCAATGCTAATGGCCGCAGGGTGTAAAAAGCGATGACCGAAACTGATGCGCCCAGCCTGCAGGCCAAGCACGGTCGCTGGGATCACTTGTGTGTCAAACAGGGCGATCAAGGCGTGCGCTGGGCGTACGAATTTCACTGACGTGACACCATCAGCCAACTGATATTTCATCATCTTTGGAATTGGCAAGGCCGCAATAGCGGCTTCGATGGCCGCCTGTAACACGTCACTCAAGGCGGCGCCAGGCGCGGTGCCGCGCGCGACTAGATAGTCTTGTTTGCCGTCAGACTCACGCTCGAGTGCACTAACGGGCATGTCGGCCCAACCTTTGGCTGCAAGCTTTTTTTGCAGTGCAGGGGTTGCCAAGCCCTGAGCGTCAAGCCCCACCTTAACCGGCATCAGTTTTTCAATGAAGCTTTGCTCGGGTGCGAGCGCTAATACGTGAGATAGCCGTACCGCCAACCGGCGCGGCGACGCGAAGGCTGTCAGCGTGTTGGTCGCTGCTACAAGGCCGTGGGCGTGCAGGGCGTCGTGTATGCCTTGAGCAAAGGCTTGACCAAGTTTGGGCAACGCCTTTGGGGGCAACTCTTCGGTAAAAAGCTCGACTAAGAGGGGGCGGCTTATTTGTGTCATGGCTGCACCCCTTTGTTGGTGTTGTTAGGCGTTGCGCTGCCGTCGCCCAACATCGGGAAACCCAATTGTTCGCGCGAGTCGTAGTAGGCCTGTGCAACAGCACGGGACAGGTTGCGGATACGTCCGATATACGCGGCCCGCTCGGTGACGCTAATGGCGCCCCGGGCATCTAGCATGTTGAAGGTATGTGCGGCTTTGAGGGTGGCCTCGTAGGCCGGCAAAGCCAGTGGGATCTCAATTAGACGTTTGGCGTTGGTCTCGTAGTCAGTGAAGTGCCTAAAGAGCATCTCAGCATCAGAGTATTCAAAATTGTAGGTCGATTGCTCGACCTCATTTTGATGGAACACGTCGCGGTATAGCACCGAGCCTTTAGGCCCTGTTGTCCAAACCAAGTCGTAAACGCTTTCAACGCCTTGCAGGTACATGGCCAGACGCTCGAGCCCGTAGGTAATCTCGCCTGTGGTGGGGGTGCAATCCAAGCCGCCGACCTGTTGAAAATAGGTAAATTGAGTGACTTCCATGCCGTTGAGCCAAACTTCCCAGCCCAAGCCCCAGGCACCAAGCGTGGGGTTTTCCCAATCGTCTTCAACAAAGCGAATGTCGTGCTCGGTTGGACGGATACCAAGTGCCTCAAGCGAACCGATATACAAATCCAGAATATCGGGCGGCGCGGGCTTAAGAACAACTTGATACTGATAGTAGTGCTGTAAGCGGTTGGGATTTTCGCCGTAACGCCCGTCTTTCGGGCGTCGCGAGGGTTGCACGTACGCGGCACGCCAAGGCTCTGGTCCAATCGCGCGCAGAAAGGTTGCCGTATGCGAGGTGCCCGCGCCGACCTCCATATCGTAGGGTTGAAGCAGGGCGCAGCCCTGATGATCCCAGTACTCTTGCAGACGCAGAATAATTTGCTGAAAAGTTAGCATGAAGGTGTGAACGCGGTAATAGCAATTGAATCGCTCATTTTAGCGTGGGGCAGGCCATGTTGGTGGCGGGCTGTCGGGGCGGCACGATTTGAGCCAAAGTTTAGGTATCCGATCAAGCTTGGCGCACGAATCGCCTATGATTCGGATATGTTCAAGGAGTCAGTATGTCAGCGCAGGTCAATGTCGAATTCTTGGATGGAATTCAAATCATTACGATTAACCGCCCCGAGGCGCGCAACGCGATTAGTGTTGAAACGGCGCATCAATTGTCGGCCGCCTTCGATGAATTGGACGCGCGAGACGATATCCGAATCGCTATCTTGACGGGTGCGGGCGCCACCTTTAGTTCGGGGATGGATTTAAAAGATTTTGCGCAGACGCGTAAGCGCGCGCTCGTCGAGGGCAAGGGCTTTGGCGGTTTAAACGAGGCGCCCCCCAAAAAGCCTTTGATCGCCGCCGTCGAGGGCTACGCCGTAGCCGGCGGGTTTGAGATGGTGTTGGCCTGTGACCTAGTGGTGGCGGCGAACAATGCGATGTTCGGTTTGCCCGAAGTGAAACGGGGCTTGGTGGCGGGTTCGGGCGGTTTGTTGCGTCTTCCACGACAGCTGCCGTTTCACATCGCTATGGAAATCATTCTGACTGGCGATATGCTGCCCGCGCCTCGTGCCCACCAATATGGTTTGGTCAACGTGTTGACCGATCCCGGACAGGCGCTCTCTGAGGCCATTAAACTCGCCCAAAGAATCTGCGAAAATGGCCCCCTAGCTGTGCAAACCTCAAAAAGTATGGTGAATCAGGGGGCCAATTTTTCGACTGACGAAATGTTTGATCGGCAGCGCCCGCTGATTCATCATATTTTTATGTCGGATGATGCGAAAGAGGGTGCCACGGCATTTGCGCAAAAGCGTAAACCCGTTTGGCAGGGCACTTGACCTCTTTAAAAGCTGTATCAGTTTTATTTAATTTTTGACGGTTTTATTTATTTTTTGATTAGCTCCTTTTCCTAGTAGGTGCCTATATGTCAGTCATTATCCAAGAAGAAGATTTCGTCTCGTCCATCGCTGATGCGATTCAGTTCATCAGCTATTACCACCCGGCTGACTACATCAAGCATTTGGCCCGCGCGTACGAGCGCGAAGAAAGCCCCGCGGCAAAAGACGCGATGGCACAGATTTTGACGAACTCACGCATGAGCGCCGAAGGTCGCCGTCCGATTTGCCAAGACACCGGTATTGTCAATGTCTTCTTGAAAATTGGTATGGATGTTCGTTTTAACAGCAAGAAAAATATTCAAGAATTATGCGATGAGGGTGTGCGTCGCGGCTACCTCAATCCAGAAAATCCTTTGCGTGCTTCGTTGTTGGACGATCCAATCTTTTTGCGTAAAAACACCAAAGACAATACGCCCTGCATCGTCAACGTCGAACTGGTGCAAGGCGATAAAGTTGATGTGCAAGTGGCCTCTAAGGGTGGTGGCTCTGAAAACAAATCAAAGTTAGCGATGTTGAACCCTAACGACTCAATTGTTGATTGGGTATTAAAGACCGTACCCACAATGGGCGCGGGTTGGTGTCCACCAGGCATGTTAGGTATTGGCGTGGGCGGCACAGCCGAAAAAGCGGTATTGATGGCTAAGCAAGCGCTGATGGAAGACCTCGATATGTACGAACTGCTCGAGCGCGGGCCTAGCAATAAAATCGAAGAGCTACGTATTGAGCTTTACCAAAAGGTCAACGGCCTGGGGATTGGCGCGCAGGGTTTAGGTGGCTTGACGACAGTACTTGATGTCAAGATCAAAACGTTCGCAACGCACGCCGCATCCTTTCCAGTTGCGATGATCCCAAACTGTGCCGCCACGCGCCACGCGCACTTTGAACTTGACGGTTCAGGCCCCGCGCACTTGCACCGCCCCTCATTGTCTGACTGGCCGGATGTGAACTGGGCGCCAAATTACAAATCGTCGCGTCAAGTTGATCTAAACAAACTGACGCCTGAAGAAGTCGCGAGTTGGAAACCAGGCCAGACCTTATTGCTCAACGGCAAAATGCTGACCGGCCGCGATGCAGCGCACAAGCGTATTCAAGATATGTTGGCAAAAGGTGAAAAACTACCAGTCGATTTTCATGGCAAAGCGATTTACTACGTTGGCCCTGTTGATCCTGTTGGTGATGAAGTGGTTGGCCCTGCTGGCCCCACAACCTCGACACGCATGGATAAGTTCACCGACATGATGCTAGAGCAAACGGGCTTGGCGGTGATGATTGGTAAATCAGAGCGTGGCGAGGCAACAATCGAATCGATTCGTAAGCACAAGTCTGCGTATTTGATGGCCGTGGGTGGTGCTGCGTATCTGGTCTCTAAAGCAATCAAGGCTGCCAAGGTGGTTGGCTTTGCTGATCTGGGGATGGAGGCTATCTATGAGTTTGATGTGGTGGATATGCCCGTGACGGTGGCGGTCGATTCGAATGGTGTTTCAGTGCATACGACGGGGCCCAAAGAGTGGTCTTCGCGGATTGCTGGGATTCCGGTTGTTGTTCAGTAGACTGTATCGGGGTTGAGCTGCCCCAGGGCTGTCTGGACTGGGTAGCTTTTTCCTCGCTGAGTCAATTGACAATTTCCTCTGAGCCAATCAATTCACACTTTCCTCTGAGCCAATCAATTAACAATTTCCTCTGAGCCAATCAATTCACAATTTTCTCTGGGCCAAGCTTTTTGCTTCGACCATTCGTCTTTTCTGGGGGTGGGCAGGGGCCTCTGGGCGGATGTTTGAGGCGCCGAGGATTTTGCAGGATTGGCGGATGAAGGCAGCCCTTGTTTGAGCGAAGCGAGTTTGGGCTGCCGCCGCCAAGACCAAAAATCAGAGGGGAGTCTGCGAAGCAGACCGACTCGGTCAGCCGCCCAGAGGCCCCTGCCCGCCACCAGAAAAGTCAGGGCACAAAGAAAACCCCAAAACTCAAGACAACCCTGTAATCTGCCCCGCATCATTCACATCAATCCCATTCGCCGCAGGCACAGCAGGTAGCCCCGGCATCGTCATGACATCCCCACACACCATCACCACAAAGCCAGCACCGGCCGATAACCTGACTTCGCGAATCGTCAACACATGACCGCTCGGTGCCCCTCGTAACTTGGCATCAGTCGAAAACGAGTATTGCGTTTTAGCAATACACACCGGTAGATCACCATACCCATCGCTTTGTAACTGCGCAATTTGCGCACGCACTTTTGCGTCGGCGGTGATGCTAGCCGCGCCATAGGTTTTGGTTGCAATGGCTTGTACTTTGTCCCACAACGAATCAGAGTCCTGGTACAAAAATTTAAAGTGATTCGGCTGCTCGCAGAGTTTGACGACAGCGTGCGCTAAGTCAGCTGCGCCTGCGCCGCCCTGTGCCCAGTGTTTCGCGAGCACCACGTCAACACCAAGCGCGGCAGTGGTGGCCTGCAACAGCGCAATTTCAGCGTCAGTGTCTTCTGTGCGGTGGTTGATGGCCACGACGCAAGGCAATCCAAAATTCTGCGTGATGTTATGAATGTGGCGCTCAAGATTCACGAGCCCAGCGCGCAGTGCGTCAAGGTTTTCGGTACCCACGTCTTTGACTTCGACGCCACCGTGATACTTCAGTGCTCGCACAGTTGCGACTAACACCACGGCTGAAGGCGTTAGCCCTGCTTTGCGGCATTTAATATCAAAGAATTTTTCGGCGCCTAAGTCTGCGCCAAAGCCCGCTTCCGTCACAACGTAATCGGCGAGTTTTAAAGCGGTGGCTGTAGCCAGTACCGTGTTACAACCATGCGCAATATTGGCGAAGGGGCCACCGTGCACAATTGCAGGATTATTTTCAAGTGTCTGAACAAGGTTTGGTGCAAGCGCTTCTTTTAACAGCGCAGTCATCGCGCCTTGCGCTTGCAAATCGCGCGCCAAAATCGGTTTGCCGGTGAGCGAGTAGCCGATGACGATATTGCCCAAGCGCTCTTTTAAGTCTTTTAGATTTTTGACCAGACAAAAGATGGCCATGATTTCTGAGGCCACCACGATATCGAAATGATCTTCGCGTGGAAAGCCGTTGGCGGTGCCGCCTAAACCCACCACGATGTTTCGCAGGGCACGATCATTTAAGTCAACAACGCGCCGCCAGTTCACACGACGCACGTCGATCCCTAGCTTGTTGCCGTGATGAATATGGTTGTCGATCAGCGCGGCCAGCAGGTTGTTGGCCAAGGCGATGGCATTGAAATCACCCGTGAAATGCAAATTGATGTCTTCCATAGGAACAATTTGCGCCATGCCGCCGCCCGCAGCGCCGCCCTTCATACCGAAGACGGGGCCTAAAGATGGTTCGCGTAAACACATGATGGCGCGCTTGCCAATGTGATTCAGAGCGTCTCCTAAGCCGACGGTTGTGGTGGTTTTTCCTTCGCCAGCTGGGGTCGGCGAAATTGCCGTCACAAGCACCAGCTTGCCGTTGGGGCGCGAGGCTAACGTATCGATATATTCAAGCGAAAGCTTGGCTTTGAAGCGCCCGTAGGGTTCAAGCTGTTCAATGGGGATTTCTAGACGATCTGCTGCAAGATCAAGAATGGGGCGTTTATTCGCGGCCTGAGCGATTTCGAGGTCACTGCGCATATCAGAGGGTCCGGGCAAGAGTGTCTGTTGTTGAGGTCACGATATTACTTGTGCTGAGTCCAGATGCGCTTATAAAGAGATAAAAATCCTATTGAAACCAGGTCCGCCCGCGCTTAGTCTTAGTTTTTTGAGACCAGCGGGTTAAAAAATTTCACAATATGGGATAAACTCAATGCTGCAACGCGCCAAAATTGTGAGTTTGCAGGCCCTTGTTGCTCATCAACATACCGGCAATCGTTCAGTGCTTGATCGATCGTGAACTTGCTCGGGATTGTGCCGCTTTTTATTGACCTTGAATATGCTCCGTTACGTTTCGTCTGAGGCCGCTGTATCCGCTCAGCCCGAGTCTGGCGCCATGGGTATGGCGATCCAGGTGCTGGGGCGTGCGACGCAACTGCTTGATGCGTTAGCCGCGCAGCCCGATCCAGTTGCGTTAAAAGATTTAGCAAAAACGACCGGGCTTCACACCTCGACGGCACACCGTATTTTGAGTGACTTGGTGATTGGGCGCTATGTCGATCGGGTGGATAACGGCCTATATCAACTTGGCATGCGTTTGCTTGAGTTAGGTTCGCTCGTAAAGGGGCGTTTGAACGTGCGCGAAGCGGCCTATGAGGCCATGCACGCCCTGCACCGCTTAACGGGGCAAACCGTTAATCTGTCGGTGCAGCAGGGCGATGAAATTATCTATATCGACCGTGCCTGGAGCGAGCGCTCGGGGATGCAAGTGGTACGGGCTATCGGGGGCCGGGCGCCACTGCACCTGACTTCAAATGGTAAGTTGTTTTTGTCAGTGGCCGACGCGCGGCAAGTGCGCACCTATGTCACGCGCACGGGCCTGGCAGCCAGCACCGTAAACAGTATTACGACGCTAGAAAAACTCGAGCACGAATTGGTCTCGGTGCGCCAGCTCGGTTACGCGCGCGACAACGAAGAGCTTGAGTTGGGCGTACGTTGTATCGCGGCCGGCATCTATGACGATACCGGCAAACTGGTGGCAGGGCTCTCGATTTCGGCACCTTCAGGGCGCCTGCAAGACGCCTGGATCCCCCAGTTAGTATCAACCGCCGGCAGCATCTCAGAAGCGCTAGGCTACGAGGTCACCGGCGGCTGAGCTATACGAGGCAGTCACGACGTGAGCTGCAATGGCGTGACCCGTCACACAGTTACTTTAAAGTGATGCCGCGTGCTTTAACGAGCTCACCCCAGCGCTTGACCTCAGCCTCTATCAGTTGGCCAAAGACCTCGGGAGAGTCCTTGGCTGGCGTCAGGCCGTCGATGGCTAATTGTTCGGCAGTCGCTGGGTCACTGAGCGCCTCAACAATAGCTTTGTTTAATTTATCAACGATATCCTTTGGGATGCCTTTGGGCCCAATCAAGCCGTGCCAAACCGCGACATCAAAGCCTGGGTAGCCAGATTCGATCACAGTAGGCAATTCGGGTAGAGCGTCAAGCCGATCCTTGGTGGTGACGGCCAAGCCTTGTAGCTTGCCGGATTTGACGTGCGGAACGGTTGAGGCGACTGTGCCAAACATAAATTGCACCGTTCCAGAGATCGTGTCAGTTAAGGCGGGTGAGGTCCCCTTATAAGGAATGTGAAGCGCCTCGACGCCAGCGACACTTAAAAAATATTCTGTTGCGATATGCGTAATGCTACCCGCACCCGATGAGGCGTACGCGAGTTTGCCCGGCTCACTTTTTGCACGCTCAACCAGCTCTTTCAGCGTTTTAATTTGCGTGCCTGGGTTGGTGGCAACCACAAACGGACCACTCGCCAAGCGAGCCACCGCTGTGATGTCTTTGACTGGATCAAAAGGCAACTTATATAGATTGGCGTTTACGGTGTAGCTGGTTGCAGCTAAAAAAAGCGTATAGCCATCGCCGGCTGCTCGCAGAGCGACCTCAGCACCCAGATTGCCGCCGGCTCCGGGTCGATTTTCAACATAAACGGTTTGCCCCAGTTTCGCCGTGAGGCGCTGCGCCACGATGCGCGCAATGAAGTCAGAGCCGCCGCCTGGCGCAAAGCCAACAACGATTTTGATGGATTTACTGGGGTACTCGGCAGCAGTTTGTGCAGTTTGTGCGTAAGCAAGAGGCGCCACTGAGAATGACGCACTGAATAGGGCTGCAGCGCAAAGTAAACGTCTGACAGAAGCGGTTTGTGAGAGTTTGCCGAGATAAGCCATGATGCTGTGACCACCATAATGAATAAAGCAGTCAGTCTAGGGGACAAGCGTGCCAAAGTCGATCATTTTGTTGTTTTTTTGGTGCGCTGCAACAAATAACGGTTGACATGAGCGAAAGTAGGCTTAAAATGACACTTGTGCAGTGCAGCAAATCCTGCAAATAATTTGATCCTAACCCCAGGAGTTCACTATGTCAGCGATCCCCCAGCAAGTTCTGAACAGCCAAAAGGCTGCCATCGACACATTTGTCGCCGTTCAAACCAGCATGTTCTCTGGTTTTGAAAAATTCGTCGACCTCAATCTTAAAGCCATGAAAGCGACTTTGGATGACGTGTCACAAAAGTCACAACAAGTTGCCAGCATCAAAGATGCACAAGAAGCTGTTGCGATGTCGTCAAACATGGCTCAGCCAGCCACCGAGAAAGCCATGGCATACAGCAAGCACGTGTATGACATCATGTCTGGTGTGCAGGCCGACCTCGCCAAACTTGGCGAAACGCATGCTGCCGAAGGCCAAAAGCATGTAAACGACGCAGTCGAACAGTTCAGCAAGCACGCTCCGGCTGGTTCAGAAAGTGCCGTTGCCATGATCAAAAGCGGTTTGGCTCAAGCCACCACTGCTTACGATGCCATGACCAAAGCCGCTAAACAAGCTGCCGAAACTGCAGAAAAGAACCTGACTGCAGCTGCTGCAGCAACGTTCAAAGCTGCCGGCGATGCCGCTGAAACAGTCAAAGCCACCACGCGTGGTCGTAAAGCTGCTTAAGTAAAAATCTTGACCAAGCTTGATTGAGCGGCCACTTACCGCAACGTAATCAAGCTTAAAAGCATTTTGCCCACAAAGACGTTGTTGTTAGGCCTGATTGCATTGTGTCGCAATTGGTTTAGCTGCAACGGCTGCGTGGGCAAAGTGTTTTTTATCGTTCGCCCGATGTTCGGCCACGAAGCTTAGCAGTGCCCAGAAATGACCGCCTCAACGCTGTAAATATCGACCCTTTCCGTTTAAGCGGCCGCCACGTGTTTAACCTCGCGCTGCGACCATTGCTTTAACGCTTTCGCTCACTAGCGCTGGCCCGCGATAAATCAGCCCCGTGTAGAGCTGAACCGCGTCAGCGCCAGCGGCGATTTTTTCAGCGGCGTGTTGCCCAGAGACAATCCCCCCAACTCCGATAATGGCGAGCTCGGCTCCGACGCGCTGTCGCAAGCGTGCAATCACTTCAAGCGAGCGTGCATGCAGCGGAGCGCCTGACAAACCGCCGGCTTCGTCAGCGTGGCTCATGCCTTGCACCGCCGAGCGCTCGAGCGTGGTGTTGGTAGCGATGACGCCATCGATGCCATGGCGTGGTAGCACTTGAGCAATGATGTCGATTTGCTCTTCACTCAAGTCGGGTGCGATCTTAACGGCTAACGGAACGCGTCGGCCGTGCTGCTCGGCGAGCTCTAGCCGACGTTGTTGGAGTTGAGACAACAGCTGATCAAGTTCGTGCTCACCCTGCAGTGCGCGCAGGTTCTTTGTGTTCGGCGACGAGATATTGACCGTGATGTAATCGGCATGGGGGTATACGCCCGTCAGACCGATCAAATAATCATCAGCAGCTTGTTCGATTGGCGTATCGGCATTTTTGCCGATGTTAAGCCCAACGATGCCGCCCTTGCTGCGCCAGGTGCTGCGCGCCACATTGGCTAAAAATGTTTCAAGCCCTAAGTTGTTGAACCCTAAACGATTAATCAAAGCCTGGGCTTGCGGGATGCGAAACATACGCGGCTTAGGATTGCCGGGCTGCCCGCGCGGCGTCACCGTACCGACCTCGATAAAACCGAAACCCAGATTACCCATCGCGTCGATATGCGCGCCGTTTTTATCGAGTCCGGCCGCCAGGCCGACGCGATTGAGCAAGGGCAAACCCATTAGCGTCGAGGGATCCGACACCCTGCTGTGCATCATGCCGCGCGTCAGTGAACAATCGTAAGCTTTTTGCAGTGCATGCAAGGTGGTGTCGTGGGCAGCTTCTGCATCAAGTGCAAACAGCGCCTGCCGTGCAAGGGGATAAGCTTGAAAAAGGATGGACATGAGCGGTAAAAAATTTAGAAGTGTGAAAAGATTGGCAAATGCCGCTTGAACAATTTACAGTTTATGGTCAGGATCAGGCGGGTTGTCACGCCAAGCGCCCTGATAGCGATATTGAATCGGCGCGTAATTTGATTTGTAGGCCATTTTGGCGCTCTGCTCAATCCAGTAGCCCAAGTACAGCCATTGTAAATTGAGTTGACGGCATTGCTGAATTTGCCACAAGATGCTGTACGTGCCTAAGCTACCCGCAAGCAGAGGATCGTAAAAGGTGTACACCGACGATAAACCGTGTTCGAGCACGTCGATGATTGACACCATGCACAACTTACCGTCTTCGTCACGAAACTCAACCAGCCGCGTATTGACCCGACTCGCTAATAAAAACTGACCATATTGCGCTTGATTATCTTCATCCATGCCCCCGCCAGGGTGGCGTGCAGCCTGATAGCGCGTGTACAAAGCGTAGTGCTCTGCTGACCACGCCAGTTTGGCAACCAGGGGGCGCAGATCTTGGTGGCGTTTCAAGGCACGTCTTTGTGTGCGGCCTGGCTTAAAGTCGTTGATACCCACCCTCACCGGAATGCATGCGCGACAGTCGTCGCAGTGCGGTCGATAGGTAAAGAGGCCGCTGCGCCGGAAGCCCTCTTCAACTAATTGAGAGTAGGTATCTGTATTGATGAGGTGACTCGGTGCGGCGACCTGCGAACGCGCCTGGCGCCCAGGCAGGTAGCTGCAAGGGTAGGGCGCAGTCGCGTAAAACTGCAGCGCGGCAAACGGTAGCTCTTTAATTTGACTCATGTAAAACACCCACCCCATCTAGCCAGCCAGATTGCCAAATAATATCAGGGGCTGCGGTGTGGTGCCGCACATGCGTCAGAAACTGTTCGCGTGGTACCGGACACGCCCCCATACTGGCCAAGTGAGACGTCTGCATTTGGCAGTCAATCCAGTTGACCTGTTGGCGCTGTAAAAACCACACTAAATGCACGAGCGCAATTTTTGAGGCATCGGTTACACGACTAAACATAGACTCACCAAAAAACATCTTTCCGATACTGACGCCGTAAAGCCCACCCATCAACCGGCCATTGATCCACGTTTCAATGCTGTGTGCTTGCCCCGCCAGATGCCAGGCTTGATAAGCGAGTTGCATCTCGGGTGTGATCCAAGTGCCAGGCTGGCCACCGTTGGCCGCTCGGGCACATCCTCGCATGACGGCAGCAAAGTCGGTGTCGACTCGTACCACCACATCAAAAATTTTAGAGGATTGAGCGGTTGCAATTTGCCGTAAGCGCTTACGTAAAGAATGCGACACATGTAGTGCATCGCACTTGAGCACCATGCGCGGATCAGGCGACCACCAAAGGGGCGGTTCGTCTTGCGAGAACCACGGGAAAATCCCTTGGGTATAAGCCGCGCGTAAACGTGGGATCGATAAATCGGCGCCAGCGGCCAGCAAACCCGCTGGCTCAGTCAGCGCTTCAGACACCGGGGGGAAAGGCGAATCTGGCTCAAGCCAGGTCAGCGGCAAAGATCCCAAGATCGACTCAGGCTCTTAACGCTTGGTCAAGCCGAGGGAGTAATGATGCGTGTCGAAGTGGCCGGTTTCACGTTCACGCAGATAATGCTTGAGTGTTGTCGAAACAGATTTAAAGGCGAGGTTATCCCAAGGGATTTCATCTAAGCCATACCAGCGCGCCTCAAGGGTTTCAGGGCCCGGATCAAGTTCGGGGCCTAAAGCCTTGGCTAAAAAATACACGTGCACCTGATCGACATGCGGGATGTTGATCACGGTATAGAGTTGCCCCAACTCGATGCGCACCCCAGCTTCTTCTTGGGTTTCGCGCGCAGCGCCTTCATCCATCGCTTCGCCAAGTTCCATAAATCCTGCAGGCAGGGTCCAGAAATTAGCGCGCGGTTCGATCGCACGCAGACACAATAAAATTTTGTCACCCAAAATTGGGAGCGTACCGACGACTAAGCGTGGATTTTGATAATGCACGGCGCCGCAGGTTTCGCAAAGGTCTCGCTCGCGGTTATCGCCTTCGAGAAGTTTTCGAATGTTTAAGGTGCCACATTGACTGCAAAATTTTTGCTGTCGGGGGGCCGGAAAATAAAACTCAGATGGGTGGCTCATAGGCCACTATTTTAAGGCTAAAGAGGCGCGGTGGGTAGAGGCGCTTTGGGATTTGCAACGAAATTTAGGATGCTGGGGAGATCTTTGCGCTGAACCATCGCAAACGCAGCGGGTTGCGCGAGCGCCGTAAAGCACCCCGTCGGATCAAAAAAGTCGAGCCCCGTCGCGGGCGTTTGCGTCAGGTCGCTTTGCTCGAGCGCCTCAAGCAGGCTTTGTGCGTGGGCTGTCATGAGGCGATCGGCCAAAAGGCCAAGGTCGCGGTCGTCGATTCTGGCTGGACCGAGGTTGGTTTGCGCATAGAGTTGTCCGTCCTCATCGAGTAACCATTGCGTGATCCGTTCAATGATTTGTTCGTTGTGACTGACGAGCAAGCCGAGCGTCGGATCAAGGCGCACTACAAAAGGCGCCGCATCTAGGCGAACGTACACCCGCTGTGGGCCATTTTGAAAAAACCATTCGCCCGAGGGTTCGGCGGCGTAGTTTCTACCAAAAAAGCTCAGTATTTGAATATTGGTGATGCCTTCGCCCAAACCGCCCAAGTACGCGTCGCCTAGGGGATGCAGGCGCCATTCACCGCGCGCCGTAAGCGACAGCCAGCCATAGGCTGCCGGCACATCGGGCCAGCGAATTTGGGCATCAAGTACCGATTGATCCATGCGGGGTTTTTCTCCAGAACCAAAGCAAACTACACCATTGCAGCGCCGCTAAAACTCCAAGGGCGTAAGTGAGTGCTTGCGTGCGATCAAAGCCGCTTGCCACAAAGCCATCGGTGAGCACACCCAGCCCCCATTGCACAATGAAGGTGCCGGCAAAAATCATCAGATTCAGGGTGGTGAGCACACGCCCGGCAATATGACTAGGAAACTCGAGCGCGGTTTGGGTTTGCAGCAAAAACATTGCGGGCACTGCTAAGGCGATCAATGGCCAAAGCAACCAGGCCGACTCTGTCTGCCAGAGGGGGAGGGCCGTGAAGCAGAGCGTCAGCCATAGCAGCCCAAGCGACGACTGTTTGAATAATGAGGCACCACGCTTGACCAACCATGGGCTCAACACACCCATGGCAAGGTACGACGCCAGGATTGTCGCGTTTAGGTAGAGCAAGATTTGACTGGCTTGTTCGGCGGTCATGCTCAGCGCTTGCGTGAGCCACGGCCCCACCCACAGGGTTTGCAGCGCGACAAAGCCACCAATGATCAAAATAGAGGCCGGTATTGCGCGTAGCATGGTCGGATGTTGGCACAATGAAAAAAAGCTGTCTGAGTCGGCTGTCGTGCCCGCTTGGGCGCTTGTCTGCCGGTCGTAGTCGCCTGTTAAAAAGAACACCAAACCCGCTGAGATCAACAGCCCAACGCTGGCGATACTAAAGACATGTCGCCATCCTAGGGCCTCTGCAAGCAAGAGAGCAGGCTGAGCCGCAATCAAGGCGCCACCCGTGCCCGCCACCAACATGCACATCACTAGGCGCGCTTGTTGCTCGGGCGGGTAGCAACGCCTGAAATACGAATAAGAAGCCATTAAACAGGCCGAAACCCCAATACCAATCAGGATGCGGCCCAAAAATAGTATCCAAAGGGATTGCCCCACCGCGATCAAGAGCGAGCCTAACGCGGCCACCAATAAGAGCGCGGCTTCAGTTCGACGTGCGCCGTGGCGGTCGAGCCAGATCCCTACCGGAATCTGCATAATCCCAAAGGCTAAAAAGTAGGCCGATGAGAACCAACCGAGAGCACTGTTCGATAGGCTGAGGTCGTTGGCCAGAAAAGGGGCGAGCGCGGCATTGACCGCGCGCAGTGCGTACGACAAAAAGTAGCCAGAGGCGAAGGCTAAAAAAACCCTGACGGCTAAAAACCCAGATAAATAGGTGGGGGATTGGGTCTGCGCGCTCGCGGTCACTGTGGATGTCATCGATTGGCTTTGACAAGAAGTACAACTTACTGGAGGCGCAACCCGGAATCGAACCGAGCTTGACGGATTTGCAATCCGCTACATAACCACTCTGCCATTGCGCCACAAATGCTGAACTTGTCGGAGGGCGATGATACTACAAAAGGGGATTGCACTTTAATTGCACTTTAATTACACTCAAAATGTACCTAAAGCGTAGCTTAAGCTAGCAACATGCTAGGGTTGCCTGTCGATGATGGGCCACGCACAAACAATATTGAGGCACAGCAATGACATTTAACAAGCGCAGGGCGATTTTGCAGGCGGGTTTGGGCTCTTTGGGCTTGGCTGCATGGCCAGCCTGGTCTCAAGCCGATTGGCCCTCTAAAGCAATTATGGTCATTGTGCCTTTTCCGGCAGGTGGCGGAACCGACGCCTTCGCGCGACCCATTTCGGCAGTCATGTCAAAGTCGTTGGGCAAACAGTTGGTGCTCGATAACCGCGGCGGTGCAGGCGGCAATCTGGGTGCAACCTTGGCCGCGCGTGCAACGCCCGATGGCTATAACTGGTTCATGGGTGCAGTCCATCACGCGATCGCACCTTCGATGTACCCAAACCTTGAGTACAGCCTAGAAAAAGACTTTATACCGATTGCAATGGTGGCACGCGTTCCGCAAGTGCTGGTGGTCAACCCTAAAAAGGTGTCTGGCGACTTCAAGGCTTTTCTTGAAACAGCAAAGGCTAATCCTGGCAAATTGAACTACGGTTCGGCCGGCAGTGGTACCTCACACCATTTGGCCGGTGAGTTGTTCAAAATTCAGTCAAAAACTGACATCACGCATATCCCTTACAAGGGCGCGGGCCCAGCCTTGCAAGGCTTGCTGGCCGGTGATGTAGATATGATGTTCGACGGCTTAGGCTCGTCTGCGCAACATATCAAGGCTGGCAGGCTGAATGCCCTGATGGTGGCGGGTAATGTGCGCAATCCTGCAATACCTGATGTACCGTGCGCCGCCGAACTGGGCTTTCCTGATTACAACGTCACAACGTGGTACGGTATTTGGGCGCCTAAAGGCACGCCACCCGAGGCGCAGGCTCGCATGTTGGCCGAGCTCAAAAAACTGCCGTTGGATGCTTTGATCAAAGACGGCTGGGCTGCAAATGGCGCCGAGTTTCCAGATCTAACAGGCGCTGCATTCGGTGCGTTTGTCACAGCCGAAATCAAACGTTGGGCCGAAGTGGTCAAAACGTCTGGGGCCAAGCTCGATTGAGGCAGTTGTTGTTAGTCTTTTGAGCAAGCGGCTGCAATTAGCGCTTGCGCCAAGGTGACCTTGTATAGCGCCTCGGCGACGGTCGTGGGGTAGATCGGTACCCAGTTGGTATCGATCGAACTGCCGACTTGTACGCCCGTGCCCTTAGGGCCTTCATAAAAGGTTCGGCGCAGCGACTGGTGTGACGGGATGTTGCAATCAACCTGATATTCGTGAATCGAGGACAGCGAGGGCTTGTTGTTGATCAACAGAGGCTTGACGTCGTCGTACATCGCCCAGATGGTGACAAATTTTCTGTCCTTTTTTTTGCTGGCCAGGTCGACATATAAGCTTCTGTTGACCGTGGCATTTGAGGCAATTTCAACCCATTCGGCTTGGGCAGCCGTACTGCTCAGAAAACTCAGCGCGACGCAAAGCAAAGCCTTCAAAGTGCGCTGCCGAAGCAAGCTGTCTTGATGCTTTTTATCAAGGGGAGGACGAATGCAGGGGGGTATAGGCAAAGAACTCAAGGTGTTCGCCTCTAGCAGTGAAGTGAGGTGCAGTGTCGGTGACTGCAAACAATTTCTGCGACTAACTGAAAACTGCTGATGACTTGAATCCAGAAAAATCTGGAGCGGGAGAAGAGTCTCGAACTCTCGACCTCAACCTTGGCAAGGTTGCGCTCTACCAACTGAGCTACTCCCGCTTTGAAACTGCTGTACCATTCACAACGTCAGCGACTATAGCATACATATACCCCACCATGTCAAATCAATCCTTGCAAAAGGGCTCACATTCGTTGAGCGCGCAGGTTCAAGACTTGACGCCGTTTAATACTTTGCATTTGACGTGTCGGGCCGAGCAAGTGGTGGCCCTGGAAAGTCTTGAACAGCTGGCCGAACTCGGTCGTCAACTTGTTCAAGCGCCTGAGTTTTTAGTGTTGGGAGGGGGCAGTAATGTGATTTTGCCCAGCACGCTCTCGTCGTTGGTGGTACGTGTGGCGCTCAAAGGTATAGCGCAGGTAGAAAGCGCCGCCGATCATTGGCTGATCGATGTGGCGGCCGGTGAAAACTGGCACGACTGGGTGGTCACTGCCACGGCACGCGGCTGGTGGGGCCTTGAAAATCTTGGGTTGATACCGGGCACAGTGGGGGCTGCGCCGGTTCAAAATATTGGCGCCTACGGTGTTGAGTTGTGTCAACGCCTTGACTCAGTCACGGCCTGGCACGTCGCCGCACAAAAGTATGTCACCTTGTCGCGCGCAGAATGCGAGTTTGGCTACCGCGATAGTATTTTTAAACGCGCCAGGCGCGGTGAGTGGCTGATTGTTTCAGTGCGCTTTGCGTTGCCCAAGGCTTGGCAGCCCGTGCTGACCTATCCCGATCTGGCCAAGCATCCGCAGATTGCCTTGGCTTCACAGCCCGTGACACCACAGGCCTCAAATACAGCAACAGCACAGGCCGTGACAGCACAGGCTGTGCTAGACGCCGTCTGCGACATTCGTCGCCGCAAACTGCCAGACCCTGCAGTACTGGGCAATGCGGGCAGCTTTTTTAAAAATCCAGTGGTGTCTGCAGCACAACACGTGGCGCTGCAAGCGCGCTTCGCGCAGCTCGTGTCCTATCCTCAGCAGGGGGGCGGCTTTAAATTGGCCGCTGGCTGGTTAATAGAGCACTGTGGCTTCAAGGGCTTAAGAGCAGGCGCAGTAGGCGTGCACGCCCAGCAGGCCTTGGTGTTGGTCAATTACGGCGGTGCCCAAGCCGACGAACTGCTCGCGCTGGCACACTCAATTATTCATGCCGTACAGAAAACCTTTGACGTGCTGCTGGAAATTGAACCGGTGATCGTTTGAGTGATCTTAAAGAAACCGCCGAGCGCGTCGACTCAGACACGCCCAGACGATCCGCTAGCTCTGCTGATGACCTGAGCGCTAGGGTATTACGTTAACTTTGCGTTGAAGCGCGGAGTTTACAGACCAAGAACAGTCTGCATATCAAACAAACCTACTTTTTTATCTTTTAAAAAGCGAGCTGCACGCAAGCTGCCTTCGGCGTAGCCCGCGCGACTGCTTGAGCGATGTGTGATTTCGATGCGCTCACCGATACCGCAAAAATAGACAGTATGGTCACCCACGATGTCACCGCCCCGCACGACTGAAAATCCGATCGTGCCAGTTTCACGGGGCCCGGTGTGACCCTCGCGTGTCCAGGTGGCGATGTCATCGAGGGGCTTGCCCCAAGCTTGAGCAACGGTTTCGCCCATTTTGAGTGCCGTGCCCGAGGGCGCATCAACTTTGTGGTGGTGATGTGCTTCAAAAACTTCGACGTCGTAGCCTGAGTTGAGAATACGCGCCGCCATATCTAGCAATTTGAGGGTTGCATTGACGCCAACGCTCATGTTTGGCGCAAACACCACACCAATTTTTTTTGCCGCCTGGGCGATGGCGGCTTTGCCTGCATCGTCAAAACCCGTCGTGCCAATGACCATGTTGACGCCGTACTGCACGCAGGCCGTCAAGTGCAACAGCGAGCCTTCGGGTCGAGTGAAATCTATCAGGCAGTCGGCATCTTTGAGTGCTGAAAGCTGCTCTGAAATGAGCACACCGCTAGGCTTGCCTAAAAAGGCGCAGGCGTCTTGACCGATCATGGGCGAGCCGGCGACATCAAGCGCCGCCGCGAGGCAAAGATCGGTTGACTGAGACACCGACTCAATCAGCATGCGGCCCATGCGGCCACTGGCACCAGCAATTGCAATACGCATCATGAGATATTTACCTAAAAGGAGTGATTAACGCAGCGGCACCGGAGCGTCTTCGGGGGCGCCTGGCAAGGCCTGAGGATCACTGAGCGGTGCCCCGTTTACAGACTGCATCTGATCAATGTTGACCCCAGGGATCAGTTGAACCGCGGCTGAGCCGTCGTTATTCAGACGCTCGTTATCAAGTTTGATTTGTTTGTCTTCTCGCACTGTGATGCCGACTTCATCGCGCGCAATTTGAAAAGGTTGAAGCTCGGGTTGTTCTTCGCCGCGCCAGCTTTCTAGCTGAGCGCCGTTAAAGAAAATTGTCAACGTGCGCTCTTCGATTTTGCCAGTACCTGCGCGATAGAAATAGGGGTAATCCCAGCGGTTACTGTGCAACGCGCTCGTGAGCATCGGTGTGCCCAAGGCAAACCGTACTTGTTCGCGTGTCATGCCAGGGCGCAGCAGGCTGACTTGGTCTTTGGTGATCCAGTTGCCTTGTTGAACGCTGACTTTATACGGAAAGCCAAAGCGATTTGAGCTACAACCGGCCGCGGCAACGACCAGCAGGGCGAGCGCCACGCCCGTGCGCAGGTGCAAAGCGAAAGTATGAAACTTGACCACTGCGAACCTCTATCGGATAAACAGCCAAAGACGGTATCATAAAGGTTTACGCGGTCAAACGTTGCTCTCTCACACGGTCTTGCAGATTTTTTTGGCGATTTTGTCAAAAATCCACAAGGATTCAGAGCTAAAACGAGGAATTGCCGATGTACACCGAAAACGACCCGAACGATCTTAAAAATGTGGGCCTTAAGGCAACGTTTCCACGTCTAAAAATACTGGATATTTTTCGTAAATCCGGGGCGCGTCATCTAAGCGCCGAAGACGTTTATCGCGCGTTAATTGGCGAGAGCATCGATATTGGTCTCGCCACCGTGTACCGCGTATTAACGCAGTTTGAGCAGGCTGGCATTTTGGCACGTAGCCAGTTTGACGGCGGTAAGGCAATTTTTGAACTCAATGATGGCGATCACCACGATCATCTGATTTGTACGCATTGTGGCAAGGTGGCTGAATTTACCGACGCCGATATCGAAAAACGGCAACATAAGGTCGCGCGTGACAATGGCTTTATTTTAGAAAGCCATGCGATGGTGTTGTATGGGGTCTGTACCACCTGTCACGCTGCTTAGCGCGCATCGCTCAGCGTTGGCATACTTGCCCTGTTTGTGGGGTAGAAGTATGGATGGTATCTGCCGCGAAAGTGTCAGGGTGTTTAAGGCTGTAATAATTCTTTTGCGTGTTCGCGCGTGGTGCTGGTGATTTTGATCCCGCCCAACATGCGGGCGACTTCTTCGATGCGTTCGGGCGGTGGCAGCAAAGCAATACTTGATTGCGTTTTGCCTTTGACATTTTGTTTGCTGACTTGAAAATGTTGTTGCGCTCGCGCAGCAACTTGGGGCAAATGGGTCACGCAAAGTACTTGATGGCGTACGCCGAGTTCGCGTAATAAATTACCGACCACCTCGGCCACCGCGCCACCAATGCCACTATCGACCTCATCAAAAATCAGGGTAGGCACACGCGCGGCACGACTGGCAATGACCGAGAGCGCCAATGAAATACGGGCGAGTTCGCCGCCTGAGGCTACCTTTGCCAGGGGGCGGGGTGTGCTACCGGCGTGGCCTGCCACTAAAAATTCAATCTGGTCTTGTCCGTGACTGGCGGCTGGGCATGCGTGCATCGCGACGCTGAATTGGCCGCCTTCCATGGCCAGCGTTTGCATGGCCTTGCTGACCTGTTTGCCTAGGTCAACAGCAGCCTTCCCGCGCGCCACTGACAATAGGCGGGCTGCGGCCTCGTACTCTGAGCGTCGTGCGGCAGCTTGGGCGCGCAAGGCTTCGATGTCGCTTGAGGATTGGAGTGTCTCGAGTTCGGTTTTGAGCGTTTGCTCGAGGTGATATAGATCGTCAGGTTCGGTCTTAAATTTGCGCGCCAATTCAAAAATCGCGCGCATTCTGTTGTCTAGCACCGCGAGGCGTGCCGGGTCGAGTTCGGCGCGCGACACATAGTCATTGAGGTCGGACACCGCCTCACTGACCGTAATTCGGGCCGAGTCAAGCGCGTCGTAGACGGTTTTTAAGTTGGCGTCGTGGCGTAGCAGCTGGCCGATGCGTTGCACGGCCGCGCCTAACTGGTGCTGTATTGAGGCATCGTCATCATCGAGCGTAGCCAGTGTCTGGGCCGCGCCGTCTAACAGCGACTGACCATTTGCTAAACGGGTGTGCTCGGCAGAAACGTCGGCCCATTCGGTGACACCAAGCGATAGGCGCGCGAGCTCGCTGGTTTGCCATTCAAGCCGTTCACGCGCTTGCGCCAAGGTGCTTGCATCTTGCTCAGATACCGCCAGCTGTTTCTCAACGGCGCGCCAGGCTTTAAAGGCTAGGGCGGTGGTTTGTCGCAGAGGCTGAAGATTGCCGTGGGCATCAAGTAGGTCGCGTTGATTATCGGCCCGCAACAAGCTTTGGTGGGCGTGCTGGCCATGGATATCGATCAGTTGCTCGCCAATTTCGCGCAGTTGCGCGATGGTCACCACCGAGCCATTGACGTAGGCCCGGCTGCGGCCCTGCGCATCAATGACACGACGCAAGACCAGCTCATGTTCAGCGTGTAAATCATGTTCAGTGAGCCACTCTATAAGCGTGGCAGGGGTTTCAAACACCGCGCTGATTTCAGCTCGGCTGGCCCCTTCGCGCAACACGGATGAATCAGCGCGCTCGCCAAGAGTGAGTGCCAGGGCATCGATCAATATGGATTTACCAGCGCCGGTTTCGCCCGAAAAAACAGTAAACCCTGCCTCAAAATTAATGTCGGCTTCGGTGACGATGACAAAGTCGCGAATGTGTAAGCCACGTAGCATGGGCTATTCGGCCTCAGTGCCCGAGCGGGGCATGCGGTTCCAGTCAAGTTTGCGGCGTAGGGTCGAGAAAAAACTGTAGCCTGCGGGATGTAAAAATCGAATGTGATGCGGGGCACGCTGCACCACAATCCGATCGCTGGGCATCAGGTCAGACCAAGTTTGCATATCAAAGTGCACGCTTGCCCCCCCTTCGCTGCGGCCCATCGCAGTCAGCGTCATGTTTAACACCCCGTTAGCCGGGATCACAATCGGACGATTTGAAAGTGTTTGCGGCGCAACGGGCACTAAGACCATGGCGCTGACCTCAGGGTGCAAAATTGGGCCAGCCGACGACAAAGCATAGGCGGTTGACCCCGTTGGGGTCGCCACAATCAGGCCATCTGCCCGCTGGGTGTACATGTAGGTGCCGTTTACCTCAACGCGCACTTCAATCATGCCACCGCGCCCCGAGCGGTTTAACACCACGTCATTCAGCGCGGTTGCCGCAAACATTTGCTCGGTGCCGCGCCAAACGGTGGCGCTTAGCAGCATGCGCGTCTCGGTTTCGTAGCGGCCTTGCAATAAATCGGTGAGCGCTTCAGTCGAATGTTGCAGAGGGATATCAGTGATAAAGCCTAAGCGTCCGTGATTGATCCCGACCACAGGCACGTCAAAGGGCGCCAAATGGCGAGCTGCCCCCAACATAGTGCCGTCGCCACCCATCACAATGGCAAGGTTGGCTTGTTGTCCAATTTCGGCAAAGCTGGCGGCTGGGTATTCGGTCAAACCTGTTTGCCGCGCGGTATCCGCCTCGACTAAGACCTGAGAGCCTTCTTTGGCCAACAGCGTTGCCAGAGCGCGCAGGGGAGCGTGCAGGCCTGAATCCTGATAACGACCAACAAGAGCAATAATAGGGAAATGCATAGGTTTCATAATCTGCGAGAATCTGCTCGATTATAGGGTCGACAAAGGTAAAATAGGGCAATGATGGATGATCGTGCGCGCGCGCTGCTCAAAGCGCTTATTGAACGTTATATCGGCGATGGCCAACCGGTCGGCTCG
The DNA here is from genome assembly GCA_945911685.1 of Bordetella parapertussis. GTDB lineage: Bacteria > Pseudomonadota > Gammaproteobacteria > Burkholderiales > Burkholderiaceae_B > Zwartia > Zwartia parapertussis_K. Next base: position 36,894 of record CAMEAW010000001.1, read on the forward strand.
CGCACGCTCTCAAAAATGTTTGAATTATCGCCGGCGACCATTCGCAACGTGATGGCCGACCTCGAAGAGCTCGGCCTGATCCACAGCCCCCATACTTCGGCGGGTCGTATTCCAACGCCGCGTGGCTACCGGGTGTTTGTCGACACCATGCTCACGGCTCAACCGGTTGATTTGCATCCGGTCTCGACCGTGCCCGACTTGCAAACAGGCTCTGACCCGTCGCGTGCCGTGCAGGCTGCGGCCTCGATGCTGTCAAGCTTGAGTCAGTTTGCCGGGGTGGTCCTGTCGCCGCGCCGGGCGCAAATGTTTCATCAGATTGAGTTCATTCGGCTCTCTGAAAAACGTATTTTGTTGATTATTGTGACGCCCGATGGCGATGTGCAAAACCGTATTTTGCTGACGCCGCGCGACTATACCGCCACCTCGTTAATTGAAGCGGCTAACTTCTTTAATCATAATTTTGCGGGCAAGTCGTTTGCTGCTGTTCGGCAAACGCTGGCGCATGATTTGGCGCGCCTGCAAATTGACATGTCGCGCCTGATGCAAGCCGCCGTTGAGGCCGGTGCGCAAGCCGCTGACGAAGTTGAAACCGTGGTGATTTCGGGTGAACGAAAATTACTCGATGTCAACGAACTGGCGTCTGATATGGATCGTTTGCGCAAGACATTTTCAATGTTTGAGAAAAAAACCGAGTTGTTGCAATTGCTTGAAGTATCGAGCCAAGCCCAAGGTGTGCAGATTTATATCGGTGGCGATTCGCAGCTGGTCCCAACCGAAGATTTATCTGTTGTCACGGCGCCTTACACTATTGACGGTCATGTCATCGGCACGCTTGGCGTGATTGGCCCCACACGCATGGCGTACGAGCGTGTGATCCCGATTGTCGATATCACGGCGCGTCTGCTTTCCAGCGCGCTCAGCCACCCTCCTTACGAGCGTTAATAGCAATGCGTTTTTGGCCTGAAACTAAGCGTGATCTGACGCAAACTCCCCGCTTTATCCCTTGGCCCAAGCCCTTTAAAACAGGCGGTGTCGGGGTCATTTTGGTCAATCTTGGTACGCCGGATGAACCGACTGCACCCGCGATCCGCAAGTATTTACGCGAGTTTTTGTCGGATCCGCGTGTGATTGAAATCCCAAAGCTTCTGTGGTGGCCGATTTTGAATGGTCCGATCTTGATGGCACGGCCACGCAAGCTGGTGCCACGCTATAAAAGCGTCTGGATGGAGGGCGGTTCGCCCCTGATGGTATATACCCAGCGCCAAACTGAGGGGCTGCGCCAGCTATTTGCGCAGCGCGGGCTGGCCATCGAAGTTGAAACGGGCATGCGCTACGGCGAGCCTTCAATCAAAAATGCCATGTTGCGTTTGCGCGAACGGGGTTGCGAGCACCTGTTGGTGGTGCCGTTGTATCCGCAATATGCCTCAAGCACCACCGCCACGGTAGTCGACGAAGTGGCGCGTGTCGCCAGTCATATGCGCGACCAGCCCGCGCTGCGTTTTATCAAGCGGTTTCATACTGATCCAGCCTTTATTCATCCCTTGGGCGATAAGATTGCGGCGTTTTGGCAGCAACATGGCAAGCCACAAAAGCTCGTCATGAGTTTTCATGGTTTACCCAGGCAGTGCGTCGATATGGGTGATCCGTACTGCCGCGATTGCTACGAAACCGCACGAGCCTTAGCGCAATACTTGGGCTTGTCTGACGACGCCTATCAAGTGACATTTCAGAGCCGTTTTGGCCCCGCCAAATGGCTTGAACCCTACACCGAGCCAACCTTACAAAAGTTGGCCCAGCAAGGCGTGACTGAGATCGACGTGGTTTGCCCGGGCTTTTTAGCTGACTGTCTTGAAACGCTTGAAGAGATTCAGGTCGAGGTCTGCGAAACCTTTATGCACGCGGGCGGCAAGCGGTTTAGATACATCCCGGCGTTAAACGACGACCAAGCTTGGGTGACCTCGCTGGGCGATATGGTGTTGAGTCATCTGCAGGGCTGGCCGATCGAGCCCTAGCTGGATGCCTGTCGCCTGCCTGCCGGCGCCCTGCTGACAGATGTCCTCCGGACAGTCCGATGCCTGTTTATCCACAGCCACCATAAGCCTCAGTAAAATTTTCGTGGTTTACCCTTGAATTATGGGGTTCAGCCCCAATGTTTCTGAGTAATCATGCATTTTTCTGGAGAAGTAAATGGCAGCTCCCCAAGACTCGACTGATGGCAACAAAGAGCACGATCCCGCAATGGCTGAGGCGCACGCAGATGGTGCAGCTGCAGTCAACGACGAGGCGGTTGTTTTAGACCCCATCGAGCAATTACAGGCTGACCTTGCTGCCGCGCTGGCGCAGGTCGCCGAACAAAAAGATCAGGCTTTGCGTGCCCACGCCGAAATGGAAAACGTGCGTCGTCGCGCGCAAGAAGAGGTATCTAAAGCCCGCAAATTTGGTATTGAGTCGTTCGCAGAGGGCTTAGTGCCCGTTAAAGATAGCTTAGAGGCAGCCTTGGCCCAAGCCGAGCAAACCGCTGAAACCATGCGCACCGGCATTGAAGTGACCCTTAAGCAGCTAGTGAGCGCGTTCGAGCGCAATCATCTCAAAGAAATCGCACCCGAGGCTGGCGCTAAGTTTGATCCGCATCAACACCAGGCGATTGCCACGATTCCGGCTGAACAAGCGGCGAATACCGTTGTGCAAACGCTGCAAAAGGGCTATTTGATTGCAGACCGCGTCTTGCGCCCAGCGCTGGTCACCGTCGCTGCTTAGAACTTTTGCTCCATTGACGACTGACTGACTGACTGGCTGGATCGCTCGACTTAAACAAAGGTCGCGATGCCACGCCAGCAAAATCAAGTTCGGGGCTGAGAAAAGCTTCCGGCTAGAAGTCGGTTAAGTGAAGTTAGAAGTCTAAAAAATATTGTGGCTTAGAGCCAGCGCACTGGGATCTAGGTTTAAGAATTAAGTTTTTTAAGGTTTTGGGTAATAAAAGAGGGTTTTAGTCTTGAAATCGCCTAAGTCCCCCCCAATTACCACTCATCAAAGCAGTTCATCCTAATTCTGATTTTTTAAAAGGTAGTTTGACCATGAGCAAGATTATCGGTATCGACCTTGGCACCACCAACAGCTGCGTGGCAGTGATGGATGGCGGCAAAGTAAAAATTCTTGAAAACGCCGAGGGCACCCGCACCACGCCTTCAATCGTCGCCTACATGGAAGACGGCGAAACGCTGGTCGGCGCACCCGCCAAGCGTCAGGCAGTGACCAATCCGACCAATACTCTGTACGCTGTTAAGCGTCTGATCGGTCGTAAATTTACAGAAAACGCTGTGCAAAAAGACATCAATTTGATGCCTTACAAAATCGTCAAGGCCGACAACGGCGACGCTTGGGTTGAAGCACAAGGTAAAAAACTCGCGCCCTCACAAGTTGCTGCAGACGTCTTGCGCAAAATGAAAAAGACTGCAGAAGACTTTTTAGGCGAAACCGTCACCGAGGCCGTCATTACTGTGCCAGCGTACTTTAACGACAGTCAGCGCCAGGCGACGAAAGACGCCGGCCGTATCGCTGGTTTGGACGTTAAACGCATCATCAACGAGCCAACCGCTGCGGCGCTTGCGTTCGGCATGGACAAGTCTGAAAAAGGTGATCGTAAGATCGCCGTGTTTGACTTGGGCGGTGGTACCTTCGACATCTCGATTATCGAAATCGCTGATGTCGATGGCGAAAAGCAATTTGAAGTGTTGTCGACCAACGGCGATACGTTTTTGGGTGGCGAAGACTTCGACCAACGCATCATTGAATATGTGATCGCTGAATTCAAGAAAGAGCAAGGTGTTGATCTGTCAAAAGATGTGTTGGCCTTGCAGCGCTTAAAAGAAGCGGCTGAGAAAGCCAAGATTGAATTGTCGTCGGCTCAGCAAACTGAGATCAATTTGCCTTACATCACGGCAGACGCCTCAGGCCCCAAGCATTTGAACTTGAAGATGACACGTGCCAAGCTCGAGTCACTGGTCGAAGAGCTGATTGCACGCACGATGGAGCCTTGCAAAATTGCGATCAAAGACGCAGGCGTCAAGATCAGTGAAATTGACGATGTGATCTTGGTGGGCGGTATGACCCGTATGCCTAAGGTTCAAGAAAAGGTTAAAGAGCTGTTTGGCCGCGAGCCACGTAAAGACGTCAATCCCGATGAGGCAGTTGCGGCGGGTGCTGCGATTCAGGGTTCAGTGTTGTCGGGCGATCGTAAAGACGTGTTGCTGCTTGACGTGACACCGTTGTCGTTGGGTATCGAGACACTTGGTGGCGTGATGACCAAGATGATTACTAAGAATACGACAATCCCAACGCGCCATTCGCAAGTGTTCTCAACGGCCGATGACAATCAGCCAGCGGTCACGATTAAAGTGTTTCAGGGCGAGCGCGAAATTGCCGCGGGTAACAAGACTTTAGGCGAATTCAATCTTGAAGGGATCCCACCAGCTTCACGTGGTACCCCACAGATCGAAGTGACGTTTGATATTGATGCCAACGGTATCGTGCACGTGTCTGCAAAAGACAAAGGTACAGGCAAAGAAAACAAAATCACGATTCAAGCAAATTCAGGCTTAACCGAAGAAGAAATTCAACGGATGGTCAAGGACGCGGAAGCGAACGCTGAAGAAGATCACCGTATGGCTGAGTTGGCCCTGGCTCGCAATAGTGCTGATGGTTTAGTCCACTCGACCCGCAAATCAATGACCGAGTACGGCGATAAGTTAGACGAGGCTGATAAAACTGCGATTGAAGCGGCCTTGAAAGACGTTGAAGATGCGTTGAAAGACAACGCTGACAAGACCACTATCGACGGCAAAGTCGAGGCCTTAGGCACTGCTTCGCAAAAGCTCGGTGAAAAGATGTATGCCGAAGCCCAAGCCGCTCAGGCGGCAGCGGGTGGTGGGGCCGATGCCTCGGGTGCAGGTGCAGCAGGTAGCAGCAAGCCAGCGGATGATAATGTCGTTGACGCTGACTTTAAAGAAGTTAAGCGCGACGCAAAATGATCGCCGAGTTGTAAATCGTATTCGCCCGGAACGCTTTTTAGCCTTCCGGGCGTGTTGTTTTGATTCACTTACTGAGCTTAAAGCATGGCAAAGCGCGATTTTTACGAAACCCTTGGCGTAGCTAAAAATGCGTCAGATGATGAGCTGAAAAAAGCTTATCGCAAACTTGCGATGAAATATCATCCTGATCGCAACCCAGATAGCAAAGAAGCCGAAGAGAAATTCAAACTAGCCAAAGAGGCTTACGAGATTTTGTCTGACGACAGCAAGCGGGCGGCCTACGATCGTTATGGTCATGCGGGCGTAGATCCAAATGCGGCGGGTGCAGCGGGTGGAGCCGGCTTTGGCGATGCCTTTGGCGATATCTTCGGTGAGATTTTTGGTGGCGCACGGCGCGGCGGCGGTGGCGGTGGTCCGCAGGTTTATCGCGGTGCTGACCTCAAGTACGCGATGGACATCACCCTTGAGCAAGCGGCGAACGGCTTTGACACTGAAATTCGTGTGCCAAGCTGGGAAAACTGCGAAGTGTGTAAAGGCTCGGGTGCCAAGGTTGGTACCAAGCCTAAAACCTGCCACACCTGCGGTGGTGCCGGTGCGGTACGGATGCAGCAGGGCTTTTTTAGTGTGCAGCAAACCTGCCCGACGTGTCACGGTAACGGTAAAGAAATCACGGATCCTTGTGTGTCGTGTGATGGCGTAGGCCGCACACGTCGCAACAAAACCTTGCAGGTCAAGATCCCCGCAGGGATTGATGACAGTATGCGGATTCGCTCGTCGGGTAATGGCGAGCCGGGTATCAACGGTGGCCCTTCGGGCGACTTGTTTGTTGAGATCCACATCAAAGAGCACAAGATTTTTCAGCGCGATAACGATGACTTGCATTGTGAACTGACCATTCCTTTTACTAGCGCAGCGTTAGGCGGGGATATTCAGGTGCCGACCTTGAATGGTAAAGCTGAGATTTCGATCCCAGAGGGCACGCAGTCAGGCAAAACGTTCAGATTGCGCGGCAAGGGTATCAAGGGTGTGCGTGCGTCTTATCCTGGCGATTTGTATTGCCATGTCGTGGTCGAAACGCCGGTGCGCTTAACCGATGAGCAAAAGGGGCTGCTGCGACAGTTTGAAGCCTCGCTTGGTGAGGGCAGTGATAAGCACTCGCCGCAAAGTAAGTCTTGGACAGACCGGGTGAAAGACTTCTTTTCTTAAGCTCAAGCACCAGAGAACTTAGAAATTAAAAGCCCCCAGAAAATTGGCTCCAATGGCCAATTTTCTGGGGGCTTTTAAACGAAACGTGTGAAGATCCCTGTTGTTCAAGGGGGAGGTTTCAAGTTTGCAAGTATCCCCGAAGTGATCCCCGGGGGCCTACCACTTGGTTACTTCTTTTTCTCAAAGTCACCGGCAGCGACGCTGCTGAACTGAGCTGGCTGTAGATACTTGCGTACCGCAGCGTTCAGTTGGTCAGGCGTAAGCTCTGCGATTTTTTTATCTAAGTCGGCGGCCCAGGCGAAGGTGCGTTCAGTATCCAGGTAGCTGACCCAGGCCGAGGCCAGGCTACCTTGCTGCGCACGTGCGAGTTTGCGGTAATTCAGCAGCGCAGTGATGCCGTCTTTTACTTCAGTTGCCTCAAAGCCGTCTTTGACCAAGCGATCGAGTTCTTGGCGAATCGCGTCTTGAACTTTGGTGCGATTTTCGGGGGCGAAGATTGCGTAGACCCCCCAAGTAGCCGTGGGTTCAAAGGATGAGACCGACAAGCGGCTGCGCACGTTATAAGACAGGCCTTCTTTTTCGCGCACACGCATCCAGAGGCGTGAGGTTTCAGATGAACCTAGCAAAAAATTTGCCACGTAGAGCGCAGGGTACGCTGGGTCAGTATCCTGAAGCTTTAAGCCTAAGTTAGCGGTATAAAAGGCATTTGCTTTATCAGGTGTTAAAGCCTGCATTTGCTCAGGCTTGACCTCGCGATGCGGGTTGCTAATTCGCGTGTAAGGTGCGCCGGCTGCCCAGGTGCTTAAGGCCTTAGTGACTGTTTGTTCAAAGCTTGCAGGATTAAAGTGCCCCACGATACCGATTGAAATCTTGCTGGCACCGTAAAACGTCTTGTGAAAATTCACCAGGTCGCTGCGTTTGAGGTTTGTGACGGCTGCCAAAGACTCTTCGAAGCTAGGCATATAACGAATATCGTCTTTTGCCCATGGGTTGTCGTGACGCGTGAGCATGCGCGAAGCAATCGCAGTGGGCTCGGTCATTGAGCTCTTTAGGCTTGTGGTGAGTTTGCTGGTGTATTCGTCGAGCTGCTCTTGCGCAAAGTTAGCGTTTTGCACGACGTCAAAGGCCAGTGCCACGAGCGCATCGATATTGGCATGTGTGGTCGATAAGCTAATCGTCAAATCAGTCCCTGAGCCCGAGATACCAATTTCGCCACCGAGCGCGTCAATACGATCACCAATTTGCTCGCGTGTCAGGGTGCTGGTGCCCTTGAGCAGGAGGTCTGCTGTCACGATCGCGTTTAAACGCTGGCCTTTCAAGGCCTCGACGCTTCCGAACTGCAAGGCGATAGTGGCATTGACCCGATCGCCTCGTGCCTCTTTTGGCAACATGGCGAGCTTGACCGAGCCCTTGGGTAATTTAAGCGTTTTGCGCTGTGTCAGGGCGTCGATGTTTGCCGGGTCTGGGTCAAAGGCTTCGGCTTGTTTGAGTTGCGTATTACCGGTGTAGCCTGCTAGGTCTTTTTGTAAGTTAGGGATGGCCACTAAAGGCGCGCGCACTGGCTTGTCTGTGGGAATGTACTGACCCTGCGTCCGATTAGCCTGTGTCAGGTAATTTTGTCCGACCTGCTGCGCTTGATCAAGGGTCACCGCACGAATACGATCGCGCGAAACAAACAACATTCGCCAGTCACCCACGGCAATGGCCTCAGACAGCACCGAGCTGATTTTTTGGGCATCGCTAAACATCTGATCCCAGCTTTTGAGCCACTGGTTACGCACCCGCTCAAGCTCTTCAGGCGTAAACGGCTGCTTGGCCAGCGACTCAATTGTGGTGATGAGTGTGTCAAGTGCTTTGGCTTGATCCGTGCCCGGTTCGAGAGTTGCCCCAAACATGACAATACCCGGCGCGTATTGATCCATCGTAAAGCCCATCACGCTCGCCGCTTGCTTGGTGGGTATCAAGGCCTTGTACAGACGACCTGAAGGGGTGTCAGCGATCATCATGCTGGCAAGATCGAGCGCTGAGAAATCGACGTGTGAGGCGGGGGGCACATGGTACATCGTTGCCACGAGCGGCGAGCCGCCAGTGCGGCGCAAGGTGATCGCACGCTCACCATCTTGTAAGGGCTCGACTGTGTATTCGGGGGGTAACTTACGTGTTGGCTTGGGGATCGTGCCGAAGGCGCTGAGCACATCCCTTAAGGCGGCTTCTGGCTCGAATTTGCCCGCTACGATTAAGACTGCATTGTCGGGTTGATAGTGCGCGCGATAGAACGCCTGCAACTGAGCGATGTCGACATTTTCGACATCAGAGCGCGCGCCGATGGGGGTCTTGCCGTAGTTGTGCCACTGAAATGCAACCCCTAGCATTTTTTGCCAAAGCATTTGAAAGGGATTGTTTTCACCACTTTCCATCTCGTTGCGTACCACCGTCATTTCGGTATCTAGGTCTTCGCGTTTGATCGTTGAGTTGATCATGGCATCGGCTTGCCAACCGATATACCATTTGAGGGTCTCAGGATTGGCGGCGAAGCTTGCGTAATAGTTTGTGCGATCGGTTGAAGTCGAACCGTTGGCTTGCAAGCCGCGCTTTGAAAATTCGCCCAAGGCATTGGGGGTGTTTGGTGTGCCTTTAAAAAGCATGTGCTCAAGCAAGTGCGCCATGCCAGTTTCGCCATAATTTTCATGACGCGAACCCACAAGGTAGGTCATATTGACGGTGGTTGTCGGCTTAGAATCATCGGGCGCCAGCAAAATGCGCAAACCGTTGGCCTCAAGCCTGTATTCGGTAATACCCTCAACGCTCGTGATTTGCGTGATACCTGCGGGTGGGGTGAAAGCCATACTTTGGGTTGCCGCCATAAAAAAGAGAGAACCCAGTAAAGTGCATTGCAAGGCACGCGTAAACAGCCACATGGGAGAAATCCAAAAAGATGTAAGTGAACCAATTTGAGCGCAATCGCCCGAAATGGTTCATTCGTGCGGCAAATTACTTAGAAAGCAGACGCATCGCCTGTTCAATGCCCGATACCGTCACCGGAAACATCTTGTCTTGCACGATGTTACGAATCAGGGCGATGGATTGCCGGTACTGCCATGACGCTTGTGGTTCAGGATTGAGCCAGACCGCCTTGGGCCAGGTCGTGATCATGCGTTGCAACCATTCGGCGCCAGGCTCTTTGTTGTAGTGCTCGACCGAACCACCTGGTTGTAAAATTTCATACGGGCTCATGGTGGCATCACCGACAAAAATCAGACGCCAGTCTGCATTGAACTTGCGCAACACATCTTGCGTTTCAAAGCGCTCCATTTGTCGGCGCCGGTTTGATTTCCAGAGGTGCTCGTAGGGGCAATTATGAAAATAATAGACTTCTAAGTGCTTGAACTCGCTGCTTGCCGCCGAGAACAACTCTTCAACACGCGCGATGTGGTCATCCATGCTGCCGCCTACATCTAGCAACATCAAGACCTTAACGTTGTTATGGCGCTCGGGCACCATTTTGATATCCAGGTAGCCTGCATTGCGCGCGGTGCTCGTGATCGTGTCATCAAGATCGAGTTCAAAATCTGAGCCTTCGCGGGCAAAGCGGCGCAGACGCCGCAAGGCCACTTTAAAATTGCGCGTGCCTAGTTCGATTGAATCGTCGTAGTCCCTAAAATTACGCTCGTCCCAAACTTTAACGGCAGTGCGATTGCCGCCCGAGGCGCCGCCTACTCGGATGCCCTCTGGGTTGAAGCCGCCGTTACCAAACGGCGAGGTGCCGCCCGTACCAATCCATTTACTGCCACCCTCGTGGCGCTCTTTTTGCTCTTCGAGCCGTTCTTTGAACATTTCTAAAAGCTTGTCGAGCCCGTGTTTTTCAAGCTCAGCTTTTTGCTCGGGGGTCAGGTGCTTTTGCAGTTCTTTCACCAACCAGTCCAGCGGGATTTTTTTGCCAGGCGGCAGAATTTGCTCAAGACTGCGGTAATAGCCAGCGAAGGCGCGATCAAAGCGATCAAAAAGGGTTTCGTCTTTGATGAGCGTGGTGCGGGCTAAAAAATAAAAGTCTTCGAGCGTCGGCGGCATCAAGGGCGTTGAAAGCGCCTCAAGAAGCGTCAGGTACTCTTTAACCGAGACTTTGAGTTTTTGCGTACGCAGGTGGTAGAAGAAGTCAACGAGCATGGCGTTTGAGTTGATAAGTTAGGTGGTCGCGAACCTCGGGCCATTCGCCGGCGATGACGCTGTACATGACGGTGTCACGCACTGTGCCATCGCGGCGCAAAGCATGGTGACGAATCGCACCGTCGCGTTTGGCGCCAAGCCGTTCGATGGCGCGTTGCGAGGCATAGTTAAAGTTGTCGGTGCGCCATCCTACAACGCCGGCGCCCAGCGTATCAAATGCGTGAGTGAGCAACAGTAGTTTGCAGGCGGTATTGACGTGCGTGCGTTGCAGGCTTTTACCGTACCAGGTGTAGCCGATTTCAAGACGTGCAACGGGGGCAATGATGTCGTGGTAGCGGGTGGTACCTAGAATTTTTCCTGAGGCCTCATCTTTGACCAAGAAGGGCAGCATATGCCCGGCCGCCAAGCCGTCAAGCGCCGTCTGAATATAGCTAGACGTTTGGTCGGGTTCGGGTACTGAGGTGACGCGCAGGTTCCAGAGTTCTCCGTCGCGTGCCGCGGCCGTCAAGCCTTCGGCGTGCGCTTGCGAGAGTGGTTCGAGGCGGACGCCCCACCCTTGTAAGGTACAGGGCGAAGGGGCCTGCCGAAAGCCTTGATTTTTAACCATTGCTTGGGCCAGAAGGGCGGCGGGTACTGCTGCGTGTGACGGCAGCCAGGCGCTCGAGCAGTTGCAAGTCTTGTTCGTTTTTAAGCAAGGCGCCTGCCAACATAGGAACCGAGGTGGCGGCGTGGGCGTCAATCTCTGCGGGGCTGACGTCTTCTGCGATTAGTAGGCGCAGCCAGTCAAGAAACTCAGAGGTCGAGGGCTTTTTCTTCAGACCGGGGGCTTCGCGCAAAGCAAAAAACGTATCGAGTGCGGCGCGTAAGACTTCGGCGTGCAGGTTAGGAAAATGCACATCAACAATGCTGCGCAACGTGTCGCGGTCAGGAAAACGGATGTAATGAAAGAAGCAGCGGCGCAAGAAAGCGTCGGGCAGGTCTTTTTCGTTATTTGAAGTGATGATGACTAGGGGGCGATGCAGCGCGCTAATCGTCTCGCGTGTTTCGTATACGTGAAATTGCATTTGATCGAGTTCACGCAACAAGTCATTGGGAAACTCGATGTCGGCTTTGTCGATCTCATCGATCAGAAGCACAACGGGCGCGGGCGCAGTAAAGGCCTGCCATAGAACCCCTTGCATGATGTAGTTACGAATGTCTTTGACTTTTTCTTCGCCCAATTGCGAATCACGTAAACGCGACACGGCATCATATTCGTAGAGGCCCTGATGTGCCTTGGTGGTTGACTTGATATGCCATTGCAACAAAGGACGATCAAGCGCAGCGGCAACTTCTTCGGCAAGCATGGTTTTACCAGTACCGGGCTCACCCTTGATGAGCAAGGGGCGCTGAAGTGTCAAGGCGGCATTGACCGCGAGTTTGAGGTCGTCGGTGGCGACATAGCGCTCGGTGCCGTCAAAGCGTTTAGTTTGCTCGGGGTTCGGGGTCGAAGAGGTCATGTAGGGGTCGCAGGGTAAAGGTTCGGTGTGAAAAGTTCGGGTGTCGAAATTTAATTTCGCCAATTATCGTACAATCTTAACGTTTTGCGGCTGAGAGTATTCTCGGGATGTTGTTCTGTGTAATCAGAGTTTTTTATGATGAATTTGTCCAAGACCATGTATCCAAATCAGATGCGTAATGGTAAGGCGTCGATTGTTCGACGGCTCCCACAAGTTTTTGCAGGCTTAGCAACGGTAGTTTCCTGTGTCTTTGCCTCAAGCGGCTTTGCCGCAGAAGCTGTTGGTAACGCTGAAGCCGCTAAAGCAAAAGTCTCTATGTGTATTGGCTGCCATGGTATCCCTGGTTATCGGGCAAGTTATCCTGAGGTGTACTCGGTGCCGATGATTGCGGGCCAAAATGGTGCCTACCTTCAGGCCGCTTTGCGCGCCTATGCGTCGGGTGAGCGAACCCATCCCACCATGGATGCGATCGCAAAAAGCCTTTCAGATCAAGATATTGCTGATCTGTCCGCTTACTATTCCAAACTTAAATAACTGGGGGCTCACATGAAATATCTGAAGCTTGCCCTCTGTGGCGTTGTGGTGATGATCGGTTCGAGTTTGGCTCAAGCAGCCGATCTCAAGGCCGGCAAAGCCACCTGGGAAAAACTCAACTGTGCCTCTTGCCATGGCGCAGACGCTAAGTCACCGATCATGCCGGCTTACCCTATTTTGGCTGGCCAGCATGCCGACTTTTTAGCGCACGCCTTGAAGGCCTACCAACGTGGCGCAACGGGCGCACCGGCTTCGGCCAACGTGCGTAAAAATGCCGTGATGGGTGCTTTTGCGACGCAAATGTCCAAGCAAGACGTTGATAATGTTTCTGCATGGCTGGCCTCGCAGCCTGGGCCGTTGGCCGTACGCAGGTAAAAACGCTGTGTATCGCAATAAAAAGCCGCCTCAAGGGCGGTTTTTTATTTCAATCGCGACTGGCCCGTTGCCTGATGAGTTCGATGTAGGCGTCGCTGTCTAGCGGGGTGCCAAGGCGTTGAGACTCCCAGACAACTTGCCCGAGGCATTCCATGATCTGATGCACCGCATCGTGTCCGTTCGAGCCTCGTGCCATGGTCTCGAAGGCTTGTTTGATGCCGCGAGGGTGGTCAATCGAAAGTTGCTCGGCAATCGCTAAATGCATTGAAAGGTGCAAAAAGGGGTTGCTGCGGCCTTCTTCAACCTTGAACTCTTGCGTCAAGGCCTCTGGACCTTCTAGGGTGTCATGGTACTCGGGGTGTTGCTTAATCCAGTCTAACGCGATCGCTTCGAGCGGGGTCAAGAGCTCGTGGGCGCGGTCTTTGCGCCAGGTATTGACAAAAAATTCTCGAACTTGGTCGCGCGACGGGTTAAACATGAGATTCCGTGAAAAGTTTAGTACGCAAGCGCACAATTCTGTCCATATAGTGAAACATCGGATGAGAAGCGCCCAAATATAGGGCATACCCCAATGCAACAATACCTATGACGGTGCAGAATCATTTCCATGCAGGTGAGGGGACAAGGCTCTGCATGGGCAAGCTGGCAGCATCGGCTGAATTATAAAAATAAGCACGACTCTAATAAAAATAAATCGCACAACGGCTGGCACTTCGGTGTCGGCCGTTGTCGCTTATATCTGGCAACTTGTATATATTAGGCGATCATGCGCCCCGCTCAAGCCTCTTCTCGCAATCGTTATTGGCGCCACAATATTCTCTTGATTGTGGGGCTGTTGTGCGCGTGGTGGCTCGTGACCTTCGTACCAGCGTATTTCGCAATTGAATTGAGCCCATATTTTCTTTTTGGCTGGCCCTTTTCGTTTTGGATGGCGGCCTTTGGTGGGCCGTTGTTCTTTTTGCTGATCGTGGGCTTCTATGCTTGGTGGATGGCGCGCCAAGATCAGCGCGCGCGGCAAACCGCTCAAGAAGACGTTTGAGTGTCTCAAGACCCGACCTCGCAACAAAGCTTTAATGCCCAGCTGTTTCGTGGCTATGCCGTGTATACCGTCGGATTTTGTCTGCTCGTACTACTGCTTGCCCTGCTTGAAATCATGGGGTTAAAGCGGCACTGGATCGGCTACGCCTTTTTGCTCGTGACTGTGGCGCTCTATGCGGGCATTGGCATCATGTGCCGGACCTCAGATCCAGTCGAATATTATGTCGCCGGCAGAAGGGTGCCTGCTGTTTATAACGGGATGGCCACGGCCGCAGACTGGATGTCAGTGGCTTCTTTTATCGGTGTGGCCGGTACCCTTTATCTGACGGGCTACAACGGCTTGGCCTACATTTTGGGCTGGACCGGCGGGTATGTGTTGGTTGCGCTTTTTTTAGCTCCTTACCTGCGAAAGTTTGGGCGCTACACCATCCCCGATTTCTTAGGCGCACGTTTTGGTGGTGCCTGGCCGCGTTTGCTCGGGGTACTTTGCGCAGTCTTATGTTCATTTACGTACTTGGTCGCGCAGATTTATGGGGTCGGTATCATCATCACGCGCATGACCGGCATTTCGTTTGAGTTAGGGATTTTTATCGCTTTGGGCGGCGTCTTGGTTTGTTCTTTTTTGGGTGGTATGCGCGCCGTCACCTGGACGCAAGTCGGTCAATACATCATTTTGTTAATCGCTTACTTGGTGCCCGTCATTTGGCTTGCGGTGAAGCAAACCGGCGAACCGGTGCCGCAGGTTGCCGCGAGCTCTGTGCTGCAGCAAGTCACCGAGCGCGAGCGCGAACTCACGCACGACCCCAATGAGTTATCTGTTAGAGCCTTGTGGAAGGATCGTTCTGAAGCGATGCAGGTGCGGTTATCTGGCTTGCCCGAGACCTACGAAACAGAACAACAAAAACTGCGACTTCAATTGTTACGGGCGCGTGCCAATGATGCCCCAATGAGTGAGGTGCGTCTGCTTGAGCGTGAGTTAGCGGCCTACCCAAAGTCGGTTGAAGCTGCCCGCATGGCCTGGTCGAAGGCGCGCGATGACTACGCTGTACGCGCGGCCGCCCCGCAGCCCCATGCCGAACCGTTTGCGAGCCGAACCTCTGAGTCAAACGATGCGGTCAGAAACAATTTTTTGGCGATTGTATTGTGTCTCATGATGGGCACTGCTGGCTTGCCGCATATTTTGATGCGCTCGTTTACGACCCCCTCGGTCGACGCCGCGCGCAAGTCGGTCTTCTGGTCTTTGTTGTTTATTCTGCTCCTGTACTTGATGGCGCCCGCGTTGGCGATCTTGGTGAAGTTTGAAATTTATTCGGATCTGGTCGGTACGCGGTTTGCAGATTTACCGAGCTGGGTCCATGCTTGGTCAGCACTCGACCGCTCTTTACTCAATATCTTGGATCTCAATCAAGATGGCATTGTGCAGTTAGCTGAGATTCAAATGGGCACCGATGTGGTGGTGTTGGCGGGCCCAGAAATTGGCGGATTGCCCTACGTTATTTCAGGCTTGGTAGCCGCGGGGGCCTTGGCAGCTGCCTTGTCGACTGCTGATGGGCTGCTATTGACCTTATCAAGTGCGTTATCGCATGACACGTTGTTTCGAGTGATGTCGCCCAAGATGGGGCCGGGCCGGCGTGTGTTGCTGTCGAAAATATTATTGCTCATCGTCGCCTTTTCAGCGGCCTGGGCTTCAACACGTACGCCCGCGGATATTTTATTTTTAGTGGGTGCAGCCTTTTCTTTTGCCGCCTCGACTTTTTTCCCGGTGCTGGTGCTGGGCGTTTTTTGGAAAGGCGCGAACAAGTGGGGTGCCTGCTGCGGTATGGTGGCAGGGCTGTGCGTGACCTTCGTCTATATGATCCAAGCGCAACCATGGTTGCGCCATTGGGTGTTGGGGATATCCACGAGCGAGCCCATCAACTTGTGGTGGCATATCCAGCCGATTGCTGCGGGCGTGTTTGGGGCACCCGCAGCGTTTGTCGTGATCGTGGTGGTCTCGCTGTTGACCCGTCAAAAAAATCTTGCCACCGACGCGTTAGTCGACGATTTAAGACGGCCTGACTAGTAGTGTATGTCGGCGGCCCAGAGTCGTATGGGCTCAATCTCTGATGCCTGTTCGGGATTTAGTCGGTTAGTTTCAGAAGCGCAAGCAGGGCACCTGCTCCGCCATAGGCTTTAGGTGCCTGCGCGAACGCACTGACTGCAGGTAGCTGTTTGAGCCATTGCCTGACGCGCAAGGGTAAAACGGGCTGGCCGTTTGCTGAGCCGTAACCTACACCGTGAATAATGCAGACGCAACGTGTGGCGTGGCTTTGGCTATTTTCAATAAAGGCGACTAAAGCGTCACGCGCTTGATCGCTGTTTAGACCATGTAAATCCAGACGCGCACCAATTGGCCAAAACGCACGTGCGAGTTGACGCAACACCGACGGACCAATGCCCGCCGCTGCCCAAGTGAGTTCGACTTCAGTGTCTTTGTTGAGTGCTGCACCATCCGATAAGCGCTTGGAGGGCGTGGGCGGGTCTCCGACTGCGCGTTGGCGACGTTCAGTTAATTGTTCGCTTTTGGCTGGCGCAGCGTCAGGTCTGAGCAAGAGTCGTGTCTGTCTTTTGTGTAGAGGTTGAACCGCACGTACCGCCTGCGCAAAGAGCGAGTCGCAAGCGATCTCCGGCTCTGAATGCTCTCGTCTTGACGAACCCGCGCCAAGCCGAGCGTCAGGTGATTTGGGTGGCGCAATGGCGCCGACCTGCATTTGACGCGCTGTTTGATGCGTATTGGCGCCCGCCGCAACTCGAAGCGATTCTTGTCGCGAGACGGAGCCGGCCTGCGTTTGAAGTCGCTTCGTTTGCGTGTCAGCGCTTGCCTGCGCTTTTTTGCTAGTACGCGCCGCCGCTTCGCTCAGGCGCTTTAGGTCGGCAAGCCCCGCTTTAGGATTGCGCATTCTCCAGCCACCGTTGTGCGTCGAGCGCGGCCATGCAGCCTGTACCTGCGCTGGTAATGGCTTGGCGGTAGACGTGATCTTGTACGTCGCCTGCGGCGAATACGCCTGGCACAGAGGTCATGGTCGCTAAACCTGACAGGCCACTTTTGGTCACGATATAACCGTTGGCCATTTCGAGTTTGTCTTTAAAAATACCGGTATTGGGTTCGTGACCGATCGCGATGAATACGCCTGTAGCGGCCAACTCTGTTAACTTTCCAGAATCCGTTGCCCGCAAACGTACGCCCGTGACGCCCGTGGCATCACCCAATACTTCATCGAGTTCGTGAAAGGTTGCCAGTTTCATATTGCCATTCGCGACTTTTTCCATCATCTTATCGTTCATGATAGGTTCGGCTCTGAATTTGTCGCGGCGGTGAACGACCGTGACGCTGCGGCAGATGTTTGAGAGGTACAGCGCCTCTTCGACAGCGGTGTTACCACCACCAACCACCACCACATCTTGATTTTTGTAAAAGAAACCGTCACAGGTGGCGCAACCCGACACACCGCGCCCCATAAAGGCCTCTTCTGAGGGTAGGCCGAGATATTTCGCCGAGGCACCGGTTGAAATAATAAGCGCGTCGCAGGTGTATTGGGCACCGCCATCGCCCGTTAGGCGAAATGGACGTGATGAAAAGTCGACGTTTGAGATATGATCAAACACCATCTCGGTGTTAAAGCGCTCGGCGTGCTCGGCGAAGCGCTGCATCAATTCGGGGCCTTGTACCCCGGCGGCGTCGGCAGGCCAATTGTCTACATCGGTCGTGGTCATGAGTTGGCCACCTTGTGCGTGACCGGTAATCATGACGGGATTAAGATTGGCCCGAGCCGCATACACGGCTGCGGTGTAGCCGGCCGGTCCCGAGCCCAGAATTAGAACTTTGGCGTGTTTTGGCGTTGTCATCAGGATTTCCTCGAGTTTAAGCATCAAATTATAATGTCCTCTATGCCTAGACCCTCTATTGCCACTACGAGCGCTCCGCGCGCCACCCGAAACACCCGAAACGGGCCCTCGGCCTTTCAGTCAAAGTTGCTCTCGCTGATGCGCGAAGCGCGTTGGATTCTGTTCGCGATTTTGGCGGCCTGGCTAACTTTAGTACTCTCGACCTGGAGCCTGACCGACCCTGCGTGGTCTCATTCGGTCGGGCGCGATGTTGAGGTGTTGCACAATCGGGGCGGCTGGGTTGGGGCGTACACCGCCGATATCTTGCTGTATTTGTTTGGCTATTGTGCGTGGTGGTGGGTCGTGCTGTTGCTGCATCGCGTGCATGCTGGGTATCTGCGTCTGGCGACGCAGATTCGGGCGCGTGGTGAACCAGAGGCGCTCGCCCGTGTGCGTTGGGAACAAGGCATCGGTTTTGTGATGGCCTTGCTGGGGTCGGTTGGGCTTGAGGCCTATCGGCTGAGCTCTTGGGGGATGCAATTGCCGGGGCGTACCGATGTGACCAGCGGTGCCGGTGGCGTTATTGGCAGTACGTGGTCTGCTTTTTTATCCCAGGCTGTTGGGTTTTCAGGCAGTACGGTGATTCTGATTGCGCTCATTGCCTTAGGGACCAGTTTGTTTTTTGGTTTCTCGTGGCTGAAGGTCGCTGAAAAAATTGGTCAGGGTTTTGAATGGATTGTGTTCAAGCTCAAAAATGTTCGAACGGCAAGGGTAGATCGCCGTGTCGGGCAGGTGGCGCAGGCGGTGCGCCACGAGCAGGTCGATGCTAAACAAGAAAAAACGGTGCACGAGCACCCAATTCGTATCGAGCCAGCGATTGTCACCGTGGCTAAATCCGAACGGGTGCAAAAAGAGAAGCAACACTCGTTGTTTGCCGAACCCACGAGCGCCGGAAGCTTGCCCGCCTTGAGCTTGCTCGACCCCGCACCCGAACCGTTTGAAACGGTCTCAGACGAAACCATTGAATTTACCTCTCGGCTCATTGAAAAGAAGCTGGCGGATTTTGGTGTCGAGGTGCATGTGGTGGCCGCTCAGGCTGGTCCGGTGATCACACGCTATGAAATCGAGCCTGCTACCGGCGTCAAGGGTAGCCAAATCGTCAATTTGGCAAAAGATCTGGCGCGTGCGCTCAGCCTGGTCAGTATTCGTGTGGTCGAGACGATACCCGGTAAAAATTTGATGGGCTTTGAGTTGCCCAACCCGCGCCGTCAAATGGTGAAGCTCTCTGAGATTTTGGGTTCACAAACTTATCACTCTAGCCAGTCTGTGGTGACGATGGCTTTGGGTAAAGACATTGCGGGTAACCCCGTGGTGGCTGACTTAGCAAAAATGCCACATTTGCTGGTGGCGGGTACAACGGGCTCGGGTAAGTCGGTGGGTATTAACGCCATGATTCTGTCTTTGCTCTACAAGGCTGATCCGTCGCAAACACGCTTGATTTTGATTGACCCCAAAATGCTTGAAATGAGCGTCTACGAAGGGATCCCGCATTTGTTGGCACCCGTAGTGACCGACATGCGCCAGGCCGCAAACGCCCTAAATTGGTGCGTGGGCGAAATGGAAAAGCGCTACCGCTTAATGAGCAAGCTTGGTGTGCGCAACCTGACCGGCTTTAACACCAAAGTGCGCGACGCGATTAAGCGCGAAGAGCCCATCCCCAATCCGTTTTCGTTGACCCCCGATGCGCCCGAGCCCCTAAAAGAATTGCCGACGATCGTGGTGGTGATCGACGAGCTCGCCGATTTGATGATGGTGGTGGGTAAAAAAATTGAAGAGCTGATTGCGCGACTAGCGCAAAAAGCCAGGGCGGCAGGCATTCATTTAATTTTGGCGACGCAGCGGCCAAGCGTTGACGTGATTACGGGCTTGATTAAGGCCAACATCCCCACTCGAATTTCGTTTCAAGTGTCTTCCAAAATTGATTCGCGCACCATCCTTGATCAAATGGGAGCCGAGGCGCTGCTGGGTCAGGGTGATATGTTGTACATGCCGTCTGGTACCGGTTTGCCGATTCGGGTGCATGGTGCGTTCGTCTCTGACGAAGAGGTGCACCGTGTGGTTGAGTCCTTGAAGACGCAGGGCGAGCCAGACTATATCGATGGCCTGCTCGAAGGCGGCGTTGAAGGTGAGACTGGTGATGGTGTTGGTAGCGTCACGGGCTTTGCTGATGCCGAGACCGACCCGATGTACGATCAAGCTGTTGAAATCGTACTTAAGCACAAGCGAGCGTCAATTTCGCTGGTGCAGCGTCATTTGCGCATTGGCTATAACCGTGCCGCGCGCCTGTTAGAACAAATGGAAAACAGCGGTATGGTGTCAACCATGCAGTCCAATGGCAATCGCGAAATTCTAGTGCCCACCACCAACAAAGAGGATTAACAACTATGCTTTTTAGCACTTGGACAAAAAGCTTGTTGAGTTCGGTGCTATGTGCGATATGCCTGCTAGGGACTGAGGCCACGGCCGCCTCGGCGCAAGAGCAATTGCAAGGTTTTGTCTCGAAGGTGCAAGCAGCGACGGGTAATTTTTCGCAATACACCGTGGGTACTCAAGGGCAAACGAAACCGGCGCAAAGTGGACGCTTTGCTTTTCAACGGCCCGGTCGGTTTAAGTGGGATGTACTTAAACCCTATGCCCAGCAAATCGTCTCTGACGGACAGCAACTATTTCAATTTGATCCCGACTTAAATCAGGTGACCGTGCGTAAGGTCGATCAGGCCATTGGCTCGTCGCCAGCGGCGATTTTGTTTGGCGCAGGGTCGCTCGAACAATCGTTTGCCGTGACCGCGTTACCAGACAAAGAGGGGCTGTCGTGGTTACGTGCCAAGCCGCGTAATGGCGAGGCGGGGTTCGTGCATGTTGATCTCGGATTTTCGGGTGGTTTGCCTGCCCGTATCATTTTGTTAGACGCCTTTGGGCAAAGCACGCATATCGAACTCTCAGGCATCGTGCCCAATCCTACGCTGGCGGCTGAGGCCTTTCGCTTTGTGCCACCGCCCGGCGCTGACGTTGTACGCATGCAATGAGCCTGCGCGATGACTGATCTCTTCAAAACCTCGCCTGTGCCGCCCCTTGCAGAGGCGTTGCGCCCGGCCACGCTTGACGAGGTGATCGGTCAGCGCCACCTGCTCGGGCCGGGCAAGCCCTTACGTGTTGCCTTTGAATCGGGTAGGCCGCATTCGATGATCTTATGGGGGCCACCCGGCGTGGGTAAAACAACCCTTGCTCGCCTGACCGCCAACGCCTTTGATTGTGCCTTTATTGCACTATCTGCCGTATTTGCGGGCGTCAAAGAGATTCGCGCTGCCATGGAGGCGGCGCAACTGACCCTTGATCAACATCAGCAACGCACCTTGTTGTTTGTGGATGAGATCCATCGGTTTAACAAGTCGCAGCAAGATGCATTGTTGCCCTTTGTTGAGTCGGGCTTGGTGACGTTTATCGGCGCCACAACCGAAAACCCGTCTTTTGAGGTGAACTCGGCATTGTTGTCGCGTGCGCAAGTCTATGTGCTTGAGTCCCTTAATGACGCAGAGCTACGCGAATTACTGCTGCGTGCGCAACAGACGGTTCTCGCGGCGCTGACGTTTGACGAGGCAGCGGTCAACACACTGATTGGTTACGCCGATGGCGATGCGCGGCGCTTTTTAAACTTGCTTGAGCAGGCGGCAACCGCGGCAAGTAATGCGAACGCAACCCGTATCGATTCGAATTTGATCCAAAACGCCCTAAGTATGAATTCGCGTCGCTTTGATAAAGGTGGCGATAATTTTTACGATCAAATTTCAGCCTTGCATAAATCGGTGCGCGGCTCAAACCCTGACGCCGCGCTTTATTGGTTGACGCGCATGCTGGATGGTGGCGCTGATCCTAAGTATTTGGCGCGACGCATTGTGCGGATGGCTTGGGAAGACATCGGTTTGGCCGATCCGCGCGCGATGCAAATCGCCAACGATGCCGCGCAAACCTTCGAGCGCTTGGGTTCGCCTGAAGGCGAGTTGGCACTGGCGCAGGCTACCATTTACTTAGCCGTAGCGGCAAAAAGTAATGCGGGTTATAACGCCTACAATCAGGCGGTGGCGTTTGTGAAATACGATCAATCTCGCCCGGTGCCCGTGCACCTGCGCAATGCCCCCACCAAGCTCATGAAAGAACTTGGGTATGGACACGCTTACCGCTACGCACACGACGAACCCGAAGCCTACGCCGCCGGCGAAACCTATTTGCCCGACGGTATGCCTGACCCCGCTTGGTACCAACCCGTGACGCGCGGCCTTGAAACCAAGATCGCTGAAAAAATGGCGCACCTGCGCGAGCTCGACCGGCAAGCCCAAAAAAGTAAAGGATGAATGTGATGGACTGGCTCGATGCACACACACTGGCACGCATACAATTTGCGTTCACAGTCAGTTTTCATATTATTTTTCCGGCCTTCTCGATCGGCTTAGCCAGTTACCTCGCGGTGCTCAATGGTTTGCACTTAGCAACAGGCCGCGCGGTTTATTTGGATTTGTTTAATTACTGGAAAAAAATCTTTGCCTTGGCCTTTGGTATGGGTGTGGTGTCGGGCTTGGTGATGAGTTACGAGTTTGGCACCAACTGGAGTGTCTTTGCCGACAAAACGGGCCCAGTGCTTGGACCCCTGATGGGCTACGAGGTGATGTCTGCGTTTTTTCTTGAGGCAGGCTTCTTAGGTGTCATGCTGTTTGGGCGTGCGCGCGTTGGCCCGCGTCTGCATTGCTTTGCCACAGCGATGGTGGCGCTCGGTACCTTTATGTCTGCATTTTGGATTTTGTCGGTCAATAGCTGGATGCACACCCCTGCGGGCTTTAGCCAAAATGCTGAGGGGCAGTTTGTAGTCGAGAGCTGGCTTGAGGTGATTTTTAATCCTTCCTTTCCTTATCGCTTAGTGCATACGGTCTTGGCGGCGTACCTCACAACAGCTTTTGTCGTCGGCGGGGTGGCAGCGTTTCACTTGTTGAAAATGCGTCTACACAAAGTTGCGCTCGTAACGCCAGAGCGCTTAGCCTCACAGTTGGCCGTGCGTACGATGTTTTCGATGGCGATGTGGATGGCGGCTTGCGTAGCGCCGCTTCAGATCTTGGCCGGCGATCAGCATGGGCTCAATACGGTCGAGCACCAACCGCGCAAGATCGCTGCCATCGAGGGGCACTACGAAACTCAGGCCCGTGCGCCGCTGATTCTGTTTGGTATACCCAATAGCAAAGAAGAGCGCATGGATTACGTCGTTGAAATCCCCTACCTGGGTAGTTTGATTTTGACCCACACCCTAGACGGCGTGATTCAAGGCATGAAAGAATGGCCGCCCTCTGAGCGCCCGCCGATGGGCATTGTGTTTTATGCGTTTCGCGTGATGGTGGGTATTGGGATGCTGATGCTCGGTCTTGGCCTCTGGAGCCTGTGGCTGCGGCACCGGGGCAAGCTGTATGAAAATGTCTGGATGCTTCGTGCGGCGGTGTGGATGGGGCCCTCTGGCTTTGTGGCGGTACTGGCAGGTTGGGTGGTCACCGAGGTCGGACGTCAGCCGTATACGGTTTATAACCTTTTACGTACGGCTGACTCAGCTTCGCCTATTCACGCGGCGGCGGTGGCCAGCTCGCTGATCGCCTTCGTGGTGGTGTATTTCGCACTTTTCGGCGCGGGTACGGTGTATATCTTGCGGCTCATGCGTCAGGCACCTGATGCCGGGCGCGCTGAGTTGTCTGTCAACGAACCTGTTCGCGCGGGTGGCATTGTGTCGCCTTCCGCCCTGACAGGTGCGTCAGGTGCGGATACGTTAAAGGGGCAGCCATGACAATCGACTATGCCTTGATTTGGGCCGGCCTGATTGCTTTTGCGGTGTTGGCTTATATCGTGCTAGATGGCTTTGACCTCGGCGTCGGAATTTTGTTTCCGTTGGTCAAGGGCCGCGAGCATCGCGACCAGATGATGAATTCGGTTGTCCCGGTTTGGGATGGCAACGAGACTTGGCTGGTGTTAGGAGGGGGCGGCTTATTCGCGGTGTTTCCGCTCGCCTATTCGATCATCATGCCGGCCTTATATGCCCCGTTTATTGCGATGTTGTTGGCCTTGGTGTTTAGAGGTGTCGCGTTTGAGTTTCGTTTTAAAAGTCGTAATAACCAGTGGTTTTGGGATTTTGCTTTCGCGGGTGGGTCAATCGTTGCCGCGTTTGCGCAAGGTGTTGCGATGGGCGCGCTCGTTCAGGGTATACCGGTTGTGGGCCGGGCTTACTCAGGGGGCTGGTGGGATTGGTTGTCGCCCTTTAGTTTGTTGACGGGCTTAGCCTTGGTTGTGGGCTACGCACTGTTAGGCGCCACCTGGCTGATGCTAAAAACTGAAGGTCACGTGGCACAGCAGGCCTCGCGTGCCGCCCGCGTGTTGGGGCTGGCGCTCTTGGGTTTGATCGTGGTGGTGAGTATCTGGACGCCTTTCTTACACGAACACTTTATGCGCAAGTGGTTTGCCTGGCCTGAGATGGCGCTCGTCATACCGGTGCCGTTCTTGGTGTTGGTGTGTGCGGTGCTGTTTTTTAAAGGCTTGACTCAAGAAAAACCTTTAATGGCCTTTTTGTCGGTGCAAGGCCTGTTTGTCTTGTCTTACATGGGGCTGTTGATCAGCTTTTTTCCGTATATTGTGCCGTCAGCAGTCACACTGTGGCAAGCGGCTGCACCCGACAAGAGTTTGAAGTTTTTGCTGGTGGGCGCCGTCGTGTTGCTACCAATGATTTTGGCCTACACCGCCTACGCCTATTGGGTATTTCGTGGCAAAGTGGGCCCTACGCATCACTATCACGCCTAAGGCAGGCCACTGGGGCTTAGGTCTCTTGCCCCGCTGTGCCTCTTTGTGCCCAGTAATCGGTTAGGTTTTTTGAGAAAGCGATGAAACGTTGGCTGTGGTTGCTGCTGATCTGGCTGGTGAGTGTGGGGGCGCTTGGTATCGTAGCGTGGTTGTTGCGGCGTTTACAATACTGGCTCCGTTAGCTTTTTGAAGCACCAAGACCATGCTTGATACTGCTTTATTGCGTAAAGATCTCGATGCTGTTGTGCGTCGCCTGGCGAGCCGTGGGTTTGCCTTTTCACTTGAGTCGTTTAATGCGCTCGAGGCACGCCGCAAAGCGGTGCAAACTGAAACTGAAAATTTGCAGGCTCAACGTAATGCGTTCGCCAAACAGATTGGTGGTTTAAAGTCGCGCGGTGAAGACGCGTCGGCTGTCATGGCGCAGTCGCAGGCGATCCCCGTAAGGCTTAAAGCGCTCGAGCAAGAACTTGCCGAGATTCAGCAGCAACTCAACGACTTGTTGTTAGCGGTACCAAACTTACCGCACGAATCTGTGCCAGTGGGTGCAGATAGCGAGGGCAATATCGAGGTGCGTCGCTGGGTACCCGTGCCTGACACCGTGTCTGGTGATCCAAAACATTTGGGTTTTACGCCGCGCGATCACGTCACTCTGGGCGAAACCCTCGGTCTTGATTTTGATGTGGCAGGCAAACTGTCGGGCGCACGCTTCAGTTTTATGAAAGGTCCAATCGCGCGACTACACCGCGCCTTGGCGCAGTTCATGCTTGACTTGCAAACTGAGCAACACGGCTATACCGAGTGCTATACACCGTACATCGTCAACGCCTCAACCTTACTCGGTACGGGGCAGTTGCCTAAATTTAAAAATGACATGTTTTGGGTCACGCGCGGCGGTGACGAAGCCTCACTCGACGAGCAAGGCAACGCCATCGTGCGCGAAGAACAATACTTAATCTCAACCTCAGAAATCACCTTAACCGGCAGCGTGCGCGACAGCATCGTGCCGGCGCTTGACTTGCCGATTCGCTTAACCGCGCATACCCCATGTTTTCGCTCTGAAGCCGGTAGTGGTGGGCGGGATACGCGAGGCTTGATTCGCCAACACCAGTTCGATAAAGTCGAAATGGTGCAGATCGTCGCTGCAGACACTTCATACCAGGCACTCGAAGAAATGGCCGGACATGCTGAAAAAGTCTTGCAGTTGCTGGGCTTGCCTTACCGTGTCATGTTGCTGTGTACAGGGGATATGGGTTTTGGTGCGACAAAAACCTATGACCTCGAAGTGTGGTTACCTGCTCAAAATACGTGGCGCGAAATCTCGTCGGTATCAAACTGCGAGGCTTTTCAGGCGCGACGCATGCAGGCACGTACCCGCAATGAGGCCGGCAAAACAGAGTTTGTGCACACCCTCAACGGCTCGGGTTTGGCTGTCGGGCGCGCACTAGTGGCTGTCTTAGAAAACTATCAGCAAGAAGACGGCAGTGTCGTGGTGCCTGAGGTGTTGCGGCCGTATATGGGTGGTCTAGAGCGATTAGGCGCCGCTTAACGAACGCATGGCGCCTGAGCGGTTGAAACTTTAGGTCTGCTAAGGTGTCACCGACCGTAATAGCCGCGTTGGTAATTTCCGTAGCCGTTACCATGATTGCCGTTGTAATAGCCATTACGCCCGTTATAGCCTGGTGACACAACGACTGGGGCATAGTACCGGGGTGCTGGGCGCACTATCACGGGCCGAGCGCCGTACACTGGCGCAGGGGCGTAATATACCGGTGCCGGCGCGTAGTAGGGCCGTGGCACTTGGTAAACCACCGGGGGCGGTGCGTAATACACAGGCGCTGGGCGATATACTGGGCCGCCAATCACAATCGGCGGTATGCCGATGACTACGCCGACCGAGGGCCCCGCCACCACGACGTTGGCACTCAAAGAACCAGCGATCGTCACCAACAGCGTTAATAGGATTCTTTTCATTTCGGTCGCTCCATTGAGTCGGGATATTACGTTGAGTCACCCAGTGACTGACAGTTCTTATTCTAGGTGGACTGGTATAAAAATCTAGCTCTCTGCTGCTAACACTTGTTTCAGGTGATTTCAGTTGATGACTAGATTCAAAGGCCAAGCGTTTTGCGTGACTTGCGTTTACCCTTGTTATGGCGAATTGTTAATGTTTGATATGAATATCGCTGACCCCACCGACCCTGATGCGATTGAAAAAGAGTTGCGCCACGTGCGTGCACTCCTGCAACTTGAGCAGCAAGAAGACCAAACGCAATTCAAACTTAAAAATGCTAAGGCCAGCGTAAAAGAGCGCATCCGGCGCGGCTTGACGTGGTATCCCGTCACGATCACCAATGAAGAAATCGGCTTTGGCGGCAAAGTGGTGCTTGAATTAGAGCGCCCAGCTAGTGAGCAGGGCCTGCACTTGTTTCAGGTGGGCAAAAATGCTTCGCTCTTTAGCAATGCGCCGCCCCACGTAGCGACCGACCGGCCCGTGCTCAATGGTGTCATTACGAGCGTGCGGCGCAATAAGCTACTGCTGGCAACAACCAAAGAAGAGCTTCCCGACTGGGTGCTTGACGGTTACAAACTGGGCGTTGATCTCACTTTTGACGAGGTGAGCTACCGCGAGATGGACCTCGCCCTTGACGAAGTGCTTTACGCCCATGCAAACCGGTTAGCCGAGTTGCGCGACGTGCTGCTCGGCGCCCGGCAGGCGAGGTTCCGTGCGCCTAACGCCGACGACCTGTTTTACCCCAGCCCTCTCAACGACTCGCAGCTAGCGGCTGTACGCCTAGTGATCGCGGCTCAAGACGTGGCCATCATCCATGGTCCGCCCGGTACTGGCAAAACCACAACCTTAGTGCAGGCCATTCTAGAAACCACGCGGCGCGAACGGCGCGTGTTGGTGTGCGCGCCCTCGAATACGGCTGTTGATCTGCTCACCGAAAAGTTGGCCGAGCGTGGTGTCAACGTGATCCGGCTGGGCAATCCTAGCCGCGTCTCAGACCTGCTGCTCGAGCACACTCTGGATGCCCGCGTGATGGCGCATTCGAGTTACGGTGAAATGCGCGCGATGCGCCAAACCGCCGAGCAATACCGCCAAACTGCCAACGAATACACCCGCGATTTTGGCTTCGAAGAGCGGCAGCAGCGACGGTTGCTAAAGGAAGAAGCGCGCATGCTGTTTCAGGCAGCCGACAATTTAGAGCGCTTTATGACCGAAGACGTACTCGAGTCGGTGCAGGTCATCACCTGCACACTCGTCGGCGCGAGTAACCGTAACATTCGGCACCTGATCTTTGAGACCGTCTTTATCGACGAAGCCGCCCAGGCACTAGAGCCTGGCTGCTGGATTCCGATTGCCAAGGGCACACGCGTGATTCTGGCTGGCGATCACCATCAGCTGCCACCCACTGTCAAAAGCGAACAGGCGGCCCGCGAGGGCCTACGCGAAACGTTGTTCGAAAAGTGCATTAAGCGGCAGCCTGCGACAGCCCGCATGCTGACCGTGCAGTACCGCATGCACGCGCAAATCATGGGATTCAGCTCTGAGCAGTTTTACGGCGGTCAATTAAAGCCGCATCACACTGTGCGCCGCGCCGACTTGGGGGCTTACGAC
Source organism: Bordetella parapertussis (assembly GCA_945911685.1). Lineage (GTDB taxonomy): Bacteria > Pseudomonadota > Gammaproteobacteria > Burkholderiales > Burkholderiaceae_B > Zwartia > Zwartia parapertussis_K. The sequence goes on from CAMEAW010000001.1 coordinate 65,099, forward strand.
CCGATTTTTGCGCATGAGCTGCCTGTAGAGTTCCTCGACACGGCCGGTTACGGCTTCCTTGAGTTCACCCTTGCCGAAAGCCGCTCTACCGCTAACCCTGAAGAAGCGGATTTGCTGCTTAAGCGCCTCGTCCAGCTCTTAGGGCCTTACGATCAGGCCGAGCACGCGCAAGATCCGCTCACCATCGGCGTGATTGCCCCTTACCGCGCTCAAATCAACTATTTGAAGGACGCCATCGAGCAAATCGACGATCTCAACAACCTACTGCAGCGCCGTATGCTGAGCGTGGGCACGGTCGATTCGTTTCAGGGCCAAGAGCGCGACATCATTGCTATTTCACTGACGCGCAGCAATCGCCAAGGCGAAATTGGCTTCCTTGCGGACATCCGCCGCATGAACGTTGGGATGACCCGCGCCCGACGTAAGTTACTACTGGTTGGCGACTCGTCGACGCTCGCCTCAAATCCGTTTTTCGGAGACTTGCTAGCTTACGTCAAACACATTGGTGGCTATCGCACGGCCTGGGAAATCGCTGATTACGCAGGGCCGGATTGAGTTGGTTGTATGCTGACCTATTGCTTCAGTTGGTGTACCCCCGTCATTGATCTCGACCTCGAGTCCCTTCATGTCGTAAAGCAAGGCAGCATATTCCGTTAAACTAAATTTGGTTGAAATTTCCTCTTCTTGTTGAGCCGCACACCACAGTCTGACGGCCCCACCCATCCGTTTTCTCTTCCCTGATGCGTCCCATTACCTTGTTGTTTTTGGTTGTACCGCCCCTGATGTGGGCCAGTAACGCCATCGTAGGTAGGATGGCAGCAGGGGCGATCCCTCCGATCACCTTAAATTTCTTGCGTTGGGTCGTTGCGCTTTTGGTGTTGTTGCCTTTTGTGTGGCAACGCTTAAAGCAAGACTGGCCCATCGCCCGCAAGTCGTGGGTGATTTTGGCGGCAACCGGGTTTTTAAGTACCACCACCTATAACGCCTTGCAGTATTTAGCGCTGACAACGTCTAGCCCGATCAATATTGCGTTAATCACTGCAGCAGGCCCGATCTTTACTCTGTTGATGGGGCGTTCGTTGTTTCAGGCGCCGATCAGCCGCGCAGCGACTTTTGGGGCAGTGGTGTCAATGCTTGGCGTAGCCTGGGTGTTGATCCGCGGTGACGTAACGAATGCGGCGCAGATTTCGTTTGTGCCGGGTGATTTATTTATGCTGCTCGCCATTGCCCTGTGGGCTTTATATACTTGGCTGTTGCGTAGCCGACCCGCTGAAATGTCAGGCTATAGCGTCTTGACGATGCAGATGGCCTGGGGTTTGTTGTTTGCAGTGCCGATGGTGTTGGCAGAGCTGGTTTGGGGCGGTTACGCCGCAATCGAATGGTCACCCAAGATTTACGGCATGGTGGCTTATGTGGCGTTGGGGCCCGCGCTGCTAGCCTACCTTTGTTATCAGCAGGCGGTGTTACGAACCGGCTCTCAGTTGCCGATGTTTTTCTTGAACCTCACGCCGGTGTTCGCCGCGTTGATGTCTGTGCTGTTGCTGGGTGAGTTTCCTGAGCTTTATCATGTGGTGGGCTTGGTGTTGATTGTCTTAGGGATCGTGCTGGCCAATCCCCCTAAAAAAGCTGTTTAATATGACCCAGTATTTTTGACCTTGAGGTGTTCGATGCTGTCTTTGTTTATTTTGTCACTCAAACGCGTTGCCACGGGCGTTGCGCTGAGTTGCGTCTGTTTTAGTGCCGCCCTGCCTGCGCATGCAAGTGAAGTACAAGGCAAATATTTGGCGACGGCTGCACAAGCCAACCCGCCCTTTCCTTTTCTGCAAGGTGCGAATCTAACGCAGGCCGACGGGGCCTGGGAGTTCTATCAGCAAAACATAGGCGCGGCGATGTCGGCCTGGGCTCAGACTGAGATCAAGCAACCTTCTGGTACCACGCTGTTTTACCCCTTTTCGGGCCCAGACTTTGTGACGGCGGCGCATTTGTTTCCGCAGGCGAGTCGCTTCGTGCTGGTGGCGATGCAGGCCGCGGGTGAGCCCGCTGCTTTAAGCAACATGGCGGGTGCGCGCGCACAAAATTTTCAGGCTAAGTTTTTGCGCGAGTGGATGAAGTTTAGTCGCCTTGCCTTCTTTCGTACTGACGATTTAAACGAAGATCAGCGTGACAAACATGCGCAAATCGGAGTGACCTCCATTTTGATTACGTTTGCGTTGTACATGGGCTATGACGTCAATGAGGTCTATCCGATCGCGCTTGATCCAAAAAGCGGCCAGTTTATTCAAACGGCGGGTGACTGGAAATCTGTGAGACTGGTCATGAGCAAAGGAGGCAAGCCTGTGACGCTGGATTATGTCAGCCTAGATTTATCTGATTCGCATCTCAGCCAAACCGAGCCCATGCGCGCCTGGCTTGAACGCGAGTCGCGCAATCCTGTGCTGCTCAAGGCGGCATCGCATCTGCTACAAGAAACGTATTTTTCAGTGCTGCGCGATATTTTGGTAGCAAACGCAAAAATGGTCGTTCAAGATGAGACTGGTTTGAATTACACCTACCTGTCGCAGATCGGACCGGTTGATCTGTACGGCGGGTTTTTGTACCCGCATGAATTGTTTAACCGTAAAAAGCAAGAGTCTTTGGCGCAGGCTTATAAAGACTCTAAAAATGTGAAGCCTTTGCCGTTTGCGTTTAGTTACAACAAAACGACCGAGCGTCGCAGCGTACAAATTGTACGGCGTGCAGATTAGGGTTGAATCTTGCGCGCAAAGGCGGCCACGCTAAAGCTGCGTGCGGCGTCATTAAATCCTTTGGGGTCGTCCACAAATAAGGCGTGCCCGGGCTTTTCCATAATATTGACGGTGATTAAATCAGCAGGGCGCTTGGCCAGTAAGGCTTCGCCTTGTTCTTTCAACCACGGTCGTGCAATGTACAGAACCGGCACGTTTTGTTTTTCAAGCGTTTCGCGCCAATAGTCACGCGGGTAAGGTTGCTGCATGAGTTGGATCGCGGTCTTGGGTGGTACGCGCATGGCCGAATCCAGTACCGCCTGGGCTAACAACGGCGGCGGGGGTTCGCGATAAATGTCTTTGCTAAAGGCGCGAAGGTAAGCTTCGCGTTTTTTTGGATCGTTCATGGTCTGCTGAAAATTCGACGAGCGTCCGCCTGGCGGTCGGCCTTCACCCACCGAGTTATCGATCAATATCAAGCCTCGCAAACCTTTAGGTTTGTAGTTGGCGAGATAGTCGAGTGATTCAAGCACGCCAAGCGACCAACCCGCCAAAATAAAAGTTTTGACCTTGGCGGCTTTCAAGAACTCGTCCATATCCTTCAGGCGTCTTTGCGGTGCATGCGACAGTGTTGTCAGCGCTGAGAGCCCCTGCGAGCGCGGGTCGAAGGCCAAAACCCTAAATTGATCTGATAGCGCCAGTAATTGTTGTTCGAACACCGCGGCGGGCATGACCCAGCCTGGGATAAAGACAAGTGTTCGTTCACCTTTACCTGCCTCAAGATAATGCAGACGGACCCCGTCTGAGGACGTGAAGTAATGGTGATGGATGGGGTTTGAGTGCGCCAGCCCGCTGAAGAGTAGGGCGAGCAGTAGGTAAACTTTGCTCGATAGCGTGGCAACACGGCTCATGGTTATCTCCGTAAAACGACATCGGGGACCAACGGTAAACTGTATGATAGTGCAGGACTAGATCGACGAAGCTGCCTGTGAAGGCGCACAAACAATAAAAGAGAAGCAGATGATCGACATCAGTGGCAAAACCAAACTTTACGGCATTGTGGCCGATCCGATCGGGCAGGTGAAAGCGCCTGAAATGATGCGCAAGGTGTTTGAGCAACGTGGCATTGATGGCGTGTTAACGCCCATGCATGTCGCGCCGAAAGATTTACCCGCCTTTACGCAAGCCTTGCGCGGCATCCAGAACTTTGGCGGCATGGTGGTGACGGTGCCGCATAAAACGACGATTGGCGTGCTGTGCGATGAGATCACTGCCGCGGCGCGCACGGTGGGTGCGGTCAATATCGTGCGACGCGATCCTGATGGGCGCTTGTTTGGCGATATTTTGGATGGCCGTGGTTTTATCGCAGGCTTGCGCTTGCATGGCATTGAACCAAGGGGTAAAAAAATATTGTTGGCGGGGGCGGGTGGGGCGGCCAACGCCATTGCTTTCGCGTTGGCCGAGGCGGGCGCTACACAATTAGCTGTCTATAACCGTTCAGCCGATAAAGTGCGCGCCATGTTTGCGCGGTTGGGGCCGGTCTACCCGCAAGTTGAATTGGTATTAGGGTCACGGGATCCGCTAGGGTACGACTTGATTGTGAACGCGACCTCTTTGGGGATGGCGAGCGCAGATCCACTGCCGCTTGATGCACACTTATTGAAAGCAGAACAAACAGTGGCCGAAATCATCATGGCGCCTGCGCTGACGCCGTTACTTGCTGCTGCACAGGCTCAAGGCTGTCGCATCCAATACGGCGCACCCATGCTCGCGTGCCAAATTGAATTGATGGCTGACTTTATGGGGGCAAAATAATGCAGACGTACGATTACGTGATCGTGGGCGGCGGCACCGCTGCCTGTATCTTGGCCAATCGTTTGACAGCTGATGGTCGTCATACGGTGCTCATGCTTGAAGCGGGTGGCGAGCCCACAAGTATGTGGATCAATATCCCGGCCGGGTTTACAAAGCTGCTCAATGATCCCGCCTATAACTGGCGCTTTGAGACTCAGCCTGAAAAAAATACCTATGATCGTACGATTGCCATCCCTCGCGGCAAGGGCTTAGGTGGCTCGAGCTTGATCAATGGCATGATCTACGTGCATGGGCAGCGTGAAGATTACGATCACTGGGCAGACTTGGGGGCGACAGGTTGGTCGTCTAAAGAACTGATGCCTTACTTCGCCAAGCTTGAAACCTATTCCAAAGGTGATGCGCAGCGGGGTAAAAGTGGCCCCATGCACATTCACCAAGTGACTGAGCGCTATCCCTTGGTCGACGCGTTGATGAAGGCCGCTGTGCAAGATGGACAGCCTTTGAACGAAGACTACAACGGTGCCGGCCAAGAGGGCTTTGGCTATTATCAGGGCGCGCAAAAAAATGGTCGGCGCTGGAGTGCGTTTGATGGCTATTTGAAACCAGTGCGACACCGCAAAAACTTAACGGTACACACCCGCGCCCACGTGACGCGCGTCAATGTTGAGGCAGGGGTGTGCACCGGGGTCACCTATCAACAAAAAGGCGAAGTCTTCACGGTGCACGCCGCACGCGAGGTCATCATGTCGGCGGGCGCTGTGCAAACGCCGCAGATTTTAGAGTTGTCGGGCATTGGTGATCCAGCGGTTTTGCAACGCTTTGAGATCCCTGTGGTGCATGCTGCCAAGCGCGTGGGTGAAAACTACATTGATCATTATGCGACCCGCATGAACTGGCGTGTCAAGAATACGCAGACGCTTAATGAATTGGCGCAAGGCTGGCGGGTGGGGCTTGCAGTGTTGCAATATTTTGCGACACGCAAAGGGATTTTGTCGCTAGGTACGGGCTTAGCCCATGGCTTTGTAAAGACACGTGCTGCGTTGCCAACACCTGATGTGCAATATTTTTTCATGCACGCAACCTACGCCAATGCGGCCATTCGTAAATTGGATAATTTTCCAGGGATGACCATGGCGGTGTCAGGCTTACGTCCAACCTCACAAGGCAGTATTCATATCCAGTCTAAAGATCCGCTCGTTGGTCCCGCGATTAAGCCGAACTTTTTAGCCAACACCGAAGATCAGCAGGCGCTGATTGACGGTATGAAAATCGCCCGGCGGATTATCGAACGCCCGGCGTTGGCCAACTACATTGAGTCAGAAATGAGTCCAGGCGCTAGCGTATTAAGCGACGAGCAGTGGCTGCATTTCGCGCGTGAGAATGGTCAGACGACGTATCACCCGATTGCCACCTGTCGCATGGGTTCTGATGCTGAGGCGGTGGTCGATACTCGCCTGCGTTTTAAAGGTTTGCGTGGCTTGCGCGTGGTCGATGCGTCGGTGTTCAGAGCCATGGTGTCGGGCAATACGCAGGCGGCCGTGATGATGGTGGCCGAGCGCGGTGCAGATTTAATACTTGAAGATGCCGCGAAGAATTAGGGCAGTACAACAAGAGCGTGCGCGATTGTTTCAAAACGCATCGAAAAGCTAAGATCAAAGATCTTTGGCCAGCGCTAGGCAGGTAAAGTGAGATAGTGCAGCGCTAAGGTTTTAAAGGCTTCGACGCCAGGATCTTTGTTTGGCAATTCTTGCACAATGATCTCACCCACACTGTCGGCGAGTGCGTGGGCAAGCTTTGCATCTAAAAACAATAAACGCGAGCGCCGTGCAAGTACGTCTTCGACTGTGCGCGCGTATTCGTGGCGCACGGCAAAGCGCACCATGGCCTCGGTGAGGCCGCCACCTAGGTGATGTTCAGCTCCAGGTAACTGAGTGACCTCATCGGCCTCGTCGCCATAAGCTTTTAGGCCCGGGGCTTCGTACATGGGGTGATCGACCTTGCTGCCCGTTTGTGCGCCGACTAAGCTTAGGTTGGCTGTGACGCAGGCTTGGCGTTCGGGTAAAAGTTTGGCGTCCACACAGTGCTTCAGCACGTCTTGTGCCATGGCACGATAGGTTGTCCATTTACCGCCCGTGACCGTTACCATCTTGCTTTTGCTGATGAGCACAGTGTGCTCGCGACTCATCGCTTTCGTGTTGCCTTGTTCATCTTTCGGTGGTTTGACCAGAGGTCGTAGCCCAACCCAGATGCTTTTGATATCTGCACGTGTAGGCGCGCGCGTGAGGTAGCGGGCCGACTCGCGCAAAATAAACGCAAGTTCTTCTGCATAAGGATCAGGCTCGCGGCTTAAATCGTGGCGCGGCGTATCGGTGGTGCCGATAATGACTTTGCCTAGCCACGGCACGGCAAACAGAACGCGTCCATCTTCAGTGTGCGGCACAATGATCGCGTGCTCGCCCGCTAAAAATTCGCGATCGACGACGACGTGCACCCCTTGGCTGGGTGCGACCATCGCCACGCTTTGAATACTCGCTGCGGCGTCATCTTTTTGCCGTAGCGCATCGACCCAGACTCCGGCGGCATTGACAACGCAGTTGGCTTTAATTGTGTAGATTTGTTGCGTTTCGTGATCTTGCGCAAGTAAGCCCGTGATTTGACCCTTGTGATCTTGTGCGGATGAGCCGGGGCCTAGACCATCGCTGTGCGTCAGTTCAAGTGCGCTGCAATAGTTAACCAGCAAGGCGCCGCGCTGTGCGGCGGTGCGTGCCAGTGCTAAGGCCAGACGCGCATCGTCAAATTGGCCATCCCAGTATTTAACTGAACCTTTTAAGCCCTTTGTATGAAGATTAGGAACGTGTTTGAGCGTCTCGTGTGCACCCCAAAAACGCGTGCGGCCTAAGCTGCGTTTGCCGGATAGCGCGTCGTACAACAGTAAACCGACGCCGTAAAAGGGGATTTCCCAAAACTTGTAGCAAGGCAAAATAAA
>CAMEAW010000002.1 GCA_945911685.1 Bordetella parapertussis
GTTCAGTCACGCGATGGATCCTGAAAATTATGAATGAGTGATGTCTTTAGGAAAAAGACTTGGTATGCAAACTATACTATTTTAGAAGGTCGATACCTCTTGGCCGCCAGAGCCTTCTGTTACGAAGGAAACTAGCTTCGCGCTAGAAATTCTAGGGTAAGCTTGCGCAAAGCCGACAATTTAAGCCCTGACGAACCATCTCTCAGGTTCAAGGCATCGTCAGACCAAACACATTACGCGAGCACAAGCATGTCAACAAATCTTACCCGCGAACAGCGCGATGACGCCTATAACAACTCAAAGGCAGTATCGAACAGCGCTGAGATCATTGCAGCTTGGGGTGTACGCAGTCAAGAGTTTCGAGCTGCACACGCTTCGCATCTAGATATTTCGTACGGCAGCAACGCGCGCCAAACGTATGACTATTTTTCAGCGGGTGACCAAAGCCCAGTCGTTGCTTTTATTCACGGCGGCTTTTGGCAAAACAGGGCCAAAAATGATTTCACGTTTATCGTGCCCGCCTTCATTGAAGCAGGCATCAGTGTCGCGATGATGGGTTACACCTTGGCGCCCGAAGCCAAAATGGACCAGATCGTGCAAGATATTCGTTTGGGCTTACGAGCGCTCAGTCAAAAAATCGAAGTCCGTCGTGCAAGCAATCCTGGCATTTGGTTGAGCGGCTGGTCTGCTGGCGGACACTTAACCGCCATGGCACTTGACGAACCCTGTGTAGTTGGTGGCACTGCAATCAGTGGCATCTTTGATTTAGAGCCAATGCGCCATTGCTATCTCAACGAAAAACTTGGTTTAGATGCGGCAACCGCAACGCTATTTTCACCGATCAAATTACCGGCACTGAGCGGCAAAACTCTTGATTTGTTTGTGGGCGAGGCAGAGCTGCCAGCCATGCAAACGCAAACCATTGAATTTGCTCAATACCGCAATAGTGCCAAAGCGCCAGGAATATTTGAAAACCTGCCAGGGCTCAACCACTACACAATTCTTGATGAAATGGCCAGCGTCAAGGGCAGGATTTTGCAATCAATCAAAGCTCACTTCTAGCTAGCTGGTAAGACTAAGGCCGAGGGCTAGGAAACACTTGATGGGATACATGGCTGCCATCAGGCCTGACACGCACCAGCACCATATCGCCTACCGACACAACCCGCCCCGTGAGGGCCTGAATATTGACATGATGGGTCACCAGGATCAGGGGCTGTTTCGGATGCGATTTCAGGCTTGCTGTGATAAATTTTTGTAAGGCAGTCGTTTGCGCATTAGCCAAACTCATGTCATCAAAAAAAGAGTTCAATGATGGCTCGACCGTCACGGAACCCAGCGCTAACAGCCGTCCGGTATCCACGCAGCGACACCAGGCACTACTAAAAAGTTTAGGGTTCGTCACGCCCTGCGAGCTCAACCATCGACCGATTAACACCGATTGTTGTCGCCCTACTTCGCCCAGGTTACGTTGCGTGGCGCATTGATCAAGCTTGTAGCCGGCGGGGTCGCCAACCCCTGGTGCATCGGCATGGCGCATCAACAAGACGTGCTGCCCATCCGTCAGATCTTCAAGCAAACCAGCAAGCGCAGGTTGGGCCCCCGACAGCAGAAGGCTAAGACACACCAACAGAAGAGAGCTCGCCCTTAGCCACGACGGCACAGCGACGATTTTTTTTCTCAGTGATTGTGGCAGTAATTTAAGAAGGCATTGCATGGCAAACTCTCGCGTTTGATGATCTTGCGTGACAGATGCGTTGTCACGAATATTGATCGTGGCATTGGTGACGGATGCGTTATCAAGAACATTGATCTTGGCATTGAGCGTTGATCATCCCACAACGCAAGAGAAAATCAAGAAAAACCATACCCAGGCGGTCACTTATGCACGACGTGTTAGCCAAACTTTCGCAACGCGCTTGATACCCAAAATGGGGATACAGCTAAGGCGACACTTATCATCGAAAAAATAATGCTAGTCGTGTAGCCACCTGTCTGATCGTGAAACCAACCCGACAATAAGGCACCAGTAGCAGCTCCAACCGACATAAAAGCGTACAGCGCACCGTAAACGGTAGCCAACCCAGGGCCCGGAAATAGCTTTGAGCAAAGCCCCGAAATGATCGGTCCGCGCGCGCCCTGCGCAATCCCAAAGAAGACCACAAACCCCAACAAAAACCACGGGGACGGGTAAAACGCCATCGCCAGCAAGTTGGCGAGGCCCAAAAAAGTACAGCTAAACGTGATGGTCACAATCAAGCGATGACCAAACTTATCAGCCAGCTTGCCCGAAGAGCCCACCCCAAACACAGAGAGCATGCCCGCAACGCCAAAGGCACTCGCCGCCTCAAGCGCAGAAAAGCCTGACTCAACTAAGAAGGCAATGGTCTGTACCGTCACCGTATAAATCACCAAGGAAGTAAAGAAAAATGCCTGCCCTAAGGCCCAAAAGCCCGATGAGCGTATCGCGAGCCGCAAGGGTGCAAAAATATTTTTAGATAAGGGTGCTGACCCAAGCGACCGTGCATAGTCAGCGTGTCCTGCGCGAATGATGCGCCAAGGTAACAACATCGCCAGAGGCAAAAGCACCAACATCAGCCCCCCTAGGATATGGTATGCGTTGCGCCAGCCAACCGTATCATTTAAGAACTGGGCAAACGGCACCATCACCAAGGTGCCGGCGCCAAACCCTGCATAGGCAATACCAATTGCTGTACTGGTATTGGTTGGAAACCAGCGACTAATCAGACTTTGTGAGGGCACCATCCCTAAAGAAGTCACTCCGATTCCGCCGGCTACACCCACACACAAATGAAACTGCCATAGCTGCGTCAAGTTGCCGGCCACCAAGTAGCCCAGGCCCAAGCTCGCAAAACCGACAGCACACACAATGCGCGGCCCCAGACGATCAAACATGATGCCGATCAGTGGCGCCGAGAAACCGTTGGCCAGCATATAAATAGAGTACACACTCGAGATCTCTGAGCGGCTCCAGCCAAATTGGGTTTCGAGCGGCAGCAAAAAGGTAACGTATGCGTCACCGATACCGCGACCAAGCAGGTTAAAAACAAAACAGATCACCAACACCACAAAGGCCATTGTGGCATCAGTGGGTTTGGCGTTAGTGAATGCTGGCTTCACCTTAGACGGGTCGACACTTCATAAACCCCGAGCGTACGCAGATGCAGACAATTTCGCCGCGCTGATTGATGCCGTGATGTTCAAACTCCACAATGCCCGCGTCTTTGCGCGATTTGCTTAAACGCTTCGAGAGAATTTTTGTCTCGACGTGAATCGTATCGCCATAAAACACCGGATGCGGAAACCGGGTATCAGTCATGCCGAGGTTGGCAATCGTCGTACCAAGCGTCGTCTCACCAACGGTGATCCCAATCACCAAACCCAAGGTAAACAGGCTATTGACTAGGATTTGGCCGAACTCAGTTTTAGACGCAAACTCTTTATCCAGATGCAAGGGCTGCGGGTTCATGGTGAGCGTTGAGAACAACACGTTATCCATTTCAGTGACAGTACGCGTCATTGAGTGCTTAAACAGTTGTCCGACTTCAAACTCTTCGAAATACAAACCAGCCATGTTGGGCTCCTAGTAGGATTTGGGTAAGCCAAGCACACGCTCGGCGATAAAGCACAAAATCAATTGCGGGCTAACGGGTGCGATGCGTGTAATCATGACTTCACGCAAATAACGCTCAACGTGATACTCCTTCGCATAACCAAAACCACCATGCGTCATGACCGCTTGCTGGCAGGCATTGAAACCAGCCTCACCACCCAAGTACTTCGCCGCGTTGGCTTGCGCGCCGCACGGTTCACCCTTGTCAAACATCGACGCCGCCTGAAATACCATCAGGTTTGCGGCCTCGAGCTCCATCCAGTTAGCGGCCAGGGGGTGTTGAATCCCTTGATTCATCCCGATCGGACGATTAAACACGACCCGCTCTTTAGCATACGCAGTCGCTTTTTTGAGGGCGACTCGCCCTAAGCCTACGCCTTCGGCAGCGATCAGGATACGCTCAGCATTCATGCCGTGCATGATGTAATGAAAGCCCTTGCCTTCTTCACCGATACGATCTTCGACAGGCACCTTCAAGCCATCGATAAACAACTCGTTTGAATCAACGGCCTTACGTCCCATTTTTTCGATCTCGTGCACTCGAATAAAATCACGATCGAATTTTGTGTAGAACAAACTAAGGCCATCAGAGTGCTTAGTCACCTCTTCAAGTGGCGTCGTCCGCGCCAAGATCAACATTTTTTCAGCAACCTGTGCAGTTGAGATCCAAACCTTGGTGCCACTCAACACATAGTGATCGCCGACGCGCTCGGCCTTGACCTTGAGTTGCGTCGTATTCAAGCCAGTATTGGGCTCAGTGACTGCAAAACAGGCACGCTCTGCGCCAGAAATCAGGGGCGGCAACATGCGACGCTTTTGCTCTTCAGTGCCAAACTGTACAACTGGATTTAAACCAAAAATATTCATGTGTACAGCTGAGGCACCGCTCATGCCCGCACCAGATTCACTGATGGTTTGCATCATGATCGAGGCTTCAGTGATACCCAAGCCAGAGCCACCATATTGCTCAGGGATACAAATACCGAGCCAGCCATCTTTAGCCAGTGCCTGATGCAGCTCAATCGGAAACCCGCCATGCCGGTCTTTTTCAAGCCAATAGTGATCGTCAAATTGCTCGCAAATTTTACTGATCGCCTCGCGAATACTTTCTTGCTCTTGTGAAAATGAGAAATCCATGTCTGCTTATCCAAAAATAAAATATTAATTTTTTACTAACGATTATTCATTTGCACATTGCTTAGTTTTCTTTGACTGCTGACTGAAATGCTTTTAATACTGCCGTACCCGGCTTGCCGCGCTGGTCGACGCCTTGAGCCCATTTTGCCCCAACTACTTGCATGCTGTCAGATAGAATTTTTTTGTCCGAGGCCGAAAGCGCGACAAACGTGACACCCTTTTGTCGTATTTTTTCAATGTCTGTTACCACCTCTCTGTCTGCGATTGCACAGGCGCGTCGAGTCGTTGCCTCACCCGCCTCATCCATTGCCTGCTGTATTTTGGGTGATAGTTTTTTAAAACGAGCCTCGCTCATCATATACGTCAGCACTGCGCTACCAAAATTTTCATCAGAGGTACCGTACTTGCTAATGCCTGCTAAGTCATACGACAGTAAACTACCGAACGGAAACAGCATGCCATCGATCGTACCGCGCGACAACGATTCGTACACCTCAGGCGCTGACATTCGTACAGGCACAGCCGCAAAACTGCGTACAGTCGCGTCCATAGCCCCTCCAGCAGTCCGCAATTTCATTCCTTCTAAGTTTTTATAGGTATCGATTATTTTTTTCCCAGAAAAAATCTGATACGGCGGCAGCACAATCACAAACATCAACCGCACGCCGTTTGGTGCGTATTCTTGTTTAGCTAAAATGCCGTCATTTCGCGACAGTTTCCAATAGGCCACGCTCGCTTGACACGAAGTCGAGAAGCCCCCTGGTAGTTCGGCAGCCGCACTTAAAGGCATTTTGTCTGAAGCGTAAGAAGGCACAACATATCCGACGTCCACCACCCCAGACTGAGTCAAAGCAAGCAAATCTTTTGCTTTCCCGAGTTGTTCAGCCGGATAGTATTCAAACTGTATCGGCATCCCTGAAATGCGCGCTACCTCGCTCATCCAAAACTTAGTACCAGTCTCTGCAAAGAAATGACCAACCGGCAGAGAGTCTGCGACTCGCAACTTTTCTTGGGCCTGCACTTGACCAGACAATGCAGACAATACAGTAAAGCTCAGTAAAGCTATTTTCATTGATAGTTTCATTTAAGTGCCCCTTGAAAAGCGTTCAATATCTCGGTACCCGCTTTGCCACGTTTGTCGAGCGCCTGCGCCCATTCGACGCTTACCGAGGCCATTAACTCGACCAATTTCTTTTTGTCTGCGGCTGGCAACTCAACCACCGTATCGCCCGCTTGCTTTAGTTTTTGTACGTCGGCTGTTTCACGTGCGTCCGAAACAACGCAGGCCTGCGCCGTCACCATATTGCCAGCTTGCACCATCGCCTGCTGCACATTGGCGGGCAAGGCTTTCCAACGCTTTTCGCTGATGACATAATTCACAATAAAACTACCAAAGTTTTCACCAATCGTTGAATACTTTACTAAATTTTGTAAGTCGTACGACAAAATACTTGAGTACGGAAACAACATGCCATCAATCGTACCTCTAGCCAGTGACTCGTAGACCTCTGGAGTGGCCATTTGCACAGACACGGCGTTAAGTTTGCGCGCAGCAATGTCTTTTGCGCCACCACTCGTACGAATTTTCATGCCCTCAAAACTTTTAAGCCCCTCAATCTTTTGTTTTGCAAAGAAAACTTGATAAGGAGGCAGTACCAAGGTGAACAGCACTCGCACACCAAGCGGTTTAAACTCCTTTTTATCAAGTATCCCGCCGTCTTGAGCGATTTTCCAATAGGCTGCCGTACCTGCACACGAGGTCGAAAAACTCAACGGTAACTCAGCCACTGCTGCCAGTGGCATTTTGTCACCCACAAAAGAGGGAGCAACATAAGCAATATCCACGACACCCGCCAGTGTGAGTGCAAGCATATCTTTCGCTTTACCGAGTTGCTCTGCTGGATAATATTCATACTCGATCGCACCATTTGTCAATCGCTTGACCTCGTCAAAAAAGGGAATCGTGGCAGATTTTGGAATATAGTGGCCATTCGGAAACGAGTCGCCCACACGAAGCTTGATGGGCTGCGCGTGTAGAAGCGCACTCAAACCAAGCGTCAGAAAACTCGCAAAAACGGCACACGTTAGGGTCTTACTCAAAATATAAAGTTTCTGCTGTTTCATATGCTGGCTCCGTTGATAATTTTTATTTTTGGACAAAACAATTACTTCATCGTAGAGGGTAACCACAAAATAATTTCAGGAAAAACCACAAATAATGCAATCACTAGCACGTGCGCCACGACATGAGGCATCACACCTTGAAAAATTTCAGCTAATGGTCGGCCCGTATATCTCGAGACCACGAACACATTGAGCCCCACCGGCGGAGTCACCATTCCAACCTCTGCGGTCACAATCACAATCACGCCGAACCAGATTGGATCAAATCCTAGCGCCTTAACTAAGGGCAGTACGATTGGCACTGTCAAGATCAGAATCGCGATTTGATCCATTAAGCAACCAAGTATGAGATAGCCAAATAGGATCATCGCCATCACGAACCAACGGGAGACATCAAGCGCACCGATCCATTTCACAAGCTCTTGTGTAGTCTGCGTCAGCGTAAAGAAATAACCAAAAATATGTGCTCCTAAAATAATCAAGACAATCATGCAGCTCGTATGCGCCGAACGTGTCAATGCATCGGTTGTACTTTGCAAATTGATTTTTTTTGCTTGCCACGCCAATAAAAACGCGCCAAAGGCACCTAAGCCTGAAGCCTCTGTGGGCGTTGCGATACCTGTATAGATAAACCCCGTCACGGCCATAAATAAAATCAGCATCGGCCAAACGACTTTAAGCGACAGCAGCTTGTCTTTGAAACTATACGACTGGCCCAACGGCGCACGGCTTGGATCACGCCACACGAGATAGTAGACCGTCGCCATAATTGCAAACGTGACAACGATGCCCGGAATAACGCCGCCTACCAACAACTGTCCGATACTGACATCAGCAATAATGCCGTAAAGCACCAACGCAATACTCGGAGGAATCAACATGGCGAGCGTGCCAGAAATCGCAACAACACCACAGGCCAACTGAGGCTCATAGCCCTGCTTCAACATTGCTGGAATTGTCGTCGCCGACAAGGTCGCGGCAGACGCCGTACTCGAACCCGAAATTGCACCGAAACCCGCGCCGGCAATGGCCGTAGCCATCCCAAGCCCACCGGGTACACGACCTACCCAGGTGGCCGCTGCTTTGAATAAGCTATCGGCTACACCGCTCAAAATGACAAATTCGGCCATCAACACAAACATCGGTACAGAGATGAGTTCGTAAGAACTGGCCGCCGAAAACGGCGTGGTCTGCAACACACCCAGCACCATACTCAGGCCACCAATCGACCAAAGCCCAACCGCCCCCGCCACCGCAAGAGACAGTGCTACCGGACAACCTAAGGCGAGCAAGGTCAACAGTAGCAGCACAATAAATATTGTCAGCATTACAGAGTCTCCCCGGCGCCGGCTACCGGGGGTAAAGCAATCACTGAGCGTTTTTGCAGCAATGACAGCCCGTGTCCGACAAATCTAAACAGCATTCGCAAGAGCATCAACCCACACCCGATGGGTACGGCCGCATACGAGACCCACGTTGGCCAGGCGATGCCACCCGCCATGACATCACCGCCGATAAAGCTTTCATACGTTCGGATGATCGACACGTAAAAAATGCCGATAAATACCAAACTGGCACAGCCGTACGCAATGCATTCGGCCACATGACGAAGAGGCGACGGCATGTAATTATGTAGGATGTCGACGCAGACGTGTCCATTATGGTTCAAGGTATCAGACAGTGCAAAAAAGAATAACCCCACCATCAAATAAAGTGAAATCAACTCATACGACCAAGAGAGAGGCGCGTTGAAAAAGTAGCGTAAAAACACATCGCACACGACTACGAGCATGATTGCAAAGAGCATGACTGCTGCGATTTTGTTTAAAAATCGCTCACAGCGACTAATGACCTGATGCGTTCGTTCAAACATTGATGCACTCCTATTGAAAATTATTTTTGGATTGTGCTTTTCCCATTCTACTTCTGAACTGCATACGCCTGACGTTCAAGACTCTCCCTGTGATTTGGGTGAGAGATCGCAATCATCCGCCGCATTCGCTCTTTGAGTGTTTGGCCCTTTAATTGCGCAGCGCCCCATTCAGTCACAATGACATCGGCATCTGTGCGCAGACTGGTGACGTTGCCCGATGCAATGCGCGCGACAATGCGACTTTGCTGCGCATTTTTAGTGGCGGAAGGCAAGGCAACAATCGAGCGTCCGTTTTTAGACAACTGAGCGCCGCGCGTGAAGTCAACCTGTCCCCCAGTCGCGCCAACATATTGGCCGTTCACGATTTCGGCATTCACTTGTCCGGTCAAATCAACTTCTACCGCTGAATTCACCGCCACAAAATTATCAAGCTGCGCGATCACCGACACCGCATGCGTATGGCTATACGGACACAGATTGAGCTGGCGATTGTTATGTGCATACTCATAGAGACGCCGAGTGCCCATCAGTACACCCGCAGTCGTTAAGCCTCGGTCGATATTTTTAAAGGCGTTTGTGACAGCACCACACTGCACAAGATCTGCACCAACATCGCCTAACATCCCCGTATGAATACCGAGATCACGTCGATCTTTAAGCGACTGTAGAATCGCCTCGGGAATCACACCCACTCCCATTTCAAGTACGCTGCGATCGTGAATAAACGCAGAGGCATGTTGAGCAATTTTTTCTTCTGTGTCTTGTACGCGTCCAGGATGCAATTCAACCAGAGCGCGATCCGTATGCACGAAGGCGTCGATACGAAGGCCGGCTAATGCATCACTGGTGTAGGTCCACGGCATCTGCTGATTCACTTCCGCGATCACCACGCGTCCGCGCTTTGCCGCTGCAACCAGATAATCATTGGCAATGCCAAGGCTGCGCTGACCGTTTGGCCCTTCTGGACTGAGGTGTAAAAAAACGACATCGACTGGGATCGCGCCCTCTTGGATCAAACCATGCATTTGTGAACAATGGCTGGGGATCACCTCAAGCACTCCTGCAGCGATCAAGCGACGGTTCTCACCAATTCCGCAGTAACTCAGCATGTCAAAGTAATCGCCGTGCTCTGGCTGCAGAGTGGCGGTATAGGTCGGCCCAACAAATACCGAAATGCGACCAATCGTTTGTCGTTGCGAGACAAGCGCCTCGGTTAAGGTGAGCGGCTCGGCTGTACATTGATTCCACCACACCGTATCGCCCGGTCGAATCCAGCGGGATAGGTCAATTGTGGTGGGTGCGTTAGCCATGACTCAGCAGGCCATCAACCGCCCGAATTGAACTCATAGGGATTTCACACATACCGTCGCACCCTGCTCAACCAAGGCTGCAATTTCGACTTCGCTGTAACCAAGCTCGCTCAAAATCTCTCGGCTGTGCTCGCCAAATTGTGGCGCCGGCCGCCCAGCAACGGGTTGTGAGTCAGACCATTGCGTGGGCACATCGACACGACGCACACGCCCCTCGGTTGGATGCTCATCCCACTTAAATAAACCAACCTCTTTAAGATGCGGATCATCAAAAATTGTCTCAAGGGTATGAAGCGGCATGCACGGAACGTCTGCCTGAGTCAGTAGTGCTAGCCACTCTTCAGTGCTGCGCTCTAAAAATATCTTCGCGGCCATGCCTTGCAAGGCATTGATATGTTGAGTGCGGGTGTTCAAATCGACAAATCTTGGGTCGTTTTGAAAAATCGTCAAACGATCGATCGCTGCAAAGAAAGACTCCCACTGCTTATTGGTATAAATCACGGCACACACATAGCCGTTTAAAGTTTTATACGGGCGACGCTCTGGCGCCAACAACCGCGGATACCCGACTGGCCCATTGGGCGGATCAAACGTTTGCCCTGCAATATGATCACTTAATAAATGGCTTAGCATCGTCTCGAACATCGGAATGTCGATACGCTGGCCGCGGCCAGTTTTTTCGCGATGAAATAAAGCGGCACACACAGACGTCACGGCATACAGACCAACAGTTCGGTCAACAATATTTGAAGGGACATAACGCGGTACATCAGAGCCTGCTTGCAGAATCAAAGACGGCAAACCGATTGCGCCTTGTATCAGATCATCGAATGCAGGCTTATTGCCATATTGACCATTTTGACCAAAGCCGAACGTACCCACATATAGAATTTTAGGGTTGATTTTTTTTACTTCGTCATAGCCTAGCCCAAGTCGACTCATGGCTTGAGGACGAACGTTATACAACAGCACGTCTGCTGTTGCGATGAGTTTAAGAACAGCCTCTAGGCCCGCTGGTTTTTTGGCGTCTAACACCATACCGCGCTTGCTGCGATTGACATGTAAGTAGAGTGCGCCCATTCGAGGGTGTTGCATTGGGCCAAGATCGCGGACTAAATCTCCCTGCGGCGATTCGACCTTGATCACATCCGCCCCCATATCCCCCATCAACTGAGCGGCGTAGGGGCCCATCAATACTGTTGTCATATCAATGACGCGCACACCAACCAAAGGACCACTCATTCCGATAATCTCCTGTCCGTGTTCAGTTCGTTGCGAATTTCAGTACTATGCTCACCCAACTGAGGGGCCAAACGACGAATCGACCCAGGCGTTCGTGAAAACTGTACGGCGATCCCTGGCATTTTGATCTCGCCTTCGGTCGGATGTACGGCTGTTTGAAAAAAATCAATGGCTTTCAGATGAGGATCCTCTAGCAAGTCTTCAAGTGAGCAAACCGCGGTCACAGGAATATCTGCGGCCTGAAGCGTCGTGACCCAATACTCGGTCGATTGCTGGGCCACGATTTTTTCGAGGATCTCATACATTTCATCAATGTTGACTGCACGTTGCGAGGGATCCATAAACCGTGGATCTGTCTTCTCATTGTCACAGCCCGCAAGCTCAAAAAATCGACGCCATTGCTCGGTGGTGTAAGGCAATAAGCCAATGTAGCCGTTTAACGTACGATAGGGTTTTCTGAATTTCGACAAAATTCGGCTGTAACCCATCGAGGCGTCTGAGTCTTTAAAACTTGCGCCCGCCATGTGTTCAATCAGATTAAATGCAACCATGGTTTCAAACATCGGCACTTCGATCGCCTGGCCTTGGTTTGACTGCTCACGCTCGTACAAGGCCATGATAATGGCATTGACCGTCGTGAGCCCCGAGACTTTGTCAGCAATGATCGAATTCACATACGCTGGTGCCCGCGCTGCGCCTCGCCCCTGCACATCCGCCAACCCGCTCATGGCCTGAATGATGTCATCAAAGGCAGGGCGCCCGGCATATGGGCCTTTTTCTGAAAAGCCATAAGCACCGCAATAAATCAGTCGGGCATTCGTTTGTTTTAACGCTTCGTAATCCAACCCCAAGCGACGCATCGCTTGGGGTCGAATGCTATAGACCAGTACATCGGCTCGCTCGATGAGTTTTTTTAAGACGCCTAAATCATCCGTTTTTTTCAAATCCAACACGATGCTGCGCTTATTGCGATTCAATTGGACAAAAGCAGCGCTCATTCCAGCATGTACAGAGGGTGTGGTGTACCGAAAAATGTCGCCGTCGGTCGTCTCCACTTTAATGACGTCAGCCCCCATGTCCCCTAAGGTCTGAGTGGCGTACGGACCCATCCCAACCGAAGTCAAGTCAACCACATGAACGCCTGCAAGCGGACCTGACATCAATTTTTGCCTTGAGACTTTAACTCAGCTGTGTCGCCGCAATAATTTTTTTAGCAAGTCGGAGATGAGGCGTATCAAGCATTTTCCCGTCTAAGGTCGCTACGCCCACACTCGTATTTGCGGCAAAGGCCGCAATGACACGCTTGGCCCACTCTTGCGCTTGCGCATCTGGTGTCATCGCTTGATTAATCACGGGCACTTGCCCTGGGTGAATCGCCGCTTTCGCTGAAAAACCATCGCGATAGGCGCGGCGCGTTTCGCGCAGTAGCGCCTCAGGGTTGTTGAGTTCAGTGGGCACGGTGTCGATCGCCGGCACACCCGCGGCAGCTGCCGCAAACAAGCAAAGGTTACGCACCAAACCAAAAGGTGAGGTCCATTGCTCAGGCGCGTCTTCATCTTTGTTGGTCAACGCACCTATATCACCCGCCAAGTCCTCTGCGCCCCACATCAAGCCGGCCAACCGCGGCGAAGCACCACGGTAGCTGTTTAAGCCGGCAAGGGCCTCAGCGGTTTCGGTCACGATCGGCAAGATCGCAGTTTGCGCCGCTTCGCCCGCCACCGCCGGAAACATCTGCTCAAAGGCCTCAAGGTAGGCTGCTAACAAGTTCACATCCGCCGCACCAGAAGACTTAGGCAAGGCGATGCCATCGGGGCGGCAGCGCATAACAGCCGCCAAATCGGGCAAGGTCATACCTGTGCTCAAGGCATTTACGCGTATGTAGAGTTTGGGCGTTTTAACCCCAGAAGCTTTAACTTGCGTCAAAAATTTCACAACTTCGATACGGCCATCTTCTTTGCGGGCCGGCGACACGGCATCCTCAAGGTCAAAAATCAAAACATCAGCACCACTTTGCAGCGATTTGTCGAGCTTACGCGGGCTGTCGGCTGGTACAAATAGTAACGAACGCATGTGAGGTCTCCGTTTTTTTTATGCAAAGCGGCGCGTCGTTCAAACAGGCGCGCCGCTTCGAGTCAATATTTTGAATTGAGTATAGCGTGGCAAAGGCTTAAGGCTTGGGACCATCATAAAACTGAGGCCAAAGTTTTAGCGTGACTTCGCGGTTGCTGGCGTAGGCGTAGCAGCTGTCAATTTTGACCGGGCGCCCATTTACGTTCAACACCTCTGGCCGGTCACGTACCACCGGCCACAACGCCTGATACGCTGCGGTGGCCATGGGGCCAAGCAACTCCATCAAATGTGTACAGCTTGCAGCGCCCTTCAATTTTGAGCGCACTAACTTTGCCCAACCACCGCCAATGCGCTCACCCTTCAACACCGAAAGAGTGGGCGGTGCTTGCTTGCATACCGTAAACGGGGTTGAGTCTGAAGACGAAAACACATCATGGATTAAAAACTCGTCATCGATCACAAGTCGAATCCACAAGTCATGTATCGGTTGACCCGGAGCGAGCACCCGATTGGTCAAGGGAGCCACAAACTCGATGAGTTTGTTATCGACCACCCGACCCTCAATGTCGTAAAGCCCATCGACGCGCCGGTACGCCCGCATGGTGATCTGACGTTTGTGGATTTCTTCACGTTCAATACTGTCTGGCAAGGGCACGGTGGTTCTCTCTGGTTGGAGGTACAAACAAGCTCGAGCCAACTTTGGCGGGGCTTTAAAGTTATCACGTCATTTTAGAGGCCTGTTGACGATTCCTCTCTTAGAGTGTGCTCGAGGGCGGCGGCGGCGGCGGTGTTCCACCAGAACCGCCCCTCGAGAAATCAAGGGTTTACCCTAAATTGCGAGGAAATTGCTGAGCGCAGGACGCGTCTGAGCGGCAGGCCATTCACCAAGATTGTCGGTCATGCATTGCGCGCCGTTTGGATGAATGAGCCATATTTTCATCAGTCGCTCCAGACAAGAACACTGGCCCCACCATGCCGCTTGTATCGCCCTTGGCGATTGCGCAAATCCGGGCGCCTCAATCAGCTCAAACCTCAGCCCAGGTGGCCTAGATTTTCTGAAACTGCAAAAAAAATGCTCAAAGTGCAATCTTTGCAAAAAAGCAGTTGAATTTATTTATTTTCAATCGTCTGTCGTTCATTTCGGTGAATACTACTGCCATTGTATTCAACCCCAGTAGGCGTCCCCATTAACTCCTCGCTCAGCCCTCAGCCTGCCGCGCCAGACGGCACACATCCTAAACTGGGTCTTTCAGGTCTATCTAACCTGACCGATTTAATGAACGCCGGTGGCACTTACGCGCTGGTGTTGGATGCTGCTCCCGTCAAAACAAGTCTGATGATTGGCAGCTTACGAGCGGCGCTGAACGAAGCAATCCCCTGCCTGTTGTTGCTCAGCTCTGCATCCGACGTCTCAAGCACTCACGCGCTGACGCTGTGGGGTGCAGACCTGGCTCAAGCCACACAAAACGAAACGCTTCGTGTTTTCGTGCATGCGCGTGAATTTAAGTCAAACCTTTTTCGGTTCGGCATCAATCGATTTATTCAAGATTTAGAGTTACTCAAACCACAAAATAAAAGCTACATCTGGATCGACCATGCCGAAGAGCTATTTGCGCTACAAGACATGCAGTTTGCAACAAAGCAACTAAAAATACTGAAAGCCTGGCTGCAAGCACGAGGAATCACTGCAATATTTGTCTTTGCAAAACTTAACACTACAGAAACTCACGACATCCATCTAATGTCAGAGGACCTCTCAGGACTCTGCAGAATTGCCGGTGGGTCTAAAGGCCTCGAGGCAAAGTTTTTACATTGGCAATCGCCCGATGGCGCCATCTCGCACAGAAACTACGGTCTGGCAGAAGCCCCGACGGGCTTTTATCGGGCAACACGCAGCGCACAAACCCCCGGCGGAGCCGAAGGGGGTGCGGTCGGGGCCGATGGGCAAGCGATCCGAGATGAAACACCACTTTTCTTCAATCTAGACCCTAGCGTTCAAGCTTCCCTAGATTTGACAGAGGCGAACTGGCAATTTCTGGATTCGCCTCTGTCACTTTTGCATGCTGTTCGGGGTAGTATTACACCGACTGTCGTACTGCGATTTGGCGAGGACACTGCGATTAGGCAGCTAGCAGAGACTGTGCATACCTTACGCACATTGGTGGGGCGAGGTGCAAAAATCATCATCCATGAAGATGAATTTTCATTACGGTTTAGTTATGAGTCTCTCTTGTTACGTCTGGGTGCAAATTTTATTATGCATCGTGATGTCCCCCATTGGCGCCTCGCCAGAGTCATCGACTCTTTAGAGGGAACGCAGTTCGATCGCCCAGTCGACGTAGACTTTAGCGCTTTGGTAAGCGGCGCTTTCCCCTCCGAGCGCTCAGGCCTAGTGTCGGTCGATGACTTGGTTTATGAAATTGAAAGTATCTTAAGCAAGAGCAAACTCAATAATATACCGATAGCTTTCTTTATTGGCATCTTTGCAACGGCACGCGATGCTCAAGATGTGCTCAACACATTTGACATGACTCGCGAAGGAGACCTGTTTGCCATTGAAGACCAGATAATCTACATCTTTCTGTCGGCATGCCCACCTTCGCACGTGATTGAAACCATCGAGCGTAAATTGAAAGGCTCGCTGAGCACGACGTTCAGCACAACGAGTACTTCGACTCAAACAACAGACATTGAGCAACAGCTCAAAGAGTTGAAACTCCATCTTGGCATACAGTCGACAGAGCCCGAAATAGCCACTGCACAGTCAGAATATACCTTCACGCAAGAAGCACGTCCGCCCGTAAAACGTGATGGAATCGTCTCGCGTTCACCGTTTAGTTTCGAGCCGGTTAATGCCACGAACTTGCCCTCTAACAGACTTTCGAGACAGAACGAACAGCGTTTTTCAGAACCTGCACCACGCCGCGCTCCGCCCGCACAGGTCGTCGATACCACTCGGCCTGTTGACAGCCCTTCTCAGGGAGTTCCCTCGAGAAGTCAACCACTCGTTTTTACCAAGATTCGCTCAGCGAGCGATAGACAGACAGAATGAAAGCTTGGACAAACTCACTACCACTTTCTTGCTTACTCGTTTCACTGGCCAGCGCTGCGACGCAAGCTCAAGAACCAACGGCACGAGGCGCACGCGGTGCGAGCGCTTCGTATGACGTTAAGTCGAATATGCCTCAGCTCATCATGCAGGCACTTGAAGTCAGACAGGCTTTACTCGACCGTGCTCCCGCAGTTTTGCCGCAAGCTGCCAACCAGCGGCCGACCACTAGCGCAGCTACGCGCTCCGCCCTAGCAAGCGAACGAACGGTCAGTCGAACAACGCAGTCGCCGGCGCCCCTCGCGGTAGCGAAGACAACGCCGCCCATTCAGGCGACACCGCCCATTGCGCGAGCCACTACGGCCTCGTCAGATCAGTTAGATGCCAAAGACGTACATCGTGTTTTGGTCAGAGCCCAGGCAGAAGACTCGTTGAACAAGGTCAAGCAGGCGAGATACTTACGTCGAATATTCTTGGCCTCTAGCAATAGTCTGGATGCTCTGATGGTGCTAGAAATGATTCAAAATCGTTCTTTAGCAAGATCGGTGGCCAAAGATGGGCAGCTACCCAAAGGGACCCTTTTAGAAGACGACCCAGAAGAGATTGAACGCGATCCAACTGCGCAGCATATATTTGATCTCTTTATCAAAGAGGACTATGCCGCAGTGATTAAAGAAGGGTTGCCGCTACTAAGCGTGTATCCTAAAGACGCTCAAATGCGTCTGATTGTTGCGAATAGTATGTCATGGACTTCGACTCGTTATTCCCAAGCCGTTGATCTCTTTAAGTCGCTACAAAACGGGCCTTACGCGCGCGACGCCAAACTTGGGCTTGCCAATACTTATCGTTGGAATGGACGCGATGATTTAGCCTTGGCTCTTTACAAGTCCTTAATCTCCGAAGACCCAGATAGCACCGATATAAAAGATGGGCTCATCTTAGCTGAACGCGCGATGAGGCCTCGCACACTGCTGTCAATAGGTCGCGCTGGCGACACGAACGATACGCGGCGCAACGAAGCAGTGATTGCTCATCGTTGGCGCAGCGACGGTGGCAACAGTATTTACGAAGTCGAACTGGGCGGCACCAACGACAGCTCACCTTATCTCGGTGTCAACCAGCGCAACGTTACCTTGCGTTACCAGAACTTAGACCTGCCGTTCAAACCCACCTTCGAGATCACTGAACAAACTAAGCCGCAAGTGACTACTTTCGGCGGTGTTCACCTTGAGCTGACTGACACAACCAAACTGACTCTTAACCGGGTGAACTGGGGCCTACTGTCTTTTACTACCAGAGCAGAGGAAGCAAACCTCTCAGCCAACCACGTGGCACTCGCGTCTAGTCAAACGAACGAACTTGGCAATTTCAGAGGTCGTGTTGACTACTTTGGTGTCAGTGATGGCAATACGGTCGTGATGAGCAATCTTCAGTTCACGCCCGCCTGGAGGCCGTTAGGTAAGAATTTCAAACCCTTTGTTGGCGTTCAAACGCGTAATCAATCAGATTATTCGCCACTTTATTGGTCGCCAATGAATGGTTATGGTGTTTACTTTGTTGGGGTACAAGCAGAGTGGAGTAATGAAACGACCGATTTGTATGCCTTAGCACAAGCAGGTGGCCGGCTATACGGAGACGGCACACGTAACTGGGGCTTAGCTGCGGGGGGACGCACCATGCTCACTCCCGACTTTGCTTTAGGGGTCAAGCTCAATTACTACGCTGGCGGGCAATACGGACCTACCTTCTCGTATGCCTCAGCTCTAGTGACAATCGAGAAATTCTGGTGAACAACCCAATGTGGCGTTACATCTGGTTAGCGACAAGTCTGGTGGTTGTCGTCATTCTGGCTTATTTGGGCAACAGTGCGATTTTATCTTCACCAAGCTTTTCTATCGGTCCCATTCTAGAAAGTGCCATTCTTACCGGCGGTGCCCTCTATCTCATATTTTTTCTTTTCATACTGGTATTACGGTACTCGGGCTTACTCTTTTTCTCAGTTTCTGAACATTTCGTTCGAGTTTTTACAGGAAATGAGCACTTTATCTCAACACAGGTTGACCCCAGTTCCTTACCTATGGTGTCCATCATTGTTCCCGCCTACAACGAAGGCATGGTGATAGAGGGCGCTTTACACTATCTACTTTTGTTGGAATATAAAAATTACGAAATTATTGTGGTCGATGATGGATCGACTGACGATACGTACCAGAAAGCACTCGCCACAGCTGCAGCAGATGTCGGTGGGCGCATTCGAGTGATCACCAAAACCAACGGTGGTAAGGCCGCGGCATTGAATGCCGGTGCTGCCATCGCGCGTGGAGATCTCATTTTGAATATGGACGGCGATACGAGGCTCTCGAAGCGCGCCTTATTAAACGCCGTGAAGCATTTTGATGATCCCAAAGTTGGCGGTGTCGCTGGCAACGTCAAAGTTCTCAACCGCGATAATTTGTTAACCAACCTACAAGCACTGGAGTACGTCGAAGGCTTAGCGATGGTGCGCACGGCACAGGGATTTATGCACATGGTGAGCATTGTGCCTGGTCCAATCGGTATATTTCGTAAATCAGTGCTCGCTCAGGTCGGCGGCTATGATAGTGATACTTACGCCGAAGACTGTGATCTCACGCTAAAAATCCTTATTAGCGGCTGGCGGATCAGCTATGAATCCAAGTCGATTGCCTTTGTTGAATCCCCAACAAAATTATTAGATTTACTCCAACAGCGTTATCGTTGGACACGCGGAATGCTACAAGCACTCCGCAAACACAGCAGCCAATTATGGAGCCCACGTCGCTCAGGATCTAACTTCCTGTTGCTGTGGTACATGGCTTTTGAGGTCATCATATGGCCTTTCTCAAGTGTGTTTGGCAGCCTTTTCTTCATATACATAGGTGTTAATCAGGGTTTGGTGACGGTTCTATTATTTTGGTGGCTTCAACTTACGATTTTGGATGTCGTGGCTGCCTTGTATTGCATCATTCTTGAAGAAGAAGATATAAAACTCACACTCTACGTCTTGCTCTTTCGTATGTTTTACATTGTGATCATTGATATTGTAAAAGTCTTTGCAATTATCGAGGAATGCTTTGGCATCGGTATGACTTGGGGAAAACTTAGCCGACTAGGAAGACTTTAATGGATCTCATTTCGATCTTTGCACTTATTATTCTGATTATTTCGATTGGTACTCTCTTAGTCGGCGTCGCCGCGTACGTAGCCTTCAAAATCCGGCAGGCACGCGGCCCCTTACCCGTCGTCCATGGGCACGAGCACGCCGTGACAGAGCTTATGTTTCTAGAGCCATACTCTCCTACGACCGGTGCTCGCGCAGCAGAGGGTGGTCTCACAGCTTCCGATGCGAAAGTTTTTTCACCATCAGCTAGAACCTTGAAAAATTCGCAACGCACATGAAAGACAGTTTACCAACCAATAACCGGCGGCAAAACAGAAGGGGGTCTCCCCTCCGAAGTTTCTTGCTCTTACTCGCTATTTGTATCGGTATTGGTCTTGCGATCATGAGTTCGCTGCCTTTGCTAAAAAATTTAGAAGGCTTTGGTAGCAAAGCGAATGTACTTTTAAATCGAGCGCGCCCTGACGTATTGCTTTATGCCTCGCCAAGCACTACCCAGTATTTTTTAAAGTCTGGCGGTAACTACGAGCAATTACTGACCCAATGGACAAGGTACTTCAGCACGCGTGACATAAATTTTAAGAAAATAGATGACTTGACGGCATTGACTGACAACCCAACAGCTACGGTTGTACTTGCCTCGGCCGTCGCATTGAGTCAAGCTGAGCGTGGCGCCATCATGAGCCATCAGGCCGCGGGGGGTTCTGTACTAAGCACTTGGGCAACAGGTACCTGGGATCAAAGCGGGCAATGGACCGGCTGGGGATTTTTAAAAGGGTTGGGTGCCGAGTTTGCGGGTGAGACCACCACCCAAGAAACGGGCTTCTTGGTTGTGCGCGGCGAGACACCCATTACAGCAAATATTGCCGCAGGCCAGAGACTTCCCTTGAGCGGCTTACGCGAATCGATTATTCGATTCAAAGACGCGCAAATGGCAGCGGTACGACTTTTGAACTGGGATCGCATCGCCAAAGAGAGCGCACCGGATGACGGTGTTGTGCTCTTTAAAGATCAGACTGGACGCAGTGGACGTGTTGTTGTTTTTGGTTTTCCTGAAACCGCTTGGAACAGTACAGACCAATCCCTATACCGACTGCTAGACGGGACAATGCAATGGCTAGAACGTAAGCCTCTCATCGCACGAGCGGTCTGGCCCGAGGCCAAAAAGGCAGCGCAATCGATTTCAATGGATACTGAAGAGGGCTTTGTAAACGCGCTGGTTCTCGCAGATATACTGAAAGAAAAGAAACTACCTGCCACGTTTTTTGTATTGACGTCCGTCGCGAAACAGTTTCCCGAGGTACTTACAAAGTTAGCTGCTCATTTTGAGTTGGGCTTACATGGCGACATACACACTGGCTTTAAAGGCCAATCGTTAAAAGCCCAAAGCGATCGTCTAGTCACGATGCGACGCGACATTCAACAATTGTTGCCGAAACAAACACCGATCGCGGGTTTTCGTCCACCGTTTGAAGAGTACGACGTCACCACAGAAGAGGCCTTAGTACAAAATGCTTTTCTGTATGAGGTCGTGGATCCTACTCGCAGCGAAGCTCGGCTACCCGTTTTTGCCAAGACCAACATCGCCACTCAAACAGAACTCGTAGTACTGCCACGTACGCAACGAGACGATGTCAATCTGTTGGCGAAGGAATCGGCTGAGTCGCCGCAAGAGCCGAAAAAAATCCTACAGATGCTCAATCAAGATTTAGACATGGTGCTGAATAACGGCGCCTTAGGTGTACTTAGCGTACACAGTCAAAATTTTGGCCTCCAAAGTCCGTTTAAATCAGCATTCCCGTCATTCTTTGATACTTTAATTTCGCGTCAAGACGTGCTCTGGGTCGCCACAGCCGGCGAGATTGCTCAGTGGTGGTCAGATCGTGCTCGGGTTGCCTTAACGACGGTTGTGCGAGGCCCAAACGTTGAACTCGAACTCACCGTAGCAGGAAAGCAACCGGTCAACAAGTTTGCGTTGATCGTTATGACGCCTAGTATTGGCAAGCCACCACGTGTTGACTCACTCAAGGTTGGTATGCCTAAACCCGAAATCGTTGAGCTTGACCCGCTCAGGTACAGGATTTTATTTCCCGCCTTAAAGCCCGGAAACTATTCTTACGAAGTCTCTTTTTGAAGCCTCGTTTCGCGTTTTTCAAAATGTAAACGTATCGCCGTATACGGTCACCGTGATTGGCTTAGTCAGATCGTAGTTGCGATCTCGCAAAATGGTTTGGATCGCTCTCACGCGATCCACCGCGTGCAAAAAGGTGGGGGCATAGTCTTGGTTTTCTGGCTGCCTCAAATCCCTTTCTCGCTCTTCTAGAAAGGCATTGAGCCAGATCAACTCTGGCATACCCTCTTTGGGCGTTGCGCCAATTTTTTTGGTCGCTCGTTCGATTATTTTTGTAATCGAATCGTAATTATCGCCGTAACCATGCTGTATCCCAGTCTCATAAATTGCCGCATACGATATTGGAAGCCGTAGACCCAGGTCTTGGCCGACCTGCTGTGCAGGCTGTCGATAGAGACGATCATTCACACGATCTTGCGCCACTTTAAATAATGGATCTTGCGTTGCAGCGATCGGCCAATCTTGTTTTAAGGTCGAAATACTCGCGGTATTAGCGGTACCATAGACTAGTTTGAGTGGCTCGATGTACCGCTTGAGTAGATTATTAGGTGCTAATCGCTCGTAGTCCAGCAAAAGCTCAAGCATGTCTCCCGTTTTAGAGGTGAAACCCGAGCGACCAGCTGTAAAGCCATTGCCATCTTTGATGTCGCCAATAAAACCATATTGAATTGTCAACGAGCTATTTTCAAAAATACTGACCAAGCAGTCTTGGACATAGGCGAGGCGAGCATTTTGCGCAAATAAAGGGTTTGCTGCGCACTCGGTACTTATCAAGCTCACCACTGACCCAAGTGCAACGTTAAGAAACTGTTTGTAAACTTTCATTCTTACAGCCATAGACGCAAATTTTCTCTAAAGGGTTAAAACCTTACCTACCAAACGCACCTGCCATTAACGCTTAGTGAAGGGTTCAGTACGGTTTTGCGAAGACAACACTTGAAGTTTTCCACTCGCATCGTTTAAAGCAAAAATACTGTAAGCACCACCCGCGACCATCGAAAGTTGGACTTGACCGAGCGACGAGGTCTCACCACGTTTAACGACCACTAGTTTCACCGAAATTGGATTCACAGCGATAGAGGCCGAGGCCGACGCCCCAACACCCGCTAACACCTTTGTATTGGCATCGGCAATTAACACGTCAAGCTCTGGACCACCCGTTTGCAAGTTGTACAGCGTGAGTAAGGCCTTGAGCTGGTTGGCTGCAGTCTTGTCTGTCAGCAACAAAGGCTTCGAGTTCGCCGCCAAAGACGAAAAAACGACGGTCGCCGCTCGCCCCTGACTCACCTCAATTTCAGTCTTTAAGGCCGTTTGACTTGCACCGCTTGCGCGCAGCTCTATCGAATGTTTGCCACCCGGAAGGATCAAATACGGGCTAGCTTGGCCCTGTGGCAACTTTGCCGCACCAGGGCGTCCATCGACTACGATATCAACTGGTCCGTCAGACTGTGCAACAAGAAAGCGAATATAGGTTGAACCAGGTGGCGGATCTGGGGCGTAAAGCCCTCCTGAAGTCTGCGCAGATACCGACGAAGCGCATACCAATAAAAGCATGCCCACACGTTGACATAGACTCAACATTAGCTGACGGTATTGCATTTTGAAATCCTTTTTGAAAAGCGAAGTGTAAATAGTGTAGTGGGCAACTGCGCCGGTTTAATCCGAATGGCGCAGATCTGCACTTATGGGGTCGCTATTGCAGGGCGTGCAAAAACAACTGGTGTGCTAAATTTCATTTGTGATGCTTTTTTGCATCGAACAACGCACGCTTTTTTGCGTCTGGGTCAATGTCTCTATTTAAACGCTCCGTAGTGTCTGAAATTGCCAATCACTTCAGTGTCGTGCTTTCGACGCTCATTGTGGTGTGGCTCAGTGTTGTACTGGTGCGATTGCTTGGCGAAGCCGCCGCTGGCCGAATTGGCTCGGACGTTGTCGTTGGTTTGGCCACTTTTACGCTAATCGCTGCTTTGCCTATCATTTTGACTGTCTCGATTTTTATTGGCGTACTCACGACGGTGACACGAAATTACCGAGAGTCTGAGATGGTCGTCTGGTTTTCTAGTGGGCTCTCGCTGGCTAATTGGGTCAACCCTGTGTTACGCATTGCCCTACCGATTGCGGCGCTCATATCATTTTTAACACTGTACGCAACCCCTTGGGCGAATCGGCAGATTGGTGAGTATCGTGCGCGTTTCGAAATGCGATCTGACCTGTCAAAAATCACTCCTGGCCAGTTTTTAGAAACCGAAAAAGGTGCCCGTGTCTTTTTTGTTGAAGGGACTACTAACGTAACCGACAATCCGCTGGGGCAAGTTTTTATGCGCCTAATCGATCCAGATTGGTTAACTGTGATTACGTCGGCATCAGCAAAAATCGAGGCCGAGGCCAACGGTGATCGCTTTTTAGTTTTGGGGGCGGGTCACCGCTACGATCTCAAGCCAGGCACCTCGGAAATGCGGTTCGCCGAGTTTGATGCTTTTGGGGTACGCATTGAAAGTAAAAATGCCGAAGAGTCGCTTGAAAAAGCGCGTGCGACGACGCTTGAAAGTCGACGATCACGACCAACGTCACTGTTAATTAGCGACAAAGAAAATAGTTCATATGGTCAGATCATGTGGCGCATGGCTCTGCCGCTCGCCGCCCTAAATCTTGCCTTGATGGCGATCCCCTTGGGTGCAGTGAACCCGCGTATCGGTCGCTCTGGAGATTTATTAATCGCAGGCCTCGTTGCAATGCTCTATATGAATCTCATCAACATCACGCAAGGCTGGATTATTCATGGCAAATTGCGTTTTGTGATTGGGGTTTGGCTGATACACGCTATTTTTGGGGCATTTACGGTGATCTTGCTTTGGCACCGCTTGCGCGTCAAAGAGCCCAAACCACCCGTTGTTACGCCGGCTTAGCGTCATTCTGCTAAAGCGTTAGCCGACAAAAGTCTAGGGTTTGCAAGAATCGCCTACTGATTGCATGATTAGGCTATACATCCATTTTTTTTAAAAATATTTTTTTAAAAACTCTGTTTTTAGAGCTGAAAATGTTTGATTTTTATAGCAGGCAGTGTATACTTCATTTATTCGTTGCCTAATCATTACAAAAAACATGATGGCAGAGAGTCAATCAGGTTCTATCGCACATTGACGGTAGGTGTTTGCGGTGTTAAACTTTCTGTCCATTAAATTTTTGTCGTCATGGGGGTTATCGTGTCTGTCCAAAGCATCTCAAGCATGAACGAGAAAAGAGCCGATCAGCCTCTGCGTGAAGCCGTTGACCGCTTTTTAGGTTTCATCAAAAAAAATATCGAAACTGAAAACTATCACAGCAATCAGTTGGATGATCTCATTGTTGAAAAAATGATGGGCACCGTCCGCGTTGCGGGGCGCGATCGTTTTCTAAAGATTGAAAAATCCAAAAAGGTGTGCGGCTATGTCGTCAAGGCAGACAGCGACCATCTCAAGCGCGGCGATATCATTGGGCGCACCCTCTTCTTAGGCCGCCCTGCCACTTCGCGTGTTTTAGGTAACGTCTTAGAAAACAGGTTTGCCTTGGCAGCTTAACACTACAAAATATCCGCGGTCGCTTACGATCATTCAATAAAAACGCAGCCTTGTCGCTGCGTTTTTTATTTGATTGATACTCGTTTATTCCGTACCCTTGAAAGCACGCGAGATATGACTGGCTAATACAAATCAAAATAAGATTGCACCACCTCGGGATCTTGCGTCATGGTTAACGCCAGCATCAGCAAGATCCGGCATTTTTGTGCGTTTAAATTATCAGAAGCAACAATATGCTGATCGCACAGATATTTTCTGCGTGCGACCCTACCCGCACCGCCACGACTTGCCTGCACCACGACGACACCCTTAGACACTGCACGCTCAAAAGCGGCGCTTTGCAGAGGTGGTGGGATACCAGGCGGCAAACCCGCCGACACCAAACCAAGCGCGCCCGCGCTCACGTACGCCTCGATCGCCACATCATCGGCACCGGCATAAGCGTAAGCGATGTCAACGCGTGGTAACGCCTTTAAGCCCGCGACATCAAACACCGTGCCAAGCGTATGCTGTCGTACTGGGTGTCGATAGATGACGACTTGATCCCCGTCGACCTGCCCCAGGACGCCAAAGTCTGGCGTTCTAAATGTGTTCACGCGATAGGTTGACACCTTGGTCACTTCGCGGGCAGCTTGAATCTCGTCGTTTAACACCACCAACACACCCAACCCTCGGGTTTTTGGATCGATCGCTGTGCGAACCGCTGCAATCAGATTCATTGGGCCTTCTGAACTGACAGCGCTAGGCGGGCGTTGCGCGCCTACCAGCACAACAGTCGGCTTGATTTTCAACGTGAGATTCAAAAAATACGCGGTCTCTTCAAGCGTTGATGTGCCGTGCAAAATGACATAGCCGTCAAAGCCTCCATCCTGAGCCTCTGTGGCATGAATCAGCTGGAGTAATTCAAGCCAGTCTGGGGGGCCAATGGCGGTGCTACCCACTTCACGAAAGTTAATCGGCACGAGCTCAGCAAAGCGCGCGAGTTCTGGCGTTCGATCAATAATTTCAGCGGGTCTAATTTTGCGACTGACATCGGGATAATTAAGCACATCCAAGCTGTCAACGGCAAGTGAAGAGATGGTTCCGCCGGTGCCGATTAGGGCAACGCGTGGTTTAGAGGGCACTGTACTCATGGCTAAGGGCTCCGTGAAGCTGTTCTAGAACAAAACCTAGTCTACCTGACACTTGGCCCGACGACTTCAGCCTTGCGTCAGAGAATACCTCAGCCCGAAGGGCCGTGTGATCTGCCTATTTGAGGCCCACTACACTTGGCGCATCGCCTCACCGAAATCAAGCACAGAGACTTTTTTCAGCGCGAGTTGCACAACGCGTTGGCTCGCTGCTATTTTTTCAGGGTCTTGAGTATCTTCTAATTGTTTGGCAATCGCGCGCGCGGCACGCAGCTTCAAACGCCAGGCCAGTAAAGCAAGCTCTGGCTCCCAGTACATCAGGTTTAAGCGCTCGCACTCATCCAACAACGGGTCAATCAAGGGCTGCACATCTAGGTCTTTTTTCAAACCTAATGCCAGTTCAGCCAAAGCGACCCGTGCGCGAAACTGATCTCGGCCCGAGCGTGTATTCGAAAGAAAATCTTGCAGCGCTGTAACAGCCGCGTCAGAGTCGCCAGAGCCTAAACTTTCGTTCGCCTGTTTTTTTGCTTCAGAAAATTTGTCCGTTACACCGCCACCCATCCGCTCGGCCTGACAGGTTGCAAGCCACGCCTGCGTGGCCTCATCGGCAAAGGGCGTGCCATCCGAAAAAGTCAGTCGTTCGATGCCTGGCAAACGTTTCACAAAGGCCAATGCCCCATCAATCACGGCCGATCGCATCGTGGCAGCTTCCGGCCCCATAGCACCATAGGCTAGCGCCGACTGTCGATCAAGATCTAACCAAAAGGGATAGGTTGCCACGCGCCCTTCGCAAAAACTCGCCACCCCTTGAGGGTTGCCCGCAGCACAAACCGCTTCAAACGACTGTACCTCGGCCATAGCCGGCGGTGCAATGAGCGTGGCTTGCCCTTGCACCTGCGGCAAACTTAACAACGCGCCGCGCGCACCAAAGCGACTCAAGCCAATCGCCAGTGGATTGTTGGGGTCGAGCTCCGCAAGCTTTTGACTGGCATCCCCCAAAAAACTGAATGCTGAGGTTAAGGCTGTCACTAAGTCGTCGAGATTTGCGACCTTGCTTAAGTTGCCGAGTTGCAGACCTGTTGCTGTGGTGGTTGTCGCTACGGCGCTCGTATTCTTAGCGCTCGCCATCGCGTTCGACCCAACCGCAGCAGACCCAGAAGCTGTCTGTTGAGTCTGTGCTGGGGCTGAGGCGTTCGTCACTGCGTCTGGCGCAGCAACCGGCTCAATGACCTCAAGCCTCTTAATCAGATTGATCAGTTCGTTCAGCGAAGGTGCCTCAGGATCCACTTCAGCAAACGTGCTGTCGATCGCTTGAATGCGCTCAACCAATAAAGTGTGCGCCTCAAGGGATAACGCTGGGGGTGTTGTGTTGCCCAGCCACGCAGCGACCCGATCCGTCCACCAGATCACGGCGTTGCGACGTCCACGCAATCTCTTGACAGGTGGAAAGCCAGTATTCCAATACGTTTTTAGCAAGCCTGCGAATAAACCCAGACCAGCCGACAAGCCCTCGACCCCAGATTTTTCAACCCAAGCAGCCGACAGCCATGACGCCACCATAAAATCTTTTGAGACAGTTTTTAACAATTCAGTGGATTGGGCTTCAATCTTGGGCCAATCAGGCTGACGATCGGCCGAAGGGCTTGTTAAGCGCTCAACCTCGGCAAAAACCGCCTCATATTGCGGTGTGTCGCGCGGTTCGACACCGCCCGGGGCTTCAGAAGAGATAGGCAACAACAGTGCCTCAAAATCGATTGCCATAAACAAGCCTCAGAGCGTACAAGTGACAGATTTTGAGGGTAGCACGGGTTTCTCTGACTTTGAAGATAGCCCGTTGATCTGACTAGTGAGGTTTTTCTCGGTACGCGCTGCTTGCGCCTGCTCTAAAGCAAGCTTTTCAGAGGCGAGCGCGCTTCGCTCAGCGGCCTCTGACTCGTACTTAGCAACAGCCTCTTGCAACACTGCACCATCCGATATCTTAAACACAACATCAATTTTCTTAATGCCTAGGGCAGCAAGCGCCTCTCGCTGATCAGGAAAATCTGCTGGAACAAAGGACTTTCTCCCATCCCTAAAGTCGCGTAAAAACCGTTCAAAACCAAACTCGCCACTCCAACGCGCGATTAAGGTCATGTTGTCCACAAATATTTTTAACTCGCTGTCGCCGCAAGTGGTTGCGCCCCAGTTAAACACCTGTGAGGTCGAGAAGTTCAGTTGGGTCAGTCGTTGTGGTGCCTTGGCGCAATTAAGTGTCAGCCCTGCGCCATAGGGCTGAATGGTTGCATCCATATTAGCTTTTAAGGGAAACGATGCAATCGAAACATTGAAAGCTGTTTGATTGAACTTCGCCGCGTCCGTATCAATTTGGGCCAGCCTGGCATCAATAAATTTACTCCTGGCTGCCGCGCGCGTCTCATCGAGCTTGGCCTGTAGCTCAGCCTTTTTTGTCGCTGCATCACGGGCCCGCTTTTCAGCAGCAACCCGATTGATAAACGTTAAAAATTCAGGCTCCCAAGGAACGCTCCAGTTAAAAGAAGACGCTTTGGCATACCCCGTTGCACTTTGAATCAAAAAAGGTTTGGCCGTCTTATCCAAATAGGGCCACAGCACGCCATCAGAACCCATGACTTTGTCGTAAAACGCGACATCATCAGGTGCCGACTGCGTCGCCGCCAACACCTGACTCTCCCATTCAGCCTGCATCGTGCAAGCTGCGTTCAAGTATGCGTACGCCGCCGTAGTGACGAGTTCGCCGCGCAACAACGCCCAGACGGGCTCGTTAGCGGGTTGATCCCGAGCACCCAAGGAGTCTTGCAAACGCTTCATTGCGTTAAACGCATCGCGCAAACTAGAGTCCTTGACCGTCGGATCGCGACCTAGCACACTGAAGTCGCTGGCTAACGCCGCTGCCTTGCCGGGTGCCGAAACTGCGTCACTCACGGCCTTGGTTAACGCCTGATTAGTAACACCGTATAACTTGCCGGAATTCATTAGATTTTTTTCGGTTTGCACCGTCGCAGAAGATACCGCCGCTCGCCCACTTTGCGCGGACAGCAAGAGCGGCGCAGAGGACTGCACCGTATCAAGCTTGCTTGCAATACTGCCAATAATAGACGTATTAGAAGCCGCCTTGCGCATGGATCTTAAGACATCGACCGATGCAATCCAATTTGGGCGTCCGAGTTGCTTGCCTTCTGGAAACTCTTGCAGTAGACGCTCTTCAATCCGAACGAAAGGGCTCGATTGGCTATTGAAAGTCGTCAGTAAGTCGACCCAGTCCGTTTCTGTTTTAAGCAAGTCTCGTCCGTTTGGAAACTGCAACAAAAAGTTTTTCCAAGCGACTTCGCGCTGGATATTGTAGTTTTCCCAGAAGGCCACTTCTTTTGACTGGTAGATCTCTCGTAAAGCCTGGACGGCGTTCACTCTAGTCATGAAGTCGGCAATTTTCTGATATCCCACCAAGGAGTAGGCGCCACTGACCTTGATTGCAGAGGGCTGGCCGGTTGGGTTCCAGTAATCACTTAAATTCACATCACTCACGCCGGGCTGGTTGATCACCCAATCAAACAACCAAGACAAACTCCGGTCTCGTTGCGAGACATTCGAAAGGCCATCTTTTAATTGGTCAAGCCGTCTACGCAAGCTTTCATTCGTATCCCAAACTGTGTAATAAAGGTAAAGCGCATCAATCGCTTTCGCGTCAAACTCACTGAGCTCGGGCACCAATACTTTACTGGCGCTCGCTGTCGGCGGTTCGATCGCGCGCAAGCTGTACATTGACTCATGCTGGCTCGCAGCTACCGTCAAAGAGATTCGATGGATCATGTAGTCAATGGCCATGCCGTGAAACAGACCAGAGTCTTTCATCGTTGAGTTAAATGCCGCAAAAAACCGCTGATCAATAATATCGATTTGATAGCGATGATAGAGCTGCACGAAGTTATTCTTTAACTCGTCTTCTAACGCATCAGAGAGATTAGAAAAGGGCAAAAGAAAGTTCCAGCTGTTATCGGCCTGCGCGTTAAACCAGTCTATCTGCGGCTTAGTCGATAAAATGTTTTTTGCATATTTTTCAGCCGTGTCCCCTTGCGAGACTTTGGCTAATTTGAATTGACCTAACGCCTCTAACTGCGTTACTTCGTTGATATAGCCGCACACCAGCCATATAGCGGTCAAACTTACCGCAGCGTAATAACCCGTCCAAGTCAGGCGTGTGCGTTGCTTTCGAAGTTTTTCGTAGGTCGATAAGGGCTGAAAGGCACGGTCATAACTCAACACCTGTTCGAAGACACCGGGGCCAAATACCAAGCCACCATCCTCGGGGCGCATGGTTGTGCCGGCACGACCTGTTTGCGCTGATCGCCCCGACAAAAATAAACCACGATAAAGAGGTGGCTCATGATAGGCAGAGGTGCCAAACAACGCCATCAGCGCAGTTTCAAGCGGCGCCTGTAAATTGCGAATATCGCGTGCAGCAAGCAGTCCAGATTGCGCTGCCCGCCCACCCTGCGTGGTCGCACGTAGCGCGAGCCATGGCATATATCTCGCGAGCTCGTCGATTGAGCGACGCACATAGCCCGTTGCCAACGCAGACCGATACGGCAACAACGCCCCAGCGGGTTGAGTCAGCAACTCTGCGGGTAAGTGCGAAAGCAGTTGCTCGACCCCGTCAAGCTCATCGGCATGCGTCAACATGACATACACGGGCAGACGACATTGAGCGAGCTCCATCAGATCGTTGATGCGCTGTCGTGCCAACTGCAAACCTGCGTGCGTATGGCCTGTCAATTGTGTTTTCAGTTGCTCGGCGCTCAAACAGACAATCACCCCCGCGCACTGTGAGGGGATGATGTCGGCGACCATACTGCTCAGCAACTTTTTCCAACCCGTATCGCACATCACTGCATCTTGATCAGGATCAATATGCTGCCCGGAAATTTCAATCGCAATGCCGGTGGACAAAAATGAGAGCTGACAAGACTGTGTTGGGGTGAGTGCGTCGCCAGCTAAAGACCGATCCAAATAGCTGCCGGAGGCTGCTTGTTGCAATAAGGTGCTCTTTCCAGAACCGCTCAGACCTAAAACAAAATGCACGCGATGATCGCCGAGCGGACTTTTCTCAAGACCTTGCGTGACAGACATAAATGAACGTACTTGCGCAACCCACTCTTCGTCGGGCGCTTGCGCCTGCTCTTGCTGTGGTCGGGTTCGTAATCTGCGCTGCGCTCTGTAGCGCACGTAATAGCGACGCGCCATCGTCACCGTAAGCCACAGCACCACGGGTACGACTGGCCAAAGCCACATACTGCCCGCCGGCCAGCCCAGCAAAATCTGGAATGCCCAACCCACCGCCAACAGGACAGTCAGCAATAAGGTGATTAGTAAAAAATTGAGTATTTTTTTAAGCATCAGTGCGTGCGAACGCCGCGAAGACTATTTCGATGCTAGAAACTGTATCAGATTAAAGCCCTAACTAGCTGATTTTTTTGTTTATTTATACTCAAAGCCATCTTGCCAAGACCAAAGCGATGTTTAGTTGCAACAGGCTATTTAGAATAATCGCCAATAAAACAAGAAAAAGCAGGGATACGCCAACTGGCAAATAGCGACGCCAATCTCGCACCGGCTCTGCTTGTTGACTCGACAGTTCTGTAATACTAGGAAACGTCTGCGCCTCGGGATGAATCAGCCCAACCTCAATCAAAGCGTTATTCATCGCCTCTTGGCGACGTAGCTCGAGCTCTTGAACCGACAGGTTAAAGACATACTTCCCTTTAAAGCCATTGGCTAAGCACAACGCATACACGCTTTGCGCAGGTAATGCCTCGTCAGACAAGCTATCTAAACGTTCAAAAAACAGCTCACCCGCAAGATTGGTTTTAAAGTAGTCCATCTGCAACAGCGTTTGAGACCACCCTTCAGATACGCCCTCCCATTGCGCATTCATGATCTGCTCATCTGCCCAGGCACACACAGCGAAGATGGCCTCATCCACTGCAGCGGGGGCATGGCGCGCTTCAAGGCTATAGGCCTTGACTCGATCGATCTGTCGACGCAATTGCGCACTCAAGGCACTTGGGCTGAGTTTACGGGCACCCAGCAGCGTCACCACTTGCGTCATAAATTCAACATAGGGCTGGCAAAATTGCGCCCGCTGATGATAGAGCCCTAGTTCACGGGTACTCATAATTGCAACACCTTATCACCCGTCGGATCCACGACTGGGCGCCCACCTTTCAACATGCTGTTATCGGGATTTGGAAAAACAAAGGGGGTTGGCCCGAGCAAACTGAACTCTTCGATCATCACCTCAGAGAGCACCAACGATATGTGCATGGCCGCCGGAGCCGCCGTGTGCGTCTTTACAAAAATACCTGACTGACCGACAAAAATGGGCACTTCGAGCATTCGGGCCCGCTGTGTCACAGGCGAGTTGTAGTAACCGGCGTACACCAAAACAACTTGTGCCTCTTGACGACGCGCTAACACGAGCGAATCGATGGCGCCTGGCTGGACCACGAAGCGATCTACCGAGAGAATCGCTGGATCCGTAGAGGGCACGCCGGAAAGCAGCTGATCAAGTTCGGCCGCATTGGTCGAGAGCTTAAGAATTGCCTTAGGGTTATTGCCCTGTATCACAGCCAATGCAACTGTGTGGGGTGTACCGCTCACTGAATTTAGATTTTTGCCTGCGTGGATGTCCATCCGCAGGCCTCGAGGATCGGCGGTGTACTTGAGGTCAGCGAGCGCCTCTTTTGAGCTATTGCCGCCAAGCATCGAGTTGACCGAGGAGCAGCCCGATAGCGCCCATACGAGCGCCAGCCCCAGAAATGCACCCCGACACACTCTTACCCAAGGCCCCTCTCGCTGCATTGACCGAGACATTCTCAGATCCTCATTCATTGTTGTACGCGGAGACATTATGCTCGAAAATAGACCAACATCGCCCGCGCGTTTTTTGGCAGCCCTAGCCAGTGCAAACAAACTGTACCGCTGGTATTGGCCTCTTTCCAGATCGCGTCGCTTGTATCCACACGCCATACCGCCGTGTCGGTGCCATCACCTAACCCATAAGGGACGCGTTCAACTCGGGTCAGAACTACACCAGGCAAGGCACGACTGACTACGGTTTCAATTCGGGTCAGAGAGGCTAGCTTAGCGGGGGACGCCTGCAATAAATGCATTTCGCTCACCTGCTGCAAAACGAGATAAACAGAATGCTCACCCACGCGCGCTGCAGAGGGCACCTGCGCCTCAAGCCAGCCCTCGCGCAATTTAAATAATGAAACACTATCGGGCCCGCTGCGTAATTGCTCGAGCAATCCCACGGCAATATCCCCAAGACGGTCAAAGGAATAATACGAATTGTCGCGGTCCCAAAAAGGCAGATTGGGGCACTTGATCCCACCGACCGCTGACAACCGTCTACACAAGACGAGCAAGGACTCAAACAGCCTTTCTGGCGGCAGCTGCACCCGCGCGCGATGCTCAAGTTCAGCGAGCGCCTGACTGACCTCCGCGTGCACCATCCGATCTCGCAACCAAGCTGGATCAACCGGTTCGCCATCCATCCGCCACGGCCGCGTCATTTCGGCTAACCGAGCGCTCCGCGCCTCGAGCGCGTCAGCAATCGACCGAATCCGTTTGGCGAGCACAGAGGCTTCGTCCACGACCAAAGCCGCCGGTGCATAGTGGGCATCGAAGCTCAGCACACCGGCCTCGACCGTCAGACGCGCCACAGGCAACACCGTCATGCCTTGCGCCGCCTGTACCTCGTCGCCCACCAGATAACGCAACTTAAACCACAACCTGTCTATTTCTAAATCCGGCGTGTCGTCAAACAGATCAGGTAGTTCTTCGCTATATTCGACTGTTTCAAAGCGACCATCTAAACCATTCGCGGACACCGCGGGCTGGCCGGGGCTCAGCTTCAACAGCCCCACCGCGACCGGGTACACACCATCCAAACCTTTTAGCGCACGGACATCACGATCAGCCAGCCGAGCGTTTAGTCGAATGTCTACCCATTGGCCATCAGGCATCAAAGCCTGCAGATCGCTACACGCCAAAAAACCAGCCTCGAGCCGACTGTCAGAAAGGATCGCTGAAACAACGCCACCACCTTGTAGATGCGTGTATTTGAGCAGTCTTGCCCTCGCATCTTCTTGGTAGGCGTCGCCGTACTGGAAATGCTGTGGCTGTAAAAAAATACCTTGCCGCCAGTAAATAGGTTTAGAAAAGTTCATATTGAGATGCACCCAGAATCAAGTGAACCAACGCCTCAAGGCGCAAGTAATAAAAGAGTAAATTGCCCAGGCACCAAAGACATTCCGGGGGCGTTAGACAGATTTTGCAAATTCATGCTGGTCATACGCGTTGTAGGCATCGCTTCAGACAACACGGTAAATGAACCCATAAGCGGTATCGTGGGTCCCATGCACATGCCACTGGCAACCCCTAAACCAATATCACCCTCTGACATCACAACCCAGGATAAGACTGTCTGGATGGGTGTGTATTCAACCAAAATATTTGGCGCGGTAGGCAGCGCCATTTCAGTTTCTGAGATGTTAGGAAATGGTATTGGAACAGGGCCTTCTAGACAGACGTCCGGAAACCCCAAGTTCATGACCATCATATTATTTGCAAACATTGCAATCGCCTCTCACTTTCTTTTGATTCAACGACTATTTTGATTACCGCTCGTAGAATCTCGCCCAAATTGTCCTCCAAAGGCTCCCAACAGTACCGCGCCGCTACCATTCGGCGTCTGCATACGTATCCCCGGCGTTTGAACCGTGTCGTCCATGTGCAATTCGTTGCCAAGCCGACTCACGATACGGTTCACTGTATTGTTCGCATTGTTCACCGTTGAGGGATACAAAGAGTTATTCAACACTCCAACAATCACCGGTTGATCGGGATCCCCGTCCATGAACGCGAGCATAACCTCTGTCCCGAGCGAGAGCGGAAAATGAATTCCCGTGTCTCCGGTCTGACCGGGCCCCTGATAGGGCGCAGCCAAACGCACCCATGCCGATCCTTTCATCGTATCGTGCGAAGCAGCGTCGTACAAAAGCTGTACCTTATAGCGCCCATATTGATCAAGCGCTGCAGTCTGCCCATCATCAGAGTCAACTTGGGCAGGCAAGTAACCAGAAACCTTAGGTCGTGGAGTCTGTAACTGAAGCCGAAAGGGCGTCTGAGCCACAATCGCTTCGAACTCAGCAAAGTAGTAGTTTTGATCACTAGGCCGCCCAACCGCATCGGGCACAGAAACGCCAAACCCTGCCTGCGTCCCTCGATGACGGACTTGTGTGACCATAAAATTGCTATTGAAGGCCTGTCGAGGATGGCCTGTCACCGAAATAGTCGCTCCAACCGTCAGGCCAGAGGCAAAGGTCTCGCCCCGAAAAACTTGAGCCTGCGCATCGAGCGCTTGCGCACGCAGCCCCGCATAAGAATTAGCCTGATCGTTATTGCGCAGATCGTCACCATAATTAAAAACCTGGCCCCATGACGGCGACTGCACATCGCTCGTGATCTCGACTAGATCTTGCGCGTGTCGGTAGTCGTAATTTAGCAAGGCAACCGTCTGGGTGATCGCCTTGCGGGCTTCGCCTAACTTTGTCAACGAGCTCGCGTACTGATCCATGCTGATACCGCCACCGGGTCGATATTTCAAATCGAGCGTGTTCGGCGGCAATGCCGAAATATCATCAATAAAAACGATCGACTCTTGGCCCTGCGCGTCGCCTTGAATAAAGTAATAAAAAGCGCCCTCAAACTCTAGCCATCGTGTCAAGAAATCTAAATCGGTTTCACGATATTGCATCACAAAGCTGCGACGCGTGATCGGCGTACCCAACTGCAGTTGGTAGTCTTGCCCGAGCTCAAGCCCCTGTCGATTCAGCACCTGCTGCACAAGATCGGACAGCGCGAGTCCGTTGACCGAATCAAGATACGCCAGGTTCAAGACTGTCTGGCGCAGCATCGACAAGCGAGGCTCAAGACGCATGCGGTACAACGCTTTATCCTCGGCAACAGCGTGCACCATCTCGGCAGCCGTTACGACCCCATGAAAAAACCTTAACGCTCCGTTCCATGGCTGCATACTCAAAGCTGCCGGCGTACCAACGAACTCCGATAGATCTAAATCAAAGTTGGGCGAAACTAAGTCAATATCAAAACAGTAGGCGCCCCCCAA
Organism: Bordetella parapertussis; assembly: GCA_945911685.1. Lineage (GTDB taxonomy): Bacteria > Pseudomonadota > Gammaproteobacteria > Burkholderiales > Burkholderiaceae_B > Zwartia > Zwartia parapertussis_K. Next base: position 36,601 of record CAMEAW010000002.1, read on the forward strand.
GCGCTCAAAGCCGTCAAACGCGGCCACTTGAAAATCAGTCTGTTGCGAAGTAACAGGATTAAATGCATACCAGCCTAGCGTTGAGTCGGCCATGTTCTATCCAAGAAAAGTTTGGTCACTTGCATTGGCAACCGCCGTCCAACGAGTCGCCGCAACAACTTCAAGCCAATCTCACAAATTCAAGCTCCGAGATTTCGCCGCCAGGTAAAGCGCCGAACGCTAATACGTCGGGCTCACCCTCTAAACGAATAAAGTAACTTTGTTCTGGCGCGATCGTATTTTGTAAGCCCCAGGCGTTAAACGCCACCCCCTCAGTCTCAAACTTGAGCCCACGCAGCTCATACTCGTTCACCGACTTATCAGGCAAGCGGCCACTTAGACCAACGGCGTGAAAGGTGATGTCGGCTCCTGTGCCTGACACCCCAGCGATAAAACCTTGCAACGGCTCGGCCCTATGAGGACGCAACTCAAGCCAAACGCCTAGGCGCTCTTCAGCATAAACCGAAAGTCGTAAGGGCAGCGATGATTTGGCGGGTGCGTGCGCGCGGGCAACAGCGCGCGCTACCCACTTGTCAGTCGGCCCCACCACCATCCAGTCACCCAACACCGCGGTACCAAACAACTCAGCAGGCAGCTCAGTGGGCGGCGCGCCTTGTAGCAACACCACACCGTCGACTTGGCGATTTAACAAACTTTGCAACAACAACCGAAACAACGCCAAAGCGCGTCGATTCTCGGGTTGAGCGTATACGGCATGGGTCGTCACAAGAAGGATGACCGCAGCCTGTGCATCGGCCGCCTCTTTGGCCGAGGCCAGCCACGCCTGCTTTTCTTTTTCGGGCCAGTGCTGCCCCTTCACATTCAGGCCGTATTGTCGAGCTGCGCCTGCAATGAGCTGTGCGGCCGGATCAACCCCCTCACCCCACGCAATCACCCACGCGCACTTGTCTGCCATGTCTCGTCCTTAAGAAAAAGTCGCGACGAATTCGCCGGCAGCATCAACATCCAACTTTGCCTTCGCAGGATTGGTATTTTTTGCCATGCTTTCGAGCAAACTATTTGAAAGTAGAGGCAAAACCGTTCCCTTAAGGATAAAGTCGATGTTACGTGCACCCGTTTCAACTTCGGTACAACGCGCTGTAATGGCGTCCCGTGCAGGGGTTGTAATTTCAAGCGCAATCTTGTTGTTGGCTGCCATTCTGTTGATGACTTTCTTAAGCTTGAGATCAACAATGCCACGCAGCGCATCTTTGGGCAGGGTATAGAACGGGATCACCGTCATACGCGCCAGCAACGCAGGCTTGAAGTGATTAGACAAGATGGGACGCACCGCCGCCATCACGACCGCAGGATCAGGACGCTCGTCTCCAGAGCACAATTCAGTGATGACATCGAGCGCCAGATTCGAAGTCAAAAACACAACTGTATTTCTGAAGTTGATTTCGCGCCCTTCACCGTCAGACAAAATGCCCTTGTCAAACACTTGATAAAACAAATTCACCACATCGAGGTGCGCTTTTTCAACTTCATCAAGCAGCACAACGGTGTAGGGGCGCTGACGTACCGCTTCGGTAAGCACACCGCCCTCACCATACCCAACGTAGCCTGGGGGCGAACCCACTAAGCGGCTTACTGTGTGCTTCTCTTGAAACTCACTCATGTTGATGGTGACAATCGACTGCTCGCCACCAAACATCATGTCCGCCACTGACAGTGCGGTTTCGGTTTTTCCGGTGCCCGAGGGGCCCGCAAGCAGAAACACACCCATCGGTTGGTCTGGATCGCGTAAGCCTGAGCTCGCCGACTTGAGCACTTCAGAGATGGCGGCTATCGCATGATCTTGGCCTTTAATTCTGGCCTCTAAAGACTGTTCAAGCGCTAAGGCGCTCGCAGCGTGGTCACGCATCATTTTGCCTAAAGGCACGCCAGTACGGTCTGAGACGACCTTTGCGATGGTGTCGGGCGCCACCTCGATAAAGACGAGTTTTTCTTTGCTTTGAAGTTCTGCGAGGACGGCCTCAGCTGTACGAACCTCTTGCTCGACTTTCTCAAGCGTGCGCGGCGCTGCAGTTTGCTCATTCGCTGTGGGCGTCGCATCCGCCGCGGCCGCACCATCAGAGGTGCTCGCGGGTGCTGCGGACGCGCCAGGTGTGGTTGCAGCGGGTACCGCAGCCGTACCCAAGGCGCTGGCGTTAGCTTGCGCTTGAGCCTTTTTGAGCTGCGCACGCTCTTGACGCAAACTCACGACAGTACGAGCAGCGTGAAGCTCTTTATCGAAGCGTGCCTGCAACCCCGCTAGCGTATCCGCGATACCCTCTTGTTCTTTAGCAATTGCCGTTAAGCGCTCAAGATCAACACCGACACCGTTATCTTGGTCACGCAACAAACCCAGTTTTTCGCGCTCAAGCATTTGCAATTTGCGCTCGCGGTCTTCAATAAAATCTGGCTTTGAAGACAAGTTCACTTTGATGCGCGCGCAAGCCGTATCGAAAAGATCGATGGCTTTGTCGGGTAACTGTCGACCCGTAATATAACGATGCGACAATTCGGCCGCCGCATGCAAAGCATCGTCGCGCACAATCACTTGGTGCACTTCTTCGTAGCGAGATTTCAATCCACGCAAAATCTGTACGGTCATTTCGACCGAGGGCTCGTCGAGTTTCACCAACTCAAAGCGGCGCGCGAGTGCAGGATCTTTTTCAAAATATTTTTTGTATTCGCTCCAGGTCGTTGCCGCAATCGTACGTAACTCGCCGCGTGCGAGCGCAGGCTTCAGAAGATTCGCGGCATCGTTGGTGCCTGCAGCGCCACCGGCGCCAATCAGCGTATGTGCCTCATCAATAAATAATAAGATCGGCTTGGTCGAGGCCTTGATTTCGTTGATCACGCCACGCAAGCGATTTTCAAACTCACCTTTGACGCCAGCGCCAGCCTCTAACGCCCCCATATCCAGACCTAAAATCGTGACGTCTTTGAGAATGTCAGGGACATCACCTTCGATGACGCGTACGGCCAAACCCTCAATAACAGCTGTTTTGCCGACGCCAGGGTCTCCCACACAAATCGGGTTGTTTTTGCGACGACGCGCCAAAATATCAACCATCTGACGGATTTCAGGATCACGCCCGAACACAGGATCGATCTTGCCCGCGCGAGCCTTGGCTGTAAAGTCTTCGCAAAATCTTTGCAAGGCGCTCCCTGCTTTATCGCCTTGCGCCGCGGCGCCTGCGCCAGAACCAGTCTCATTGCCCATCGGCCCCGATTCACCGGCTTCACGCGACGTTGCAGCGACTTGACCTAAGAGCCCCATCACTTTTTCTTTGTTTAAACCGTCAAGCAATTTGGTGTACGAGTCGATGCCATAGAAAGACAAGCGCGAGACAAAGGCAGCAAACAGTGCACCCGAGCGAATGCGATTTTCAAATAATTCAACTGAGGCAATCAACCAGCCGTCAGCAAATAGTTCGGGAAGCAAGGGTGAAAATTGGGGCTTACCGCCATTGCCTGTTTTAAAAGACTCGATGGTTTGATCCAACGCTCGCATGACACGTCCAGGATCGATTCCTGCTTGTTTGAGAATCAGCTGAATATCGCCCATGGGATCTTCAAGCAGTCGGGCCATCAAATGCTCGACAGTAATCTCATAATGCGTGCGGCTTAAACAAGTACCGGCAGCGTTTTCGAGTGCGCCACGGCAACTCGTGTTCAGTCTGCTGACTAGTGGTGCGAAATCAACTACCTGCATTGCTCTCTCCTTAGAACGACTCGACAACCAGTCGGTGCATCACCGCAGCCTGGATTAATTAACAAAATATGAAAAACTACCCGTTTGACGTGCGTGCCCAAGAGAAGCACCCAGTCCTAATTTCGCCGTACCTAAGGGTTTAGGGGTTGGTTGGCGTTCAACTTTAAAGCGAATCCGTAAATTATCTAGTGCAAAGAGTTGCAACGACTGTGTCAACAGGGGATAGAGTTTTCCGCCAGGCACAACAGCTTCAATGTCAACATCCGTCTGGCCTTGCAAAACGATTGATACATTGTTTCGACGATCGCTCAGGGTGTCGCCTAAAACAGCCTGGCTCCCTAACTGGTGAGAGGCGCGACCCAAGGATAACCGCGCTTTCGTCGGAACCCGCATTCGCGTGGGCACACACGGATACACTTTGGTCGCGCCAGAACGCACAACGCAGTTTACAAGTGCCTGCAGCCCACTCGCTGAGCGATGCGCTGTCGCTAACAAGGGCGCAAGATGTACGATTCGCGGCCATTGATCAAACCGTTTACGCGAGGCGTGTCCGACCAACCCGACCCAGCTGGTCTGCCGGGTCAGTTGCCGCTCGGTTAAACCTGCCTGCAAACCGGTCAAATTACGGTGCCGAGTCCACGCTTTGATCAACAAGGGATAGGCCGCATAGTGAAATATATCTAATAAGCCACGCGCGCTGGTTCGCCCTTGTTGGCTGGCCTGCATCAAGCCTTCAGTGTAAAAATATGGTAACGGCGAAGTCACCCCGTACAGACCGAAAAAACCTGCCTCGACTTGAATTTTCCCGTCGCTGCGCGTTTCAATACTGGAGAGGTCATGCTCTGGAAAAGCTAGGGACAAGGTGGGGCGAACTCTGAGCATGGCGGCCAGACGCGACTCCCACTCTTCGGGCGAGACCTCAAGACCTTGCGCGAGGGCCTCTTGTTGCAGCGCGTGCGACAACAAACGCGCCATCTGAAAAAAATCCAGTTGTGCGTAATTTTTACTAAAAAATGCTTTTACAGCATCAAGTCCGGTGCCAGCAACGTGGGCCATTCGAACTGCTCTCCGCTTACAGGGTCTGCCACCACAAGTGTGATAAAAGAATTTAATCCTACGAGTCCAGCAAAAAATGGTGAAAGTAGCTCACCAAATAACATTAAGTCGCCGGCGCTCGCGTAATAGTCAAGTCTAAGTTTTAGGCGAACAACATAGCCCCGCACAAGACTGCCGCGCACAAGGCGAGAATCGCTGCTCAAGGTCACCTCTTCGATACCGGCAATGCGGCGTCGCGCTGCGGTCAGTCGCCCTGGGTCACCTCCGCCCTCTGGCAGATAAACGGACAACATTTCCTTGAGAGTTTCGATTTCAGCAAAGGCCTGCAGATTTAAGCGCGCATGGGCGACAACTTTCCACATGGCGTCAACGCCGAGCGCGGGCAACGACCAACCGGTTGGCAAAGTTACGTTTGTGACTGTGACCTTTTCGGGTGATTCGGTTGTGCGCAACGAAATATCACCAAGTCGTAGACTTTCTGGCAAGCGGCCGTTGGTGCAGCGCACCTTGATGGATAAAGTTTCACGTCTCGCGAGGTCGAGCTGCCTATTAAATGGCAGACGTATATGCTGCTCAAACGCACTACGCTTGACGCTATCACTAGCGATGACCTGATACTTCAGCGCATCATCTTCAACCAGTAGATCGGTCGTGGGCCTGTAATATTTTTCTTCTGATTGCCCCTGTACACGGCCCGTCACGCTGAGTACGTCGTGCACAACTGCTCGACCGGGTTCGTAACCCATCGGCTCAAGCCTGTAACTTTCTTTTAAATGCGTCACCTCGATGGGATTCGCAAAGGCTTCAAACAGATTAACCGCCGGTACGGCATTGAGCGTGAAGTGTGACAAGGCTGGCTTAGGCAACTTTGCCGTCGGTAGCTCTAGCTCGAACTCAATGACAAATTCTCGACCGCTGCCGCGCGTGCTCCAACTTTCGAAGCCTTGAAGTTGAATAAAGAAAGCTCGCTCTGGAAATGCTAAGACTTCACGAATCCATTGCAGGTGCGGCGCAATTGATCGATTAGTCGCGAACAGATGCTGCGAGGCGTCTAAGCCATTGAATGTGAGCGCCAGTGGTTGATCGTCTGTTTGCCCCGCGCTACGCACAGAGACCTGCCTGAGGTGCTGCCTGAACGCCATCAACAGGGTAGCGGCCTCGGGGTAAGGCCCCGACAAGTACAGTGCAAGCGAATGACCCGTCCACTGATTGAGTGGCTGGCCTAACATCTCGAGTTCAAGTGTGAGTGTTGAGCGACTTCTGCTCAGCGCTTGTAGATTGAGCCCCGTTAACTTGATCGGCTGTATGGCAATCGGCCAAGATGTTGAAAACTGACACGCGGTCTCTTGCACGCGAACCGAGGCGAAGGGCGTGTTAGCCTTCACTGCATACCCATCGGGTAACTTACCACTCGCACTCAGCGCGAGTACTGCAGCCGCTGGCAAGGGACTGATGAGGTCAGGCCCGACTAACGAGACAACGTCGCCTATAAACTCAGGCAGTTCGTCATCCATCTTTTGCCTAACCATGGCCGTCAAAAAAGCAAAGCCCTGTAACAGTCGTTCGACGTCAGGATCGCCACTACTACCTGATAAGTAAGAGGCAATCGTTGGGTTTTCGGCGGCGAATTCCTGACCTAAACTGTTTAATCTCGCCAACTCTGCGGCGTAGATCTGCTCAAAGGCCATTCGCAAGTTCCACTCTGACCTGTCCAGCAGAGTCAATCCGCAAAAACATTGACAACTCTTTTATAACTTCTGTTGAACCGACGCTAAGATCGATCTGCCCCCTCAAAATGAACTTCAGCGTGATGACTTCACGCTCTTCAACGACCTGTTGAATCGTCGGTTTGAGCAGTCGCTTTTCGTAACGATCAATCTGAATCAGAATCTCTCGTTGGATCTCGCTGACATAACCAACAGCAAATGAGCCGGCAATGTTCGACATGTCAGACAATCCGTACTCGATATCGATCGGTACCGAACCCCGTCGTACATTAAGCAGTCGCGACAGGTAGCGTTGGATGGATGCTTTGACCAAGTCTTCAGGCGTACGCCTATCATTTAGATTGGGTAACTCCTGTCGACTCAGCCTTTCAAGCAGTCTTTCTTTTGCCACTCAAGCACCCCGATCAATCAAAAACTTAGGTTTTGGGGGCGTTCCAAGAGTCTTGAGCCTCGATGCCATCAGGCGTCCAGGTGTCAATGATCGTCTCGTAGGTAAACGCGATATCCTCCATGTGCCCCATGCTTCTTTGAAGCGGGTCTAAACAGTTTGGCACCCAAGTATGGATGTGGGTGATGATGGCGTTTTTAAGCTCTGTTGTGTAATAGAGTTCTTCTTTGCCCGCTGGCGAAATACGGTAGTACGACAGCTTGACGTCGCTTAATTGCTCACCAGAGGTCAAGGCCTGAAACAGCTTGGGCGATGCCTTATCAAGCTCTTTAGTCAAGGTCAAAGCACCATGTATGCGCTTGCCGGTTGGCAGGCCGGTTTGGGGCGACTTGGGGATTTCAATCATATGCTCGACGGCCTGAATGAGCATGGTTTTTTCATGCCCTTTGATCGTGCAGCTGCCTTCGATCTCGCCTTGGGTATTGCCCGTCACAGTTAAAAAAGCTGGGGTTGGCATTTTTATCTCCTAGTTGTTAAAAAAGTAAAACATAACTGCTGTTGATGAAACAACGTGCTTGATTCGGCGGCGTATCCCTGCAGGGATACGCCGCCGCCAGACGTTTAGCTCTTGTCCAGCTTACCGACTAATGACAGTGTGAACGAAGCACCCATGTACTTGAAGTGTGGGCGCACGCGCATAGAGACACGGTACCAACCGGGATCGCCCTCTACGTCACTGACCTCGATCTGCGCAGAGCGCAGTGGACGACGGCTACGGACCTCAGGTCCGGGAGCGTCCATATCTGCAACATACTGGCGAATCCAATTGTTGAGTTCAGTTTCAAGGTCACCACGCTCTTTCCAGGTACCAATGTTTTCACGCTGCAACACTTTGATGTAATGCGCTAAACGATTAACCACAAAAATGTACGGCAACTGCGTACCGAGTTTGTAATTGGTCTCTGCATCTTTACCTTCTTTTGAATTACCAAAAAACTTCGGTTTCTGGCAGGAATTTGCTGAGAAGAACGCAGCGTTGTCGCTATTTTTACGCATCGCCAAAGCAATAAAACCCTGCTCTGCCAATTCAAATTCACGACGCTCAGAGATCAAAACTTCGGTTGGAATCTTGGTTTGAATCTCGCCCATCGCTTCGTAGTTATAGATCGGCAAGTTCTCAACCGCTCCACCACCCTGAGGCCCGATGATGTTGGCCGCCCAACGATACTGCGCAAAGCTCGCAGTCAGTCGCGACGCAAACGCAAACGCCGCATTGCCCCACATAAAGCTGTTATTGCCGCCACTTACATCTTCGTTATACGCGAATTTTTTTGCAGGCACGGTGTCAACCCCATAGGGCGTGCGTAACAAAAAGTGTGGCATTACAAGCGCCACGTTTCGGGCGTCGTCACTTTCGCGAAAGCCACGCCATTTGGTATAGGTCGGACTTTCAAAAATACCAGACAAATCTTTCAAGTCTGGCAGCTTAGCGTAGTCGTCGAGGCCGAAGAACGCAGCACTGACCCCACCAATAAAGGGCGCGTGCGCCATGGCGGCGACGCTGGCGACGTACTGTAATAACGCGACGTCTTGTGTGCCAGGCCCAAACTCGTAATTAGAGACGATCGCGCCAAACGGTTGGCCACCAAACTGACCAAACTCAGCGGTGTACACGCTTTTGTATAAACCCGATTTTGTGATTTCGGGTGAGTCTTGAAAATCGCTCAACAAATCGTCTTTTGAGACGTTCATTAATTGGATTTTGACGTTTTCACGAAAATCGGTGCGGTCGACCAAAAATTTCAGCGAGCGCCAGGCGGATTCAAGCTTTTGAAACGCTGGGTCATGCAACACCTGGTCTACTTGCCGACTCAATTTTTTATCCAGCTCTGCAATCAACTCATCGGCCAAGGCTGCCGTGATACGGTCGGTTGAACGCGCGGGATCAAGGAGCGTACCGATAAAAGACTCTATGCCTTGCTTGGTAATTGCATACGAATCGTCGCCGGGACGAATTTTGCTCGTCTCTAGCAACTGGTCAATCAAAGAGCCTGACTCAGCCGCGCCGGACGCCGCGCCTTGAGCTTTTGCTTGTTCTTCACTCATTTAAAATCTCGCTTTTTTGTGTGCTGTAGAGTTTGAATAGATTACTTTTTGTCTAAGCCAAGCTCAGCCAACAGCTTTGCGCGGCTTCCTTCGTCTGCGACAAGAGACTGCAATTTTTTACGGAAGTCTGGGACATTGCCCAACGGACCCTTGAGTGACTTAAGGGCTTCGCGCAGCTCGAGGATACTTTTCAGCTCAGGGACTTTCTCAACAATTGCGTCAGGCTCAAAATCGGCGAGCGACTGAAAATTCAAACTGACCGCGAGGCTATCGTCAGAATCTTCTTTTTGCAAACGATTAGGCACGCTGAGGTTGAGCGACAACTTCTGTGCCTTGAGCACTTCTTGAAAATTATCTTTATCGACATTAATCGGTGCTCGCTCTTCGACAGGACGGTCATCTGCGCGTTGAGTGTAATCGCCCACCACCAATAACTTGAGCGGCAACTCGACTTCTGCCTGCGCATCACCCGTGGCAGGCTTGTATGTAATATTAATTCGCTCTTTGGGTGCTACTGAACCTGCACTAGCCATAATATTTCTCCTAGAGTAAATCGAAAAGGTCGATTGTCGTTCATTGTTACTAGACGTGCTCTGGTCTATTTTCAATAAAAAATACAGTCTATGCTACAGGCTGTATTTGAAGTGAGTGGTTACCAGAAAGCGTACCACTCGAATATAACAAGACAAATCCACAACAAATACACAGCAAATACACAAATTTGCACTTACTACTATCTTTTTGCAAAATTAGACTAAGTTTTACTTTCTAGCGAGTAACGGCGAAAAGGCCGTTCACTTGATTGGGATTTTCAACGTGTATCCCACTTTAATGGTCGTATCGCTGAGCCGATTCAAAGTCTGAATTGCCTTAACGCTCGTTTTATATTTTGCGGCTAACTTTAATAAGGTATCTCCGGGTTCGACCACATGCTTATTCCATTGCGCCGACGCCGCAGCCGGTGCAGTCGTCGTGGTCGAAGCAGCAGCTGTCACAGCCGGCGCAGCGAGCGGGGCAGGGGCTGACGCGACCACAGGCGGGGCGACTGTCACGGATGCGCGAGAGGGCGCGCTCACCTCTTGAGCGACCCGCTGATCAATAATCTTAGGCACATCCATGTAAGGGGCAACCGGGCGACCGGTCGTCCAGCACTGACCCACCCGATCCGGTACGCCAAATTTATTGCGGGCGATCACGCCAGCCGACGCCGTCGCCATGGTGGCTTCGGTGAGATGGCTGTAATCCTCGGCAAGTTTTAACAAGGCTTGCTGGCCCGTGAAGTCATACCGGACCGTAATACTTCGAACTTCTTGCTCGTCGAGTTGCTCTTTCAGTGCCGGAAAATCCTCGGGGGTAAAGAGACGCTCACCATCCTGAAACTCTTCGATGAACCGTGCCATTCCTAACACCCCAGGGTAGCGACGGGTCAGCAAAAGATTATCAATTTTGATTTGCAACGAGACGTCGCCGCACAGATCAGGCGACCAAGTGATCGTGTCGCTAGTCTGGATATTGAAGTTATTTATAACGATTTCCTCGTTGGCACACTGCAGAGTCAAAATCGTGGCGAAAGGTTTGACTTTGGCGCTCGCATTCACACCAATCGGTTTACCTGCGATCGTCAGCTTGACCGACTTTCCCTTGGCATTTTCAGCACGCTGGTCTTTCACCAGTTGACCAACCCTCAAACCCACGGACTGATTCAAAAATGGGATGAACTCTGGACTGAAGGGAAATCTATAGGACGCCTTGTTCATATCCGCGGTCGCTGTCACCGCCTGAAACTCAGTGCTTTTTTGCTGTAGGTAGGGCTTAGAAGGCCCTGCGGCAAACATCCAAACCGTGCCTTGCGGCCCAAAGAGTTGTTCACCACTTTCTTTGCCAGTCACGGCTGTTTGCAAGCGCCAAAGCACGCTTTTTTCCCAGTCTTTTTGCAAGCCGCAAGACGCCTGCTCAGTGATATAGCGAATCAAAAGTTGTAGGGGTCCACCTACCAAGGGCCATAACACGGCATCTTCAGGGCTGTCGTAACCAGAACGCCTACGAAACTCAAAAAAAGTCTCTTGCAAAGTTCTGAGCGTAGACAACTTCGTTGCAGGATCTAAACCATAAGAAAAGAAATCAGCAGCCATTTGCGAAGAGTTACCCTCGCCTTCAACCGCAGTAGCAACCGCTGTATCAAAGCCAGTGATAAATTTTTTGTAGGCATCTATCGTGCCTAACGCTTGAGTCATTTGGCTTGAGGTCGGTGCGATTGACCCGGTACCAACAGAGTCTTTAAGCGCTCGTCCCCCGACTTGGTTGATAACACCAACGACCGTACCCGTGCGACTGGCTAAGCTTGCATTTTTTTGCGCTTCGGCTCGAAACGAAGTGAAGTCTCGAGAAAACTGCAACCAGCCCGGAAGTTGTTCGCGTGGCACCTCACTAAATTCACGCTCTAAGCGGCGTATAAAGGTGTAGTAAGGGCTGTTAGCGCTGTTCGCACGACGAACGGCAGCTCTCCAGGTCGGCTCACTCACCAACAGATTTTCGCCCTCTGCAAACGTTGAGGCGAACGAATGCCAAGCACCCACGCGCTCGGCTTGGTACCACTTCTCAAAACTTTCGCGAGTCGCAGCGAACTGGGCAGAGTCGTCAAGTGCTATCGATAATTCATCTAAAAAACCTTCAATGTGCAACTGACCCGCACGGGTGAAAGCGGGCCGGACCTGGGGGCCCTTAACACTCACTGACTCTGGCGCCCAAAACTCAGCCAATGTCACTGGCACAGCATCTAATTGCGTATCCGCCCAATTTAGTAACCAGCCCATTTTCCCGGGTGCGAATACAACCTCAGAGATTGCTTGAAAATCGTGCTTTGCCTCCGAAATAATATCCGCATCATCATTTTCCGACCAAGCGAAGTAGGCGCTGATTAAACGATCGTACCCAGCGATAACATCTGGGGTCAACACCGTCTTTAACGCGTTTAAGGCCTTAATTGGCACGGAAGGCATTGCTAACAGTTCGTCGTAACTTGCCCCACGCAATCCAGCCATGCTCTTGTTGTAATACCTCACGAGCCCCAAAACCATCTCTGGGTAAATCGCTGCTTCAGGGTGCGCCAATAGGTCGGTGATTCGTTGGTCAAAAACACTATTGCGGGCAAAAAGTTTTTTCATCCCTGTGACGAAAGCAATTTTTATATCTTCCTGCAAACCATGCACTTCATTACTAAAGGCTAACCATTGGGTGTTCCAACCGTGTTCTTGGTCAAGCAACAAGTCAACAATTGCGAGCATCGCCGACAGCCGTTTACGCGCCTGCTGCGCGTCAAGTTGCGTTTGCGAATCAATCGCCGGAAACGCAGCCTCGATTTCGTTCAGGGTTGACTTGGTCGCAGCGTAGGACAGTAACAAAAAACTGATAACCGCTATGTTGACCGCGAACCACGAAACCCACGCCAGATTGCGCGTGACCTGATTCCAGCGGTTCACGATCTGTGTTGGCAAAAACGTGCCCCGATCGCGAGGCAAAATACTGCCAAACAGGTCATGCAAAAACAAGCCTTGATGGGCTTCGGGCTTCACCGGACTTGGGCGTAGCACTTCACTGAGAATACCCGCCACGCTTGTACCCGCTTGCTTGCCACTCGCAAAGAAAATACCCCGCAACAGCGGCTGTTCAAGATATGGATTATTACCAAGACAGGCCGACAAAAATTGTTGCAAACTTGGGCGCAAACGTTCAACCTCAGTTGGAAACAACAACACTTCTGAAGTCAGTTCGACGCCTTTAACACCCATGTCAAGCCGCAAGTTCTTTAGACGATCGGTGATGGACGTAAAGGCTTTAGCTAAAAATTCGCTTTCAGAGCCATCACCCTGTTTAGCGTTGCCCAAGTACCCCATGGCTTGCTCAAGCTGATCCTTAGACAGGGACTCGGCCCAATGGGTAAAGCCCGAGATCAAATCGGACTTTGTGACTAACACGTAGATTGGAAAGCGCTTGTCAAACAGTCGGATCAGTTGGTCGATCCGCTCGCGCAAGATGCGCCCTCTCTGCTGAAGCTGCTCGGGGTCATTTTGCAATAAACGCTCAGCATCGATCACCACAACTAGCCCATCGAAGCCGTCCTTGGGTCTCGATCGCGCCAACAGTTCTAAGAGCTTTTCCCATTCAACCTGATCAGACTCAACCGACTGTGGCGATACATAACGCCCGGCAGTATCGATGACGATCGCCTTGCTGAAATACCACCAGTCAAAGTTGCTTGTCTGGCTAACGGGCGCGGACTGAGCGATGTTTTTTATCGGCGAAGTCAAGAGCGTGCGCGAGATTGCGGTAGTTTTTCCTGAGCCGGATTCACCCACGACCAAATACCAAGGCAATACACGCAACGGATTTCCGAAGCGCTTTAAACTCGACTTCCGAAGCAAGTCAACAGAACCTTTCCATTTGTCAACCAAGTCAAGCAGAATCGGGTTTCCAGAATTGCGACGGGCAACGGCTTCAGACTGCGCAAGCTTGAAGCGCGCCCGCCGAGTGACCCATATTCTGCGTGCTAATCTGACTAGCAGGGCCAGTGCGACCACAATGGCCGCGGCGGCAAACGTTGCCCAAACAGGCCAACCCAGGTACAAAACCGCCGCCCAACTCACCAAGAGCAGAGCGATCAACAAGAGCAGCTTACCCAGAACGTTGAGAGCTATTTTCATAGATGAATCGACTGACGAAACTGCCTGACAGATTGATCAAGTTCTGAATTCAACATCAAGGCTAGTCCTACCATTAACAGAATCGGGAGCACGATCAACGCTACTGTGGTGAGCTTAGGCCAGTTCAGTAGACGCTGTGTTCGATTTTGTTTTACACGCGCCTCAGCCCGATAGGCCGCAGGAAATATCGGCAGCGATCCGGCATCACCCGAGATACCCATCATCTCTAAGATTTCTTGATATTGCCCTAACTTAACCCCTGCCAGTGCCGCCGCATCAGAGGGGTCTGAGTACCGACCGATAAACCCTAAGCATAGACACAGCAGATAAATTTCGCGTACCGGTGCAGCATGCTCACCCAGTGCGCCAAGTCGCTCAAAGAACTCTCTGCCCGCCAGCGAAGTTTTAAAGTACCGACGTTGTAATAAATGTGGCTGCCAAGCCAGAGGTGTTTGCCAGACTTTCAGGCGAGCAATACGCTCGTCAGCCCAAGCCGCGATAGGAAACAAGCCTTGTTGAAACAGCTCAACATCGACACCGGCTTTGACGGCCTCAGTTCTCGCTTGCTGGATCATTGAGTCCAGCGTTTGGGCGACCTCTTGAGGCGTGTTGGCAAGCGCATTTTCATACGAACGAACAAACGCAATGAGTGGCATAAAAAAATCTGACAGCCTCATATCACCCTCTGAGCACGACGACTTCGACACGTAGATCTTCTGGCGCTTGCGCCCAAAACATCGCTAATTCACCTTCTTGCTCTACGGCTTCCCAGGCCTGCGCCATCTGCTCGATTCGGTAATACCGTGTGTTCGAGCGCTGTGGCAACCCTTGCGGCGGAGTCAGGACTTCGATCAAGTCAATACCGGGCAAGGCCAAATCAATCAACGCAGGCAGTTGACTTGGCGAGGCAAGACGCACGGCTTTGACAAAGTCTTGAGATAGCCGATCGTTGTTAGAGCCGGTCTTAGTCACTAAGTAGAAGCGGTTACGCGTGGCAAAAAATTCACCGGGTAAAGCGCCCACAAGAAAATCGCCTTTCGGTTCAAGGTAAGCGTAAAACTCGGGGCCCACTAAAATCTCGCCTAAAAGCTGGCTGATTAATTTTCGTGCGGCTAAAAAACAAGGCCCTAAGTTTAGGTGGTCATAACGCGGCATACCTTCATCTTTATCGCCTTGACGCCCCAAGACATCAGTGCGGTCCGAGAAGGTGCTCAGTTCGCCAACGCACATTCTTAGAAAGCCATACACGGTCCAGGGGTGAAGCTGATTCGTCTCTGTCAAATGAACCGCAAGAGGCACTAAGCGATTGAGCGCTTGCACGGCCTGAAGCAAGAGCAAGTAGTCAGGGTCTAGCTCTTGGCGTTGCATATCGCGCGGGATTTTGTATTCAGTGATTTGACGCAACCGACCCGCCATATCGTCCCGAACATCGTTCAGCACGTCGCTCAGCAGTCTTGACCCTGCCAAGGCATAACTCGGCGGCACCGACTGAGGCGCTACGCGAATCGTATCCACATCCCTGACTAGCTGGCCAAGCGGTATCAGATCATAGTCACCTAAGGTGTCTATTTCAGGACCAAAAAAAATCTTTAGTGCATAAAACACCGTTGGCATATTAGCGACCGGCCCCGACCCATAAAGGTCTGGCATTTGCTGTGCATCACCCAAGCTAACCATACGCGACGTTACTGCCACAATGTCGGTGAGTGAGTCCACCACCGTTACATTGGGCGCAACCGCCGACAGTTTTTTCAAACCAAGATAAACGTCCAGTGGGGTATCAGTTGCGGTCCAAATTTGATCAAACGAGCGCGCGCTAATGACCGCGTTACCTGGAAACTCTAAATAAGTTTGATCTTGAAAAATCACATGGGCTGCGCGTATTTCAACCGTACGCGCGGTGAGTGCTTCGGACGCCAACTCAAGGCGCCCTATCCCCCAGAAGTGAGGGCTGGCGGCCTCGTAAAGTGGTTTTCGATAAAACTGCTGCGTCTGCTCAAGACGCTGAAAGTGCTGAGGCTGCAAAAACATGCCCTGATGCCAGTAGCTTCCCGTTCTGAAATCCATCAACCCTTACCCCATTAATCGATTAGCTTGAGTGCAGCATCAGTGCTGGCTTTAGCCCGTGTCACTTGACCATCTAAAGTGATTTCAGGCTTCACTGCGCCAAGCGGGACCATCTCTTTCACCACTTTCTTCTCAAAGTCGTAGGTCAGGACCTCGGCGTTGACGATTCGATCGTTACCCAGAAAAAGCCTGAGCGCGAGCACTGCTGGCTCAGCTTTATACGTTGTGGTCACGATTCCAGAGGTTTCGATGTTGAGCGGAATTCTGAACAGCCTAGCGGCTTGAACCGGCTTAATTTGGTAGTACCCTGCAACGAAGCCAACAAATTTCGCGCCTTGGACTCGGTCGATCTTCAATGTTGTTTTTTTGCCCGGACTCACAACGTAGCGATCAAATTGCACAACTTCGGGCGCAGTCTTGCCACCTACCAACACCTTCATGACCGCCTCGGGCTTGGCAAGAAGATCAACAAAGGCTTTTTGATCCGACAACTGAAACACCCCTAGCACTAAGGTATGTGATTGATTAGAATAAAAATTAAGGGTCAGATCGGAGACTAAGTCTACGAGAATTGCATCTTGTTCGTAAGGCCACTCAACCTCAGCCTTCGCCTCTTTGGGCGTGTTTCCACCCAACGTAGAATTTAGCCACGTGCAGCCTGACAGTGCCGCCAGACAACAGCTCACGAGTGCAATAAGAATGGCTCGACTTACCATTGAATTCCAATCATAATTCTTAAATATTACCTGAGATAAAGGTTATAACATCATGAAAAAAATAATATAAATGGAGTTTAGCGTGAGTCATACCTTTCGACTAGGGGTTTTAAATCCCAAGCAGTTGGTAAACTATTTAGTGTGGTCATTCTGCACATTTGCTGCAATGCAGCACGCGGCTTGGGGTGCTGATAACGAGGTCAACCTGACCGCGTCCGTGATCTCGGTTACCAGCGAAGTCATCAAAAGTTACGACAACCCAGAGGTTTGCAGGCAAACCATCCTCACTGCCCAGCAAATTGCCCAACGCGAAGAAGACGAAAAGACTTGGTGGGAAAAAAACTGGATTGCCAGCCTGGCCGGCGGGGCGGGCTTGGTGGGCGGCGTTCCGCTGAGCGCGCATGTCGCATCGATCGCCTCTGGGGCCTTAGTCCTGCCCACAATTCTGCTGACCGGTGGCGTTGCTTTTTTCGTGACTCAGTTGCTTATTCCCGCCAACCCGATGCTTTCGCCCCCCAAACCAGGTAGCTATATCGCCTCGCAAAAATTTTATGTTGAGCCAGTCTGCCAACCCGAGCCCCTTAAATACAAGGCACTCTCGTACTATCGCGTCAGCTACAGATTCAATGGCAAAATTCAGACGGCCTTGGTCAAGTATGATCCGGGTGAGCGTTTAGCGCTCAACGCGCATGGTCGCCCCTTAAATGAAATTATCCCAGCGACCGCTGCTAAGCCCTGAGGGTTTAATCTGTCGCTGCGGTCAAAAGCCGTCGAGTCTTGTGGGTCTAGTCTGTGCCAACGTGCAACATTCGCCAATCCTTCATTTCTTAATCTATCTCTGAGCGTAAACATGGCAGATTCAAGGACAGAGTCACTAGGCAATAAACCACGCTTTACCTTTAGCGCTACGGGCCAGGGTTCAGCCACGCTTGACGTTGCGAGCCTTCATGGTACCGAGAGTCTGTCAAAACTCTTTCGCTTTGAGCTCACACTTATCAGTTCGTCGACCGAGCTCGACTTCACACAAATGCTGGGCAAGCCGGCAACGCTTACCATTTTATCGATCGATGGCAACACTGAGGTGCCGTACCACGGGATCTTGTGCCAGTTTGAACAAGGTAACCCACTGCGTGGCTCTGCGATCTATCGTGCGGTGCTCGTCCCAGCCCTATGGCAGTTGTCTCTAACAAAAACCAACGAAGTTTATGGCAACGAGCAAACCATCCCGCAAATCATCGAGACGGTCTTAAAGGCTAACAACCTAACTTCGCTTGATTACCAAATGTCTGTGATGAACCCGATGCAGTACCGTCAACGAAGTTTTGTCTGTCAATACCAAGAGAGCAGTCTGGATTTTGTGCAGCGTTGGCTTGAAAGCGAAGGCCTTTATTATTATTTCGACCATGATAATTCGGGCGCCACAACCGCCAAACTGATGATCTTAGATTACAAACAAGCCGAACCTCCCACAACGCTAGCGTTGGTTTATGCGCAGAAAGAAGATCTCCAGACGGCCATGCAAGATAACTGTATTTTCGACTTTACCTGCACCCAAGCCTTATTGCCAAAAACCGTGGTGGTGCAAGACTATAACTACCGTAAAGCGTCTCTGGGCGATCAACTGCAGGCCACCGCAGCCGCGAGTACGACAGGGCAAGGCACTGTGATGTGTTTTGGCGATAATCTTCGCACGACTGACGATGCGACCTACCTGGCTAAAATCCGTGCTGATGAACTGCTCTGTCGCGAACAGATATTTGCAGGCAGCGCCACTGCCGTGGGTCTACGTAGCGGCTATAAAATCCAGCTTTCGGATCACTATCGATCAAGCTTCAACGGTTCATACCTTGTGACCGAAGTTGAACACCGTGGTGCGCTTGCCGGTGTTTTATTTTCAGGCGATCGTGATGCCGGCGCCGAAAATTTGGGCGGTATCGTCTACGAGTGCAATTTCAAGGCCATACCCTCGTCCAAACAATTTCGCCCAGAACGCGTCACCCCTTGGCCAACAATCGCTGGATTGATGAGCGCCACCGTCGACGACGAAGGCGATGGCAAATATGCTCAACTCAACGAGTACGGACAGTACAAATTACAACTTCTCTACGATCAAACGAGCAAGCAACCAAACAAAGGTTCCTGTTGGGTGCGAATCGCCACGCCCTACGCGGGCGCAAAAAATGGTTTGCATTTTCCGCTCTTAAAAGGAACAGAGGTCATGCTTGCCTTTATGCATGGCGACCCGGATCAACCAATGATCGTTGGTGCCGTAAGTAACTCTGAAAATAAAAATGTGGTCACAAACCAGAATGCCACGGCGGCTGGAGTCTTGTCTCCCAGCACAAATATGATCAGCGTCAGCGACCTCGAGGGGGATGAATCGGTTTGCTTTTATTCTCCGCAGGGCGGAGCCACGATCATTATCGGTTCGCTCGAAGGCAGTAGTTCAAAATGATAACAACCATGCACAAACACTTAAGCTGACCCTATAAGTGATCTCTTGCTACAACCTGAATAGGCCCTCACCATGAGTACTAAAAGCAAAACCTTTGGATACGGGCTTGTTGGCTCAGGCAGCAAGGTCTTAATGTTTACGGGTACCGAGCAGGCTTTTGTCAATGGCGACAAAACCACGTTTACGATTGGCAGTGCCAGCACAGCTACCATCGGAACAAAGCTAGATTTTCAAGTTGGCCCGTCGTATTCGTTCAAAAACTTTAACCCCTCTGAGTGGGGTACCCCTACAAATATCGAAGCAATTACTAAATGGGGCGAGGCCCAAGGGTGGACAACCTACGACTTCACAAGCGTTAAAGAGGTCAGATTTAACACGCACAAACAAGGCTCGCTTGAGTACTACACCAACAAGACGTTCACGTGCGGCGTTAGTTTTCAAGCGATCGCGGGTTATCGAAAAAATGGTCAATCGGAATTTGACGACTATATTAAGTCTGTTGGAAAGCTTGGCTACACCTATTCAATTTCCGACGTTTTAGACGCCGTCAACAAAATCACTCAAACACTCAACCCCAAGGCACTTGGCGATAATCACCACGCCGCGATCCCAGCGGTTCTCAGTACGGTAAAGACCGCGAATTCAACCTGGAAGGATCTGCAAGACGCCATTAAAAAAGACAGTGGCCTCGACTCCGCGATACATCCCGAGTCGGTCATCCAAGTCACAAAAGACCTCGTCTTTCTAGGTGTGAGTCCTGAATCAAGCAGTACCAATCCGCCGCCCGTTGGCACCAGTCTGTTGCTAGGAAAATTTGCCATATTGGCCACTCGCGACGCGACCGATAGCGCACCCTTTGAAAAAAATGGCGATGCGCAATATGTCAACTTAAAGCAAGCGCCAATCGACTCAGTCGAAGTGGCACGAAAAAAAATTACAGCGACGTCGACCGCAATCGAACTCAACGCCAAAAGTGAAACAAACGAGCCCGAGAACGCAAGCGTTTTAATACAAGCCGCGGGTAGCGACAGCAACATCAATATTTTGGCACCCACCATCGCCGTCAACGCAGGAAGCGATAACAGCAATAACCTGCATGGACTTTCAATTGCTATCTCAGGTGATGCTGAAATCAAACTCGCACACAAAAGCGGAAACGGCGCCAAGTACATCTCAATTACCCAGAGCCAAATCAGCGTCCAATTTCAAAGCGGCACATCCATCACAATGAGCGGCAGCGAAATAAAAATTACTCAATCCAGTTCAACCGTCACCGTCACGGGCTCACAGACCACAATATCGTCGGGCGGCGTTCAAGTACAGCTCTCAGGCGGCCAAGTGAAAGTCGGTAGTGGCTTAAAAGTAATCGGATAAGCATGCCAAACCTTCGAGTAGCGCTGTCATGAAAATAATCAAACCCGATGCTGCCGAGGTATTCGCCAGGGTATTTTCTAATTCGCAACAACAATACTGTCTATCGATCGGTTTGATTCAATCGTTTGCTTTACACCCAAACGCGACCTTGCCTGAGCCGGGTGCCTCTCTTGTATATGCTGTCGCAGCCGAAGCATTGGGAAAGGATGCCCTGTTAGACGAAGGCCTGCCGAAAACGCGCGGCGAATTTTTGTTATATGGTGCAGCCTATCCGCCCGCTGGGTATACCGGCCAACCGCTTTCGGTCAGGGTAAACGTAGGTGGTTTGCAAAAACAGCTTGCTGTCTTTGGCGACCGTACACTTTCGAGCTTGGGCATTCGCAGCAGACCAGCGGCTTTTAGCCGTATGCCGCTCACACCAGCAACCGCCTACGGCGGAGAATCCTACCCTCTGAACCCCAAGGGCAAAGGCGCCGATAAAGCGATCGACCCTGCGACAATGCAGGCGCAGCTGCCCATGCCCAACGTTGAAGCGCCCGATCAACTCATGCTCTCTGCCTCAGAGCAACCAGCGCCAGCTGGGTTTTGGGCTTTTACACCCGACTCGCCGACACGCGCTCAGTTGCTTGGCCGCTTTAACGACCGCTGGCTCGTGAACCGCTGGCCGCATCTACCCACCGATACGCACCCGGACTATTTTCAAACGGCGCCCGTTGATCAAAGACTACCGCACTATTTTCGAGGAGACGAAGCAATCAGTTTGCATAATCTACACCCTCAGTTTCCGATCATTGAGACAGCTTTACCCAATATGCGACCGCGTATTTTTGTCGAACAACAACTGACTTCTCAAGAAAATACTTTCAAAGAATTAACAGTAAACGTTGAAACGGTTTGGCTATTGCCCGACCAACTTACCGGACTGGTGCTTTATCGTGCGGTCGTTGCGATTGCGGACAGCAGCGCGACAGAGATCAAACACGTGTATGCCGAGCTTGAACTGCCCAGCGATCTGCCCAAAAGCCTCGAAGAGTGTTATCAAACGCTGAAGGCGCAGACGTATTCAGTTTTGTTGACAGAAGCGCTCGACTCGAGCGTAACCACCGACCTTGCCGCGAGCGCTGAAGCAGGCAAAAATGGGCCGAGAGTGTATGCCGGCCCAAGTCGCGAACAAATCATCGAGCGCCATGCTCGCGGTGAATCTTTCGCCAACGCAGATTTAACAGGTGTCGATCTTTCAGGGCTCAATCTGTTGGGTGCTGATTTTTCGGGCGCTCAACTTGCCGAGGCTAATTTTAGCGATGCGCGTTTAGAGCAAACAAACTTTGACCGAGCGCTTCTTAGTCATGCTGTTTTTATCAATGCGAGTCTTGTTCAGGCAAGTATGGTCGGCGCAAGTGCAGGACACGTAAATTTTGCCCAATGTGATTTATCAAGTGCAATCTTGAAAGAGAGTGATTTTTCGCACGGTGACTTTACCCAGGCAAAATTTAATCAGTCTGATATGACGCTAGCAATTTTTTCTGGCTCGAAAATGCAATCTGTATCTGCCCTTAGCGTCATCGCCGAGCAAACAAGCTTTGAAGAATGCTCTCTGGCAGACGCTAATTTTTCGCACGCGCAGCTTAAGTCAGCGAGTTTTCATACCGCCATTCTGACAGACGCAAATTTTACACACGCCGTATGTCAACGCGTTGATTTTTCGGGCGCGACCTTAAGCAGGGCATTATTCGCAAACACAGATTTACAAGACAGCGAGGCGAACACCACAACCACTTTTGCGCACTGCCGGTTTACCAAAGCCAATTTGAGCGGTGCGAGTTGGGCCGGGCCTTGTCTGGATGATGCTGCCTTTGATGATGCAGTCATGGACAAGGCAGATGTCACCGGGGCGAGCCTGCACCGAGTACGTATGCCTCGCGTATCGGCACGTCAAGCGTGTTTTGCAAATGTCGATCTCACGGATGCTGATTTGACTGGCATCAACTTGTTTGAAGGCTCGCTCGCGAATGCTACGCTGCAGAACACACGTTTACGGTCCGCCAATTTATTTGGCGTGAATTTTATGGACACCAAAATTATGAACAGTGATTTGGGTGGTTCAGATATCGAGCGAACGATTCTCGGCGTTCGCCAAGCCTTAGCCTAGAAATTTGAAATTTTATATAAATCCGTATGCCACTAATACCTGACGCCATCGCAAAGCATGAATTCGTTGAAGATCTCTCGTTTGAGTCGATTGATCTACGTGCCGCAGACTTGAGCGGTAAAAAATTTCGGGGGGTGAGTCTGCGTAACGCAAATCTTACCGACGCGAACGTATCGAATGCGATCTTTGAAGACTGTGATTTAAGTGGTGCCTCGCTCAGTAGCGCAAACCTTTGCTCTACTCAATTTATCAATACTTTATTGCTTGAAGCGAACCTTCAAAGTGCACAAGCTTTGAGCGCACACTCGAGTAACTCAAACTTTAGTCGGGCCAACATGACCGGCTCTAGTTGGACGGCGTCGATGTTTGACGAATGCCAATTTGAGCGAGCAGTGATGCTGTCCATCGGCTTTGAAAACGTAGATTGTTACAAGTGTCAGTTTGAAGGCGCTGACCTGAGCGGATCACGATTAAGCCAATGGACCGCCCCCGACACTGACCTGTCGTCCACGCGTTTGAACGGGGTCAATCTTAGCAAAGCCTATTTAATTGGTTCAAATCTAACCGGAGCAGTATTTACCGGATGCGATTTAACCCTCACGCTATTGAACCGCTGCAAACTAGATCTAGCGGTCTTTAGCGACGCGATACTGAACACCACTCAGTTTTCACAAGCCAGCCTCACTGACGCATCCTTTAAAGGCGTGAAGGCGCAGCTATTGAACTTCACTCAAGCCAATCTCACCCGCGCAGCGCTGCAAACCAGCATTTTTGACATGTGTAATTTTTCGCAGGCTAAATTGTCTCTGGCCAACGCTGAAGGTGCACAACTTAAAAAGTGTGTGCTGATCAAGGCCGACTGTACTGAATCTCTGTGGACCGCGGCCTTGCTTGATAGCTGCGATCTGTCGCACGCCGTGTTTGATAGCGCGCTGATGTCAAACTGCACGCTCACAACCGTTAACTTACATGCAATACACGAGAAAAACTGCCACTGGCATGGTGCAAAACTCTCAGGGGTCCTGCGCACCGATCCAGCCTTGCTACGCGCTGAAATTTGGCAAGCAGCCACCTGAGTCATACGATTCTTTTGAAAGATTCACACCTCGCCCCCAACGATAAGGATTTTGAGATGTCTGCACACTTAGAGTTTCATCGCGTGACGCAGTCCACACACTCCCCAACGATGGCGCATGCCATTATTTCTGGCCAGACTGAGCAATGGTTTTTTTTACAAACGGCCCTAGGTGAACTGCGCGCGCGCTGTGCAGTGAGCTGCCTCATCGCGCCCGAGATCGGCGATACCGTTTTATTGAGCGTTTCGGAAGATCCGATGTCGTCTTATATATTGTCGATTCTTTTACGTCCAGAGGCAGACCACAGCGTACTCAACATACCCGGCGGCGCCACGCTTAAGACAGCACATGGTCAGTTGGTGATTCAGGCAACGGCGATCAGCATGAAAGGTCAGCAATCCTTAAATCTCGACACTGCAACGCTCACCGTTCAGGCGCAGGAGGCTGAAGTTCGCCTGAGCCGCGTGCTGAGCTGGATCGAACAGGCAGAGACCTTGGTCAGCACACTCAAACTGGTCGCAAAAAATATAACGACAACGGTTGAACGTCGCATACTTAAAGCGAAAGAGAGCTTCAAATGGATTGAACAAGTCGACGAAACGCGTGCAGGCAGGGTGCGCATGGATATCGAAGGTCGTTTTCAAATGCAATCGCGGCACACGTCTATCAAGTCTGAAGGGCTGGTAGCGATTGACGGTAAAAAGATTAATTTGGGCTGATGCGCTTGCCGGCGCCGCACGCGCGTACGGCTCACCCAAGCGCTGCCTGCTGGTTAGGGCGCCCTTTCAATCAATTTGTTTATTGGAGTCTGAAATGTATGTATGTACGATTGCCGCAGGTCAAGCGATGGCGACGCCTGACACCTGCAACACACCAGCACCACCCGCAGCTCCCGTCCCGATCCCTTACGTGAACTTCGCTATGACTCAAATGGCGAGTCCGGCCTCAACAAAAGTACTGGTGGGCGGATCTCCAGCGCTGATGAAGACCTCTGAGATCCCGTTAACCAGCGGCGACGAGCCCGGGGTGTCAGGTGGTTTGGTGTCAGGTTCATTTATACAAAAGGCCCAATTTACCGCCGCCAGCATGGTGGTATCATTTGAAGGCAAGGGCGCTGCTCGCATGGCCGACCCGATGCAAGCGAACAAAGGTAATGCAATAGGGATGATTACCGTGGCAAGTCAATTCACTGTCGACGCAAATTGACAAACCACTTGGATTGCGGCGCGGGAGCGCCTGCCTAGATCGCCAGTCGAACGTGCACCGCAGAAGATTCGTGACCATCGTACAACCAAGTATCACGCCCCAATGCAGACCAGTTATCCTGACCAAGTACGACCGGCTGCGCCACCCCCTGCTTTAAATATAAATCTATCACCACATTGAGCGGATCGGTCAGATACTGTTGCACCATAAAACACAAGCGACTGTACTCTAGGCCACCTGGCAACAGCTGCCTAAAAAGCTCGTCTGCAACATCGCGCATTTCAATCGTAAGGTTGCTGTTGCAACAGTTGAACTCTGAGCCAAGGTGGGTATCCACCCCTAAGATCGTTGCCTGCTGACCCAAGTACAGATGCTGCTCGGCTGGCATGTTTAGGGTGCGAATATCTTGCTCGATAATTTTGATCACAACATCTGGATAGCTGGCGCTCAAAATCGTTTGCAACCCAAGCGCAGAGCGTGGCGACTGTGTAAATAACGCACCAAAACGCAACAACACATCAAAACCCGGCTGATTTCTATATTTTTCAGGCTGATTGATCCCAACAAATGCATAGAAAATATCGAGCATTCGAGTATCGTCAAACTCGACAATCCTCAAATGCGGTTTTGATTTGAGCCAAGCTCTAAAAAATATTGGGTAAATCGTCTGGCTCACGACATCTAAAAAATCGCGCCGTGCGTGAAGCTCTTGCTGCTGTTCTGCTAACAAATCCTCAGTGTAAAAATTGGGCAATGGGGACGATACGCCATACAGTCCCAAAAAGTTCGCGTCGACTTGATAGCGACCGTCTTTACGCTCGGAAATCGAACTGACATCGCGCCCAGGAAAACCCAAACTGATGTCCGGCCGAAACTTAATATCCTCGACGTCACGCGTGACTTGCGGGCCGAGTCGTCGCAGTAGCCGATACGCTTGAAAGAACGAGAAGCGCTCTGCGCGACTGAGCAGTCGCGCTTTTAAAGTCGCGGCTTCAGACCCTGTCTCAATGGCCATTTGAGGCTGATCCCTTTAGATTTATCTTCTATTTCGAAACGGGTATACGTATTGATTGCAGCGTAACTTGCCAGAAACCTTTCAAGCACACAGCCCCATAAATGTAACGAGCCGAGGCTGCCCCAATTGTCTTGCTGACAACTTAAGGTGACATGCTGGCCCTGCATATTCATCCCTCGGTACAATCTGTTTTCTGGCACTACGCTCAGACTCAGCATACCGTCAATCTGGCGTTCATTAATCGTCTTTGAAGCACTGTCTTGCGTGCGCATCGAGTTGTACAAACGAATCATCGCTCGTAAATTTTCGATATCTTTTAAAGAGACCATGTTTAGCACTGCATGGCTCACCACATCCCAAAGCAACTTCTCACCGTGCGGGGTTTCTACCGCCCCCGTGATCGGGGTGATATTCGAAAAAGCGAAGCGTTCAGGCGAGGTATTGGTTGGACGATTAATGTCACCAAGCTTGAGTTTCTCTGGCAGAGTCCGATTGGTACAAGTCAGCTTAATCGACAGGGTCTCGTTGCGGATATCAAGCTCGGGCGGGTAAACCAGGGCAATATAGCTCTCGACCCGAGCCGTGCTGATCGTCTGTCGAACGGACACGCGATAGCTCGCCTGACCAGAGCCTTTCACAAAACTCAGCGACGAAAACGGATGATAAGTTTTGTGATTAGCTTCGCCCTGACGCATACCCACCACGGTATCGATCGAATAGATCTGATAGTGCTCTTTAAAGGTGCTGTCAGGCACGATTGGATACTCTGTCTCTTCGTGGGTCACACTGATTGGCTCAGCTTGTTGATTAAACAAGTTAACCGCTGGCGTTACGTTTAACTGAAAACTACGGTGCGACACTTGAGGCGTCACAGTCAAACGTCGGTCTAGCTCAATTTCGAGATAAAAATGCGATCCACTCAACAACTTTGCTGAGGCAGCAAGATTACAAAATTCAACGAAGAGAAATTTTTGTGGAAAGAATAATAATTCTTGCAACCAACAGAAACCAGAAAAGGCGTTTGACGGATACGGGATCAGAGCCTCATCAAAACCGGGAAACGCCAGAGCACTGGGTAAAGACACCGAGACACCCGAATCATCACTGAGTCGTACGGCTTTCACCTGTTTATGCAAGAGCAGAAAAAGATTAGCAGCCGACTCATGCTCATCGGATAAAAACAACCTCAGTCGATCGGGTACGAATAACTGTTGTGCCACCTCGATACCCGTAAAGCTGAGTCGGATGGTGTTGATGCCGGCAGAGGTCTGTGTAAAGGTCGCATCGTCTAACGTAATGGGGTGAACTTCTAATGTGGCCGTCGTGCGAAACGAGCAAGAGACCTGCTCGACCGGAATCGAGGCAACTTCGGTGCCCTCAGCGATCGCAACCGACTCGGCCAACAAGGCCTTAGGCGTGAAAAGCATCATCGTCGCAGCAGGCATCGGCCTCAAGATCTGCGGCGCAAAAATACTTGCAAGCTCTTGCGCCACCTCAGGAAACTCACTGTCAAGCTTTTGCCGAGTCAGCCCATTTAAAAAAGCCACCCCTTGTAACAACAGTTCGATGTCTGGATCTGTTGAACTAGAGCCCAGCATAGGCGCAATTGCAGGGTTTGCCGCTGCAAACTCCAAGGAATGCGCCCTCAGTCGAGCCAACTCAGTGTTGTAGTACTTGTTTAACATAGACACGCAAAAGGTTGAGACAATAGAAGTATTTGAACGTGTTCTACGCCTTGTGGCAAGGGATTTTGAGGATCAGGCCGCAGATTGCACGGTTTCGGCCTGTGAGTCGCACCCAGCGCACGGTTTCAACGCTCTTATGTTGCTTTTGTCGAGCACTCGCGGGCACAGTCGCTTAAACTTGGTTTACCTCGTTTAAACGTGTGTATCACTTATTTAGGAACCTTTAACCATGAACGCATTATCCTTCAAGGTGCTTGGCTTATGTTTCGCTCTTTTATTGAGTGTGATGTCGGGGCCTGCCCTCGCGCAAGCTTGGCCTACCAAGGCCGTCACCTTTGTTTCGCCGTTTCCCCCAGGTGGCTCAGTTGATCCCATCGCCCGCTTAATCGCCGCAAAACTGACCGATGCGCTGGGTCAGCAGTTTATTGTCGAAAACCGCGTTGGCGCCTCGGGTTCGATCGGCACCGGCTACGTAGCCAAGTCTGCCCCAGATGGCTACACCTTTGTGTTTGTCTTTGACACGCATGCGGTCAACCCGTCATTGTTGCCAAAGATGAGCTTTGACACGCTAAAGGATCTTGCACCGGTGATGCTCATTGGCACTGCACCGATGGCGCTGGCCACTGCACCCGGCAAACCCTACAAGACCTTTGCTGATTTTGTTGCAGCAGCCAAAGCAAAGCCAGAAAGCGTGAGTTACGGGTCAATCGGTAGCGGCAGCCTGGGGCACTTAACCATGATGCTGGTGCAAGAGGCTGGCAACTTTAAGGTCATACATATTCCATATAAAGGTGGCGGTCCCATGGTCACTGACGTTTTGGGTGGTCAAATCGATTCGGGTATCGGCTCGGTAGCCGTCATGAGCGCGCACATCAAAAGCGGCAAAATGCGCCCTCTCGCGGTCACTGGCGAAACACGTTCGGCTGCAATGCCAGATGTGCCGACCCTTGCCGAACAAGGTTACAAAGGCTTTTCGGCACTTGCCTGGTGGGGTATTTTCGCGCCAGCTGGCACGCCACAACCCATTATCGACAAGCTGAATGCCGAGGTTGCAAAAATTTTGCGCAGTCCAGACACGAACAAGCAGCTTACCGAATCAATGGGCATGGACATCAAGGCCAGCAGCCCCGCAGCGCTACAACAATGGACTGAATCAGAACTGCAGCGTTGGGCCAAAGTCATTAAAGACAACAACATTAAGCCCGACTAAGCAACGACTTTTGAGCTGTAATCTAGGCCGCTCGTTGATAACAAATATCACCGAACGGCCTAAATCATTTTTTTGATCAAATCCTGCGTGGCCGCCACAAACCGATCGATTTGCTCTCGATTATTCCAGATACAGGCATTCACACGTTGTGGGTGATCCATGGGCGCAGGCGCCAACGTTAGCGGGTCGCGATTTGGAATTGTCCCAGAGGGAAACTTCGCAGCTTCTGGATCAGGTTTACGCGTTAACCCGTTATTACCAACCCCTAGCCCTGAAATCCTAAAACCATATTCTTTCAGGATACGGGCACGAAACTCGATATTCAACTTCTCATCCCAGCGCTGCTGCTGTGTTGGAAACGGATTAAAGGCGATGATGCCGGATTTCAGTGCGGGATCGCGTTGAGCCCCCAATACTGCGGTTTCACCAAAGGCCGAGACAAGCTGGTCACGAAAATAATCACCCAAACGCAGGTGCCAGGTTTCGATTCGCTTGCGACCCATCTGATCCCATAACTCACACGCCTCACCTAGCGCACGCCAGTCGGCTGACTCAGGAAAGCCGTACATGGATAAGGCCTCGCCAATATCCCAGTCGCCACGCGAGCCATCAAATGGCACATTACGAGACTGCGAGCGGCTAATAAAGAACTTAGGCAAGTCGGTACCGTTTGAAGCGAGTTTCTTGTTACGAATATATAGGGCACCTGTCCCGCCGGGTCCACATTGCCACTTGTGTCCGCACAGGGCAAAAAAGTCGATTCCGGTTTCATCTAACTGCGGATCAAACATGCCGTTGTAATGCGCACCATCAACGATGGTAATGGCACCGGCTTTTTGAGCTAACTGAGCAATGCGGCGCTCAGGCAGGCGCTGGCCGATCGGCCATAAGGGTGACGAAAAGAAAATAGCTTTCGTTTTGCCTGGCACCACTTGCCGCTCAAGCGCAGCCACAACTTCATCAACCGTTGCGTTAGCGTGTACGGGCACACCCCACTGCTTGATGACAACACCGTAACGCGCTGCAGTGCGTAGCGCTAAGGTGATGCCCGTAGGGTGCTCAAGCGGAGTCATCAACAACTCGTCACCAGATTTCCAATCGATACCATTGAAAATCAACGACAACGCATCGGTCGTGTTGCGCGTAATGGCGATCTGATCAGGCGTTGTGCCATAGCACTTGGCAATCTTCGCACGTGTCTTTGCCGAGGGCTCAACGTATACCGGAAACGGATCGCGCGCGCCCTGATCTAGCCCCTCTTTAAAGTGTGACATCACGCTTTTTGGCATCGAGCCTTTTTGCGCCGCCATGAAATAGACAACATTCGGATCAAGGGTGAACTCTTGCGCGAACTGTTTAAAAAAGGGTTCTTGCTCAGTGAAATACGCTTTTGCCTCTGCGGTCAAGGAGCCTGACACGGGCGCGGTCGACCCGGTTTTACCGAGGGCAGTCGTTTGCGCCATCGCAGCTACAGGGGTTAATAACGCTGTGGCCAAGCCAAAAGTCATGGCGCGTCTGGAGGTATCAATTGAATCCGTCATCAGAGCCTCAAAAAATATCGTTTGTGCGGCACACAGCGTTCGAACAACTGATCTTAGTACTTGGTAGGCTGACGCGGGACTTTTTCTACTTTATTATTCACCGCGAGCCTGTAAGCCTCAATCTGGCACATAACTTGCTTAAAAATTGCGCAGCGACATCCGCTTAGTAGCCTCCCGTGATAGCCTTACCCGTATGAAGAAAAGAGAATTTCAATGACCTGGTCGATCTTAGCTCGTGACGAAGCGGGGTATTTCGGCATGGCGATCGCAAGTCGCTTCTTTGCCGTGGGCTCTCTTTGTGTGCATAGCCGACGCGGTGTTGGTGCGCTCTCTAGTCAGGCGTTGCTAAATCCGCTGTATGGGCCAGCCGGATTAGATTTGCTCGCACAACAGCTTTCGCCCAAGCAAACAATTGCAAAGCTAATTGCCAGCGATCAAGGGCGTGAGCAACGCCAACTGCACATTTTGCCTTTTAAAGGTTTGCCTGCTGCACACACCGGCTCAGCCTGTGTCGACTGGTGCGGTCATCTGCTTGAAGACGGCTTAAGCGTTGCAGGCAATATGCTCGCAGGCCCCAAGGTCATTGAACACTCAGCACAGGCTTTCAAAGATACGCGTGGCAAGCCGATGGGCGAACGCCTGCTCGCGGCACTCGACGCAGGTCAGGCTGCCGGGGGTGATAAGCGTGGCAAACAGGCTGCCGCGCTCAAAGTTCATAACGATGAAGATTACTTACAACTCGATTTGCGAGTCGATGATCACGAAGAGCCCTTCATCGAACTCAGGCGTTTGTATGACAAAAGCCTTGAGCGCTTTCAACCTTTTCTTGAATGTTTACCCACGCGCGAGCGGCCGTCGGGCATCACTGAACGCAGTGAAATCGACGCACATATTGAACAATATCTTGCTCGAATAAAAGGCCAGTAAGTGACAGCCTTGCTTGAAGTCTCGCATTTGAAAACGAGTTTTGTCACCGACGAAGGCGAAATCACGATCGTCAATGACGTTAGCTTTAGCGTGCAAGCGGCGCGCACCTTGGCCATCGTTGGCGAATCAGGCTGTGGCAAAAGCGTCACGGCTCTATCCATCATGGGCCTGCTAGCCAAGCCAGCTGGCCGCATTCAGCAGGGCTCGATTTATTTTGAAGGGCAAGAACTCGTCGGTGCCTCTGAGCGGGTGCTGCAAGATTTACGCGGCAATGGCATGTCGATGATCTTTCAAGAACCCATGACCTCGCTGAACCCAAGTTATACGGTGGGCGAACAAATTATCGAAGGCCTGATCAAGCACCGCAAACTCAGCAGAACGCAGGCGCGCGAAAAAGCGATCGATATTTTGCGCAAGGTCCGTATCCCGTCACCCGAGCAACGCCTCGATGAGTTTCCACATAAGTTAAGCGGCGGTATGCGCCAGCGTGTCATGATCGCCATGGCTCTAGTGTGCGAGCCTCGCGTCTTAATTGCAGACGAACCCACTACAGCGTTGGATGTCACCATTCAAGCGCAAATTCTTGAGCTCATGCGCGCACTGCAGCAAGAGACTGGCACAGCCATTGTTTTAATCACGCACGACCTAGGCGTGGTCGCTGAGGTTGCCGACGAAGTCATCGTCATGTACGCCGGCCGCGTGGTCGAACGCGCCTCGGTGCAAGCGTTGTTTGATATGCCACAACACCCATACACGATTGGCTTACTGGGTGCGATTCCACGTCTTGATCTTGAACAAACCCGATTGGTGTCCATTGAAGGTCAGGTCCCAAGTCCGGCACAACCGCTTGCGGGTTGCAGCTTTGCGCCACGTTGCCCTTTCGCGCAACCTGCGTGCTCAAACCAAGTGCCCGAATTGCGCGAGGTGGGCGATACACATTTTTCAGCATGCCTGCGTGCGCCGCTTGAGGCTGATGAACTTTTAATCGGCACCGTTGTTAAGGCTAACGCATGACCCTCGCAACTCCGCTACGATCAACGCCGCTGCTGCAGGCCATAGGCCTAGAAAAGCATTTTCCGGTACGTCGCGGATTCTTTGGCCGTATTCAGGATTATGTTCGTGCGGTCGATGGCGTTGACCTCACACTCGAACAGGGTGAAATCCTTGGCCTTGTCGGCGAGTCGGGCTGCGGCAAATCAACTCTGGGGCGCATGCTGCTGCGCTTGCTTGAGCCAACCGGTGGCAGTTTGCACTTTGACAACAAAGACCTGCGCGCTTTAAATACTAGGGCATTACGCGACGAACGGCGCAATATGCAGTTGATCTTTCAAGATCCGTATTCGTCATTAAATCCGCGTATGACGATTAGCCAAATGCTGACCGAACCGTTAAAGGTGCACGGCTTGCACTCGGGAAATGAAACGGCACGAGTCGCTGAATTGCTGCGTACCGTCGGGTTAAGGCCCGAACATGCACAGCGCTATGCCCACGAATTTTCGGGCGGGCAACGTCAGCGCGTCGGCATCGCGCGTGCCCTCGCCGTTGAGCCCAAACTGATCGTCTGCGACGAGGCTGTCTCAGCGCTTGATGTTTCGGTGCAAGCACAAGTCATTAACCTGTTGCAAGACTTGCAACAACAGTTTGGCTTATCGTACTTATTCATCGCGCACGATCTAGCCGTTGTGAAGCATATCGCGACCCGTGTGGCCGTCATGTACCTAGGGCGCATCGTCGAGATCGGCGATAAAAAGCGTTTATTCGCCGCGCCCGAACACCCTTATACGCACGCCCTGATGCAAGCCATCCCGCTACCGGATCCAACGGTTACCCGGCAGGGCGTACTATTAACAGGTGATGTGCCCAGCCCGCTCAAGCCACCCTCAGGATGTCACTTGCACACGCGCTGCCTCTATGCACAAGATAAGTGCAGTCAGGTGGCTCCGGTGTTGACTGGCACGCACGAACACGCAGTGGCCTGCCATTTTCCGTTAAACATGACCACCACAGCGCAACACTCACAGCCCGCGTTAACACCCTCGCGTCTGCGTTTGCAACGCTTGCAATCTGCTTTTCAGACAAGGGTTAAAACCGAGGCCGATTAAGTGCTAGAAAATTGCCAAGGCATCACACACCAAGCAAACAACGTTAAAGTCTTAGCTGAATTTTTGAAGTCAAAGTCGAATGATTAAATAGTGTCTGATTAAAAGTTGATATTGCAAGTCAGGCGGTGAATACCAAACGCCTTGGATTGGATGTAACAGCGACTCACCACCAATATATTTTGAAAGGAAATCTCATGAAATTAAGATACCGAACCTTACTTGCCACCACGTTGATCGCCTGCTTGCCGTTTGTCGCAAGCGCGCAGACCTTACGCATTGGCCTGGCCGAAGACCCTGACCTTCTTGATCCAACGCTCGCGCGCTCGTTTGTCGGGCGGCTGGTATTTATGTCGTTATGTGACAAGCTGTTTGACATCGATGAAAAGCTCAACATCGTGCCGCAACTAGCAACCAGTTATGAATGGTCATCTGACAGTAAAGTGTTGACGCTTAAGCTGCGCGAAGGCGTCACGTTTCATGATGGCGAAAAAATGGATGCCGAGGCTGTCAAATACAACCTCGAGCGCCACAAGACACTCAAGGGTTCGAGTCGCTCAGGCGAACTGCGCCCTGTGACCTCGATAGACGTGCTCGACGCCAACACGGTGCGCTTGAACTTAAGCGCGCCATTCTCCCCTCTACTCTCAGTGCTAGCCGATCGGGCGGGCATGATCATATCGCCCAAAGCCGGAAAAGCACTGGGCGAGAAGTTCAGCAGCAGCCCAGTGTGCTCGGGTCCCTTCAAGTTTGTCGATCGCGTGGCACAAGACCGCATCACACTCGAGCGCTTTGGCGATTACTGGAATAAAGGCGCGGTACATTTTGATAAGGTGATTTACACACCGATCACCGACGCCACTGTACGTTTGGCGAACTTGCGTTCAGGACAATTCGATTTTATTGAGCGCGCAGCGTCAAGTGATATTGCGGCGATTCAAAAAGACCCAAAATTGAAATTCAGCAAGATCACTGAAATCGGCTATCAAGGCATTACCATCAACACGGCTAAAAGCGAGCGAGCGCAAAGTCAACCGCTTGGCCAGTTGGCCAAGGTACGCGAAGCGTTTGAACTGTCACTTGATCGGGCAGGGATCGTGCAAGTCGCCATGGACGGACAAGCAACGCCTGGTAACCAGTGGGTCGCTCCAAACAACAGCTATTATTCTAAAAATGTACCGATGCCCAAGCGCGATCTGGTACGTGCTCGCGCCTTGTTAAAAGAGGCGGGCGTCACGAACCCAACCTTCACACTCATGACACCCACCACGTCTGACGCGCAAAAAATCGCGCAGGTCGTACAGGCTATGGCCAAAGAAGCTGGGTTCAATATCAAAATTCAATCGACTGAGTTTGCCACATCACTGAGCCTGGCTGATAAGGGCGACTTTGATGCTTATGTACTTAGCTGGAGTGGTCGTGCCGATCCCGATGGCAATCTGTTTAACTTTATTGGTTGTAAACAGCCTAACAACTACTCGGGCTACTGCGTGCCTGAAGTGGACGCTTTGCTGAACGACTCACGCAGCAAATTACAACCCGCCGAGCGCTTAGCCGCCTACCAAGCCATCGCTGCGCAAATGAACAAAGATCGCCCCTTGGTTTATTTGTATCACCGTGACTGGCTGTGGGCTTACAGCAACAAGCTTTCTGGTCTTCGCGAAGTGCCAGACGGGTTGCTGCGCGTCACCGGCTTAAAGCTCAACTAAAGCAGCCCAAAAGACCGCTTCATGTTCACCTTCTTCGTGCGTCGCCTCTTCACTTTGATACCAACACTCGTGTTCGTATCCATGCTGATTTTTAGCCTGCAGCAATTGCTGCCTGGCGACCCGGCGTTAGTGCTCGCCGGAGAAGATCCTAGCCCTGAA
>CAMEAW010000003.1 GCA_945911685.1 Bordetella parapertussis
TTTTGAGGCATTGTCATAAAAGCCAGGTACTTTATGCTTTACACTTCGGTGGTGCCCAGGAGAGGACTCGAACCTCCACACCTTTCGGCACACGGACCTGAACCGTGCGCGTCTACCAATTCCGCCACCTGGGCCTAACTTGTACTCAAACGCCACGCATTATAAGCGAGATTTTAGCTTTGGCAAAACGCCTCCCACCCAACATCAAGAACACTCGCAGCGCGACTGTCTCCCCAGAAAACATCCCTGACTTTGATCCCGATGTACCGAGTCGCGAACAAATTCTAGAAGTCCTGCGTATCGCCCCCGCGCCGCTTTCGCCAGAGGACTTGGCCGCACGTATGGGGCTGACCCGCGAAGAAACGCTGACGGGCTTTGATCGCAGAATCGCTGCTATGGAGCGTGATGGCCAATTGTTGCCCAACCGTAAGGGCGTGCTGTTGTTGGCGAATAAGCTTGATTTTGTGGCCGGGCGTGTGCAAGGCCATCGCGACGGGTT
This sequence comes from Bordetella parapertussis, assembly GCA_945911685.1. Taxonomy (GTDB): domain Bacteria; phylum Pseudomonadota; class Gammaproteobacteria; order Burkholderiales; family Burkholderiaceae_B; genus Zwartia; species Zwartia parapertussis_K. The sequence goes on from CAMEAW010000003.1 coordinate 500, forward strand.
TGGCTTTTTGGTGGCCGACGCGGGTGGCCAAGACATTTTTTTGTCACCGCGCGAAATGCAGAAGGTGTTGCACGGCGATCGCGTCTTGGTCAAACCAACCGGCGAATATCGTGGCAAACCTGAGGGCACGATTGTTGAGGTCCTTGAGCGGCGTACCAATCGCCTAGTAGGGCGCTTCTTAAATGAACGCGGCATGACGATCGTTGTGCCTGAAGATCAGCGCATCAAACACGACGTCTTGATCCCGCCGGGTGACACGGGTGGCGCTCAGCACGGTCAGGTAGTGTCGGTTGATATCATCGAACAGCCCTCGCGTCACAAACAGCCCCTAGGACGTGTGGCTGAGATTTTGGGAGAAATTGACGACCCAGGCATGGAGATCGAAATTGCGGTACGCAAGTTTGACGTGCCGGTCGACTTTTCAGAGGCCGCTGAACGGCAGGCTGAAAAACTACCCGATGCCGTACGTGCTGCCGATTTGAAAGATCGTGTCGATTTGCGCGACGTACCTTTTATTACGATCGACGGCGAAGACGCGCGCGACTTTGACGATGCGGTGTACTGCGAGCAAGTCGATATGGGCGAGGCTCGCAAGCGCCCGGCCTGGCGATTGCTGGTGGCGATTGCCGATGTGAGCCATTACGTCACGCCCGAAGATGCGCTGGATGAAGCGGCGCGCGAGCGCGGCACGAGCGTGTATTTTCCACGTCGGGTGATCCCGATGTTGCCCGAGAAACTTTCAAATGGCTTGTGTTCGCTTAAGCCTTCGGTTGATCGGTTGGTGCTGGTGTGCGATATGGTGATCCCGCTTTCGGGCGCTAAAGCAGGCACTGTGTCGGCCTATCAGTTTTATAACGCAGTGATCCATTCGCATGCACGCACCACTTACAACCAAGTGTGGGAGTCGCTGCAACAGCCTCAAGGGCCGGTGGCGCGCAGTTTTGCCAAAGTGATGCCCCAGATTAACGGGCTCTACGAATTGTTTCAGCTGTTGTCTCTAGGTCGCAAAGAGCGGGGTGCGATTGACTTTGACACGATTGAGACCAAAATCGTGTGCAACGAGTTAGGTCGTATTGAAAAGATCATTGGTGTTGTACGTAACGACGCCCATCGCTTAATTGAAGAGTGCATGTTGGCGGCCAATACGTGCGCGGCAGACTTTATGTTGCGCAGCAAGCACATCGGTTTGTATCGTGTGCACGAAGGCCCAACACCCGAAAAACTGCAATCTTTACGTGAGTTTTTGAAAACGCTTGGACTGAGCCTAGGGGGCGGTGCCGATCCGAGCGCTAAAGACTACGGCGCTTTGCTCGATAAGGCCCGTGCGCGTCCCGACTACGGGCTGTTGCAGACGATGTGCTTACGCTCAATGCAGCAGGCGATTTACGGGCCGGATAATGCGGGTCACTTTGGTCTGTCGTATCCGGCCTATACGCACTTTACGTCACCGATTCGCCGTTATCCAGATTTGATGACCCATCGCGTGATCAAGGCCTTGCTCAAAAGCCAGCGTTATCAACCGGTGTTGCATGGCTTTGCTTCGGCGCCTGGTGCGACGCTACGTGAATACGAGCACGATCTTTGGGAAAAAATCGGCTTGCTGCTATCGGGCACAGAACGGCGTGCCGATGATGCGTCACGCGATGTCGAGGCCTGGCTCAAATGCTGGTTTGTCAAAGAACGCGTAGGCGAAGTCTTCAGCGGGCGCGTCACTGGGGTAGCTAGCTTTGGTATTTTTGTCACACTCGATACCTTGCACGTTGAAGGCCTGGTCCACGTCTCTGAACTTGGTACCGAGTATTTTCAATTTAACGATGCGATGCACGAGCTGCGTGGTGAACGCACCGGTCTGCGCTACCGCTTAACGGATGCGGTACAAGTGCAGGTCGCACGTGTTGATCTTGAGGCGCGGCGCATCGAGTTTAGGTTGGTCACAGGCACTACATTTGATGCCTTGCGCAAGGCCGCTACGCGGGTTGAAGACCCCGCAGGCAGGCGTATCAAAAAAGCGGCTGCACCCAAGCCACCTGAGCTAAAAGGGCAAATCGCCAAAGTGCGTCGCGCCGAGGCCAAAAAAACGGCCAAGCAAGAGGCTGCACGTCCCGTTAAAAAGGCCGTACACGCAAAAAAAATAACTAGTTTAAAAAAATCTGCCCGTAAAGGGCGTTAGGAATACGTATGGCTGCAACTCAAATGCTGGCGGGTTTTCATGCGGTCATCGCACGTTTACGCCAGGCCCCAGAATCGATCCGCGAAGTCTACGTTGAGGCCCAGCGGCGCGATAAGCGTATGCAGGCCTTGATTGCCAGTGTCACCCAGGCCGGGCGACCCGTGCACCCCGTGACGGCCGATCGGCTGGACGGCCTGACTGGGGGCTCTAGGCACCAAGGGGTCGTGGCGGTCGCTGATGCCCGAAAACTTGCCGATGATCTCGATGAGGTGCTCGATGGCGTTCAGGGGCCTGCGCTATTGTTGATTTTGGATGGCGTGACTGACCCACATAATCTTGGCGCATGCCTGCGCACAGCCGATGCCGCGGGCGTGCATGCGGTGGTCGCCCCCAGAGATCGTGCGGTCGGTTTAAACACCACCGTTCAACGCGTAGCATGCGGGGCGGCCGAGTCGGTGCCCTATTTGATGGTGACGAATTTGGCACGCACCATGCGTGAGTTAAAAGATCGCGACTTGTGGCTTGTGGGTACCGACGATACGGCGACCCAAAGTATTCATCAAACCGACGGCAGGCGTTCGATGGCTTGGGTGATGGGCGCTGAAGGCGAGGGCATGCGTCGACTCACCCGTGAAACCTGCGACGAACTCGTCACCATCCCAATGCTGGGCAGCGTTGAAAGTCTAAACGTCAGCGTGGCGACTGCAGTGTGTTTGTACGAAACTGTTCGCCAGCGACAGGGGTAAACTAAGCTTGGGAAGTGAAGCTTGTCTCATTGTGCCAAGCTTATTCCCTAGGCAAGACCCATTGCGTTAAGCTGATGTCCTCGCTTGGCGCTAGTGTGCCAAGCTGATTTCGCGAGCGAGCGAAGCTTATTTTTTTTAAAGTGAATGTGTCATGACTCAGTCTAAACAATCGGCCCAACAGGGCTTTACGACAACCATTTTGCACGGCGACCGCAAGTTGTCGGTCGAGCACGGTGCAGTGCACAAACCTATTCATACCTCAACGCAGTACGCCTATTCTGACGCGCGTGAATTGTCTGCGGTGTTTCAGGGTAAGCCGGGCTATACCTATGCACGTCAAGGCACGCCCACAAGCGATGCGCTTGAAAAGAAAATCAATAAAATGGAAGACGGTGTTGCAAGCTTGTCTTTTGCCACGGGGATGGCCGCGTTGACGGCGTTGTTTACGACGCTGCTGCGCGCGGGCGATCATCTGCTTTCAAGCCAGTTCATCTTTGGTAACACCAACAGCTTGTTTGGTACGCTCGAGTTGTTGGGGATTGAGATCACGCTTGTCGATCCAACCGATGCGCAGGCCGTTGCCGCGGCAATTCGCCCAAACACAAAAATGCTGTTTACCGAGACCATCGCTAACCCCGGCACGCAGGTCGCTGACCTTGTTGGCTTAGGGCAGTTGTGCCAAAAGCATAAATTGGTGTACGTAGTTGACAACACCGTGACCTCGCCCTGGCTGTTTCGGCCTAAGGCGGTTGGTGCATCGATTGTGATGAACGCGTTGTCTAAGCACATTGGTGGGCATGCAAATGCGCTGGGTGGTTCATTGACCGACACCGGTCTGTTTGATTGGACCGAATACAGCAACATTCTCGATATTTATAAAAAGGGCCCAGCAACAGGCTGGGCGATCACGCAGATCAAAAAGAAGGGCCTGCGCGACATGGGGGGCACCTTGTCTGCCGATGCGGCGCATCGGATTGCCGTGGGGGCTGAGACCTTAGCGTTGCGACTCGATAAAATTTGTAGCAACGCTATGGCGCTCGCTACATTTTTATCCAAGCACCCAGGAGTTCAACGCGTTGCTTACCCGGGGCTGACAAATCACCCCCAGCATGCCCGCGCTGCACAATTATTTGGTGGCAAGTTCAGCATGCTGATTGCGTTTGAGTTGGTGGCGGGTATCGATTGCCTTGATTTTTTAAATCACCTACAAGTCGCGATTTTGGCAACTCATGTGGGCGACACACGCACACTGGCTTTGCCCGCGGCACATACGATTTATTATGAGATGGGGCCTGAGCTGCGTGCCAAGATGGGTATTGCCGATGGCCTCATTCGCTTGTCTGTTGGTATCGAAGATCAAACGGATTTGATTGTTGATTTTGAACAGGCGTTTGTCGCTTGCGGTGTTTCTTCAGCATAATGCAAGCCCAAATACTGCAAATTTTTATTTAAATTATTTTAGATAAATCGTAACAATAACGCGGCTCTCAGGTGATTTTCTCTTGACAGCCCTTGCTGCCAGTGGCTTAATACGTGCATAGGTGATTTGAGCCCGCGCAAGCGGGCGTTTTAATCTCTTCGCATATAGTTGAAGCGTGTGTGAACAAACCGCTTCAAATTTTTATTACAGTGGATACTGTGAACTCTCCAAGGAAATAAATGACATGAACAAAACTGAATTGATTGATCACATCGCAACAAAAGCTGATATCTCTAAAGCAGCTGCAGGCCGTTCGCTTGACGCGATGATCGCCGCAATCAAGGCAACACTTAAAAAAGGTAACTCGGTCACATTGGTTGGTTTCGGTACCTTTGCAGTATCGCAACGCGCAGCACGCACGGGACGCAATCCACGTACCGGCGAAGCCATCAAAATTAAAAAAGCAAAAGTACCAAAGTTCCGTCCAGGTAAAGCGCTTAAAGACGCATTGAACTAACCCGTTTAGATTTGCTAAAAAAATGCGTTTCGCTATAATGCGACACGCGTTTTTTTTAAACTCGTTTTAGCCCTTTGTTCATCGCATCGTTTTGTACTCTTGCAAAACGTTCAGCCAAAATCTTAGGGTGCTTAGCTCAGCTGGCAGAGCGGCGCCTTTACACGGCGTAGGTCACAGGTTCGACCCCTGTAGCACCCACCAGTACCCCCTAAGATGTAAAATCGGGTCATGAGAGTCCTCGTAATCGAAGACGACGCGACGCTTGGGCGCGCGTTGCAAGAGTTTCTAACTGATCAAGGCTATGCAACCGACTGGTTAGCAGATGGCAAGCGTGCACTCACCGCCTTAGCCAACCACTCTTACGACTTGCTCGTGCTCGACTTAAACTTGCCTCTGATCGATGGCTTGCAGGTGTTGACCACACTGCGCAGTGACGGCAGTGAAATCCCCGTATTGTTATTAACTGCGCGCGATGGCCTGCAAGATCGGGTGGCAGGCCTCGATGCAGGGGCTGACGACTATTTGACTAAGCCTTTTGAGTTAGCCGAACTGGCTGCGCGCGTGCGGGCTTTGGCGCGACGCCATCTGGGTGTTGCGCGTCCGCTGATTGAGTTTGGTAACTTGTCGTTTGATACTGCGCATCGAGAGTGCCGGGTGTCGGGTCAGCGACTGGCCTTGTCGGTACGCGAACTCTCAGTACTTGAAATGCTGATGGTGCGTGCCGGTAAGGTCGTGACCAAACAGCAAATCGTTCAAGGCCTTTCGGCGCTTGATTCTGACTTTAGCGAAAATGCCGTAGAGGTCTATATTTATCGGCTTCGTAAGCGCCTTGAAGGTAAGGGCGCTGCCATCCAGACCGTGCGCGGTTTTGGTTACCTGCTCGAAGTCGAAGCGAACTGAGGCTTGAGTCATGCTTAAGCTCGAATTCTTGGCTCCGGGTACTCTGACGCGCAGCTTGACGCTACGCTTATTGCCGCCCATCGTGCTGTTAGTCGGTCTTGATTTATTAGCGACTTGGGTCATCACGCATAAAATCGAGATGGCCGACTGGCAACTAGAAGACATTTTTTGGTTGATGGTGTTTGGGCAATTGATGTTGATTGCCCTGTGTGTTTGGGTCGTTGTACGTGGCGTACGCTCGGGTATGCGGGCAATCAATCAGCTTTCTAATGACATTGCCCAGCGCTCAGTCGACGATTTAGGGCAATTAAAGGCCGAGGGCTTACCGCTCGAGCTTGAAGTACTAGTTCGTCATACCAACGATTTACTGGCGCGATTGAACGACACGCTTGCGGCGCAGCGCCGCTTCGTTGGGCATGCCGCCCACCAACTCAGAACGCCGCTAGCGGGTTTAAAACTCGAGTCTGAGTTGATGCTGGCCAAACCCTTGTCTGCCGATCTTCGTGAGCGTGCTGAACGTATTAAACAGGTCAGCGATCGCATGATTCGGCTCGGGCGGCAACTCTTGGTGCTCGCGCGGGTAGATCCCGAAGCACGTCCACAAGATCATTTTTTGCGTATGGATTTATGCGAATGGTTGCGTACGAGTGGTGCTGAATGGTTAACCCGTGCACACGAGGCTGGTTTGACTTTGCAGCTCGAGGCGCCTGATCAACCCGTTTGGGTTGAGGGTGATCCGATTTTGCTCGACGAACTTCTTGGTAATCTGATTGACAACGCGTTGCGCTATGCGACCGGCGCGCATTACATCAGGCTCTTGGTGACCTCAACGCCTCCAACGCTTGCGGTAGAAGACGATGGCCCAGGGATCAGTACTCAAGAGCAAGGGCGTGTGTTTGAAGCGTTTTATCGCTCGCCTGATGCACCCCAAGGGGGATCAGGTTTAGGGCTGGCCATCGTGCGCGAAATCGCCCGCGCGCATGGCGCCTGGTGGAACCTCGTGAGCCGACCTCAATTTGCGGGTGCCCGGTTGACCGTGGTGTTTCCGGGTACCCGTCGGGGGGCTCAGTTAACGCGTCTCGATCGTTTCAATCAGCTGCGTTGAGCCCCCTTTACATTTTGCGGCCAGCGCGTGATTCGATGCGCATGCGTAAGGCATTTAGCTTGATAAAGCCCGCGGCATCGGCCTGGTTGTAGGCACCGCCGTCATCGTCAAAGGTGGCGATGGTTTGATCAAACAACGTGTCTTTTGAATCGCGCGACACGGTGTAGACGTTGCCTTTGTATAGTTTCAAACGCACCCAACCGTTCACTTCTTTTTGCGTGCTATCGATCAAGGCTTGGATGGCACGACGCTCGGGTGACCACCAGTAGCCGTTATAAATCAGGCTGGCGTAGCGTGGCATTAAGTCGTCTTTTAAATGTGCCACCTCACGGTCGAGCGTGATCGATTCAATGGCGCGATGGGCTTTTAGCAAAATCGTGCCGCCTGGGGTTTCGTAGCAGCCGCGTGATTTCATACCGACGTAGCGGTTTTCGACCAGATCCAGGCGACCAATACCGTGTTTGCCGCCTAGTTCATTGAGTTTGGTGAGCACCTGCGCGGGCGAGAGCCGCACGCCATTGAGCGCCACCACGTCGCCGTGTTCAAACTCAACGTCGAGGTACTCGGCTTGATCTGGGGCGGCCTCGGGCGAGACCGTCCAGCGCCACATGGATTCTTCGGCTTCTGCCTTTGGGTCTTCAAGGTGGCGGCCTTCAAAGCTGATGTGTAGCAGGTTGGCGTCCATTGAGTAAGGCGCGCCACCTTGCTTGTGCTTCATGTCGATGGCGATGCCAGCGGCCTCTGCGTATTGCAAAAGCTTTTCGCGCGAAACCAGATCCCATTCGCGCCAAGGCGCAATGACCTTAATGCCTGGCTCAAGGGCGTAGTACCCAAGCTCAAAGCGTACTTGATCGTTACCTTTACCGGTGGCGCCATGCGAAACCGCATCAGCGCCGACTTGACGTGCGATTTCAATTTGGCGCTTGGCGATTAACGGGCGGGCAATCGACGTACCCAACAGGTATTCGCCTTCGTAGACGGTATTGCAACGAAACATCGGAAACACGAAATCGCGTACGAACTCTTCGCGCAAATCGTCAATGAAAATTTGTTCGGGCTTGATACCGAATTTGATGGCTTTGGCGCGTGCGGGTTCAAGCTCTTCGCCTTGACCGATATCAGCTGTAAACGTGACGACTTCACACTGGTAAGTATCTTGCAGCCATTTAAGAATGACAGAGGTGTCTAAGCCACCTGAATAGGCCAAGACTACTTTTTTGATATCGCTCATAAGGTGCTCTACGTTGACTGAATCATTAACAGAAGACAATATTTTAACGGAAGCCCGCGAGCCCTAGCCCAGACGCCCAAGTAACAAGAACTCCATCAGTGCCTTTTGGACGTGCAGACGATTTTCGGCCTCGTCCCACACCACGCTTTGCGGCCCATCGATGACCTCAGCCGCAACCTCCTCCCCGCGGTGCGCTGGCAGGCAATGCATGAAAAGTGCGTTGGGCGTCGCCTGAGCCATCATGTCTTGATCGACACACCAGTCAGCAAAAGCTTTGCGGCGCTCTTCGTTTTCGGCTTCGTAGCCCATGCTAGTCCAGACATCGGTCGTGACTAAGTGGGCGCCTTTGCAGGCCTCGTTTGGATCCGTAAATTCTTTGACGGTACCGGGTTTGACTGTGGTCAGTCGGCTCGGATCAAGTAAATAGCCGGTTGGGGCAGAGACGTGAAGCGTAAAGCCCAGCAGTTCAGCGGCTTGAATCCAGGTATAGGCCATATTGTTGGCATCACCCACCCACGCCACGATTTTGCCTGCGAGACTGCCGCGCGTTTCAATATAAGTAAAGACGTCGGCCAAAATCTGGCAGGGATGAAACTCGTTGGTTAAGCCATTGATAACCGGTACCCTCGAGTGCGCGGCAAAGGTATCAAGGCGGGTTTGCTCGAAGGTTCGAATCATCACAAGGTCAACCATGCGCGACACCACACGAGCAGTGTCTTCAATGGGTTCAGAGCGACCTAATTGCGAGTCGGTAGTGGTGAGATGAATAACTGAACCACCCATCTGGTACATGCCCGCTTCAAAAGAGACTCGAGTGCGCGTACTGGCTTTTTCAAAGACCATGGCCAAGGTGCGGTCGTGCAAAGGGCGATGAGGTTCGTAGCGCTTGAATTTGTCTTTGATCAGTTTGGCGCGCTCAAGCACATAGAGCAGTTCGTCGGTGCTGAGGTCTTGCAATTGTAGAAAATGCCGAAGCGAGCCGGCGTTAGGTACGGCGTTTGACATGAGGGACTCGATAAAGTTGTCAGGCCTGAGCCGCACGACCTCACGCTATGTTTGAGCGTCAGGCCGTGTCAGTGCAGGTTAGGCGGTTTCGGCGTTAAACGCCTTGATCAGCGGCACCAAAATCTTGACGATTTCGTCGGCCTCTTGGGTGGTGAGGATGAGTGGGGGTAACAGACGCACTACGCGGTCGCGCGTGACGTTAATCAGCAGGCCCGCCTCAAGCGCACGCATCGTCAACACGCCACAGGGCTTTTCAAGTTCGATGCCTAACATGAGGCCTTGGCCACGCACTTCGCGCACGCCTGGCGTTCCTAACAGGGCTTTGCCAAGCTCGGCCTTCAGGTGGGCGCCAACCGTCGCAGCGTTTTCAAGAAGTTTTTCTTCTTCGAGGGCGCGCAGGACAGCAACACCCGCGGCGCTGACTAGGGGGCTGCCACCGAAGGTGGTGCCATGGCTGCCTGGACCCAAAACGCCCGCTGCCGGGCCGCAGGCGCCGATCGCGCCGATGGGCACGCCACCACCTAAGCCTTTTGCAAAGACCACGACATCAGGCAGAATATCGGCCCATTGATGCGCCAGCCACTTGCCTGTGCGACCGATACCTGACTGCACTTCGTCGATCATCATGAGCCAGCCACGCTCATTACATAGAGCGCGCAAGTCTTTTAGATTTTGTATGTCGGTGGGGCGAATGCCGCCTTCACCTTGCAACACTTCAAGCAGGACGGCCACTACGCGCGGCTCAGCGTCGCCAGCCGCTTTGATGGCGGCGAGGTCGTTGTAAGCGACTTTGATAAAGCCACCTGGTAAAGGGCCAAAGCCCGTGCGTGCTTTCTCGCTGTCGGTTGCAGCAAGCGTACCGATGGTACGGCCATGCCATGAGGATTCCATGGTGATGATGGTGGGCAGATCATTGCCTTTTTTGTAGCCGTAATAGCGCGCCAGTTTGATGGCCGCTTCGTTGGCTTCGGCGCCGCTGTTACCAAACACGATCTCAGTCATGCCTGACATTTTTGTCATGCGCTGAGCGAGTTCTTCTTGTTCTGGTACTTCGTATAAGTTTGAGACATGAATGACGCGCGCAGCCTGCTCGCTGATTGCAGCAACCAGTTTGGGGTGCGCATGCCCTAAGCATGACACGCCAATGCCCGCCATCGCGTCGAGATAGCGTCGGCCCTTGGTATCCCATAGCCAAACCCCTTTACCGTGGGTAAAGGCGACTGGAAGGCGGGAATACGTATTGGAAAGGGCAGATGTCATGGCCAGGGCTCCGTAAGATACCCGTGATGCAGGAGCGCATGTCGGGTGTAAAACATCAATCATATACAATCTTGGCGACAGAGGCGTGAATCAGAAGTTTACGGGTTCTGAATCGGCGACACGGGTTGTGCATGACAGCAGAAGTTCGTTATTTTGTCATATATGGTGTGACAGAAGCAGGCAGTACATTTAGGCCCAGCGACTGGGCTGAGAGGCTTGCCGGCGTACTCGCGCCCTACCGCCCGCCGGGCTCGCTAGGTGGTTATATCTCGTATTCGCCTTACGCCGTACCGTCAACCCTTGAGGGGCAACGATGCGTTGTCGTAGACGGTCGGCTGCGGGATCTTGAACCTCTTGCCTGGCAATTCGTACATGACTTTGCCCACGACAATCAGCTTAAAACCAAAGCTGACTTGTCCGAAGATCCCTTAGTGCGACATTCTTCTTAGCGCGCTTTAAATAGCCAGTGGCGTGACAAGCTTGCCGTGCGTAAACATGCTGTGCAGGTTATCAAGAACGCAGTCGGTCATTGCGCGGCGAGTTTCGTGCGTGGCACTTGCCACGTGTGGCATCAATACGACATTATTGAGTGTTTTAAGCTGATCGGGCACTTTGGGCTCGTTGTCGAACACATCAAGACCCGCGCCACCCAGTTCGCCCGACGCCAACAGGCGCACCATCGCGGGCTCGTCAATCACCGAACCGCGCGCGATATTAATCAGACGGCCTGAGGGGCCAAGGGCACGCATAATTTCTTCGTTGACCAAGTGTTTGGTACTGGCGCCACCCACCGTAGCAAGTACTAAAAAGTCACTTTCGCGGGCCAGTTCGAGCAACGACGCTTGATAGGCGTAAGGTACGTCGCTGCGCGGCTTACGATTATGATACGAAACCGTCATATCAAAACCTAGACCACGGCGTGCAATAGCTTCGCCAATACGTCCTAAGCCAACGATACCCAGCTTTTTGCCGCTGACGCGTGCGCCCAGCGGTAGCGTGCCGGTTTTGTTTTCCCAGTGGTTTTCGCGTACGAAGCGATCACCCCAACCAATGTTACGTGCGCAGGCCAGCAACAAGCCCCAGGCAATATCGGCTACGCAGTCGTTTAACACGTCAGGCGTTGTGCTGACTTGGATCTTGCGCGCGGCGGCGCTTTCAAGATCAATTTTGTCATAGCCGACACCCCAGGTACAAATAGCACGCAGTTTGGGCAAGGCTGCGATGATTTCAGTCGTGCAGCCGAAGTTAGCCGTTGTGGCAACCACTTCAATGCGGTTGGCATGCTCACGCAAGAAAACGTCTTTGTCGGCGGCCTTCCAGTATTCGAGGACTTCGTAGCGCTCGGCGAGTTCGCCATCGGCGGGCGCATGGCCGGCGAAGGATCCAATTTGTAAGATCAGTGGTTTAGTCATGGGGGCGGACCTATCGTTTGAGATTGAGTCGTGAGTCTTGCTGTGTGTTTGGGTCGTTCACGACGCTAAGCACTGCGCTTAGCTGCACGTGTTGCACAGTAGAACAGGCAGATTGCTGTTATGTAAAGAGATCAGATTTGTACGAGCTGCGTGCTTGGCCTTGTTGAGGCAAGATAAAAAAACAAAGCAGCCCAGAAGGGCTGCATAGGCAAATCATTTACCGCAATTTTGCCGGCTGGGCCAGAGCAATCTTACGAACCCAATTAAGCTGTTACTGAAACCGTTACTGAAACTACTGCCAACCTTGCCGACCGATACGTTAAAGAACGTGACCAGCCAGTGAAGGTGTTAGGCCAGTGCTTTAACGGCAGCAGACAAACGGCTTTTATGACGTGCTGCTTTGTTTTTGTGGATGATGTTTTTATCAGCCACGCGATCAATCACGCTGGTTGCTTTTTGCAAGATATCAGCAGCAACTGACTTGTCGCCAGTTTCGATCGCGGTACGCACGCGCTTGATAGCGGTACGCAGCATTGAGCGCAGGCTTGAGTTGTGCTTGTTCAGCGCAACAGATTGGCGTGCGCGTTTGCGGGCTTGGGCGGTATTGGCCATGTTCTAAATTCTTTGAAAGAGTTAAAGGTGCAGCAAAGTCGACAATTCTAGCACTAAGCCTCTGTTTTGCCAACTGTATTTGAAGTCGTGTTGGTGCAACGTGAGAATGTCCGGTATCTGCTAAGTCGAAATGTCGGGTTCAATCGAGTTTTGCAGTCGGTGCGCGCCTAAAGTGCCTGGGGCGAAGCCCAGTAAGTGCTAAAACACCCAAATAGACAAGGCCGCCCACCAAAAAGACTGCTGTAAGGGTGGCGATCCGAACCAGCGGTGTGGTGTGTAAGCTCAGCCAGTCAACGTGACGAGACACCCACCAAAGTAGGCCGGCCAGTGCGGCAAGCGCCAGGCTTTGTTGCACTAAAAAACGCCACCAGCCCTTTGCGGGTTGATAAATACCTTTGCGACGTAAGCCGATCAATAGAGCCAGTGCGTTGACGCACGCGCCTAAGCCAATGGCCAGGGCCAGCCCCGCATGCGCGAGCCAGGGTACCAGCAGCAGGTTCAGTAGCTGGGTCAAGAGCAAGACTGCGATCGCGATTTTTACGGGGCTGCGGATATCTTGTTTGGCGTAAAAGCCGGGCGCCAGGATCTTGATGCTGAGCAGGCCGACCAGGCCAACCGAGTAGGCCATCACGGCCAGACGCGTCTGCTGCACATCAGCGGCCGAAAACGCACCATAGTGAAACAGCGTGGCCACCAACGCGTCAGCCAGCATAATCATGCACAGCGCTGCCGGTAAGCCTAGCAACAGCATCAGGCGCAGCCCCCAGTCGAGCAGGGCGCTATAGCGTTCGGTGTCCTGGTCGGCGTGCGCGCGCGTCAGGCTGGGCAGCAAGACTGTGCCGAGCGCAACCCCAATCAGTGCCGTCGGAAACTCCATCAGACGATCGGCAAAAGACAGCCAGGTGACGCTTCCGGCAGTTAGCCAGGTGGCAATGTTCGTATTAATCAGCAACGAAATTTGCGCGACGGACACGCCAAGCGTGGCCGGTAGCATCTGACGCATGACGCGACGTACTAGCGGATCTTGCAGGGCTGGCCTGACCGGGCCTAACAAATGGGGCTGCAGATTTAGGCGAGAGAGTGCCCACCATTGCACGGCAAACTGTGCCACGCCCCCTAGCATGACACCGGCTGCAAGGGCGTAAATGGGGCGGGTAAAAAACCCCGATAAAAAAATACTGGCGCCAATCATTGACAGGTTTAGCAGCGCAGGCGTGATCGCCGGGATGGCAAAGTGACGCCAGGTATTTAAGACCCCTGAGGCAAAGGCCACGAGCGACATGCAGATAATGTACGGAAACATTAACCGGGTCATCCAGACGGCCGCTTCAAAGTCACTTGCGCGCGAAGCTTCGGTTAAACCGCTAGCCATAGCCGCGACCACCAAGGGGGCACCTAAGACGCCCAGCAAGGTGACGACGCACAACACCAAGAATAGCGTTCGCGCCACTCTGTCTAAGAGCTGTTGAACGGCTTGCGGCTCGTGTTGATTGCGCGCCTCACCTAAGATCGGCACGAAGGCTTGCGCGAAGGCACCCTCGGCGAACAGGCGGCGTAAAAGGTTAGGGATGCGGAAGGCTACCCAAAACGCATCGGTCAGTGCGCTGGCCCCAAACGCACGAGCAATCATGACATCGCGCACCAACCCTGTGATGCGCGATAACAAGGTGAGGCTGCTGACTGTGGCAGCGGCCCGAAATAAACTCATTTTGGCGGCATGCGAATCGCACCGTCTAAGCGAATCGTCTCTCCGTTCAACATTTCGTTGGTCACAATTTGATGGACCAGTTTGGCGTAGTCTTCTGGGCGACCGAATCTTGACGGAAAAGGGATGCTGGCGGCGAGCGAGTCTTGTACCGCCTGGGGCATGCCAAACATCATCGGGGTGCCGAAGATACCGGGCGCGATGGTGCAACAGCGAATCCCTTGGGGGGCCAGATCGCGGGCGATCGGCAAGGTCATGCCGACCACACCCGCCTTAGAGGCCGCGTAAGCCACTTGACCAATTTGCCCGTCGTAGGCGGCAACGGAGGCGGTGTTAATCAGCACGCCACGTTCGCCGGTTGCTTCGGGCTCGTTTTTGCCCATTGCCTCGGCGGCAATCCGAATCATGTTGAAGGTGCCGATTAAATTGATGCTGATCACTTTTTGAAACATATCAAGCGGATGTGCGCCTTGCTTGCCCACGGTTCGTGCGGCAGGCGCAATGCCAGCGCAATTCACTAGGCCAAAGAGCTTGCCTAACGATAGGGCGTGCGCGACAGCCGCGCGCGCATCTTGCTCTTGCGTGACGTCGCAGTGAATGTAATGTTGGCCGAGTTCGGTCGCCAAGGCTTGGCCAGCCTCGTCTTGCACATCAGCCAGCACAACACGAGCGCCTTGTTGGGTCAGCATTTTGGCTGTGCCGGCCCCTAAACCTGAGGCGCCACCTGTGACGATGAAAACTTTATGTGCGATGTCCATGATTTGACTCTGAGCGGATTGAAGCAGACGCTGCGCCTCAGCGCAGCGTCGTGAAAATTACTGGAGTACGGCAGCGATACGCGTTTGAATGTCTTGCACCGAGCCCAAGCCGTGCACTTTGCGATAACGCGGCGCTGTGGCGTCAGCCTCGGCCCAACCTGAGTAGTATTCAACCAGTGGACGCGTTTGGTTTTGATAGACGGTTAGGCGATGGCGAACGGTCTCTTCTTTGTCATCGTCGCGCTGAACCAGAGGTTCGCCGGTTAAGTCGTCTTGCTCAGCGACTTTAGGGGGATTAAACGAGAGGTGGTAGCTGCGCCCGCTTGCGGGGTGCACGCGACGACCGCTCATGCGCTCGATGATGTCTTGCTCGGGTACTTCAATTTCAACGACAAAATCTAGCGCAACCTTGGCATGCTTGAGCGCATCGGCCTGTGGAATCGTGCGCGGAAAGCCATCAAACAGATAGCCCTTGCGACAGTCTGGCTGTTGCAGGCGGTCTTTGACTAGGCCAATGATCAGTTCGTCTGAAACCAGAGCGCCACTGTCCATAATCTTTTTAGCCTCAAGCCCGAGGGGGGTACCGGCTTTAACCGCTGCACGCAGCATGTCACCCGTTGAAATTTGCGGAATGCCGAAGTGCTGGGTGATGAAAGCCGCTTGAGTGCCTTTACCGGCGCCTGGTGGGCCAAGCAGAATAAGCCGCATGAGAACTCCTGGTGTCGTAGATGATTCGTAAAACTGCCAACATTATGCCGCATCGTAACCGACCAAGGCCTGCGTTGGGTTCAAGGCTTACCCTACGGGGTTCAAGGCGCAACCTTAAGCGCCATCGGTAGTCTGCTGAAAGTTTAGCGGGTCAAGAACTGCCTAACCCTAAGAAGGTCTTCGGGGGTGTCAACGCCCGCCCCAGGATGCGAGGCGATTTTCATGACCGAGATGGCATAGCCATGCTCGAGCGCACGTAACTGCTCAAGCATTTCCAGGCGTTCAAGTGTGCCGGTGCTGAGGGTCGGAAAACGCTTTAAAAACTCGACGCGATAGGCGTAGAGGCCGATATGATGCATGGCCAGAAAATCTACGGCGAGCGAGCGGTGTTCGGTGCTGAATCTTTCGCGATCCCAGGGGATCGGGGCGCGTGAAAAATATAACGCACGACCGCGTTGATCGCAGACGACTTTGACAATATTTGGGTTGAATAAGCTGGACAGCTCAGTGAGCGGGCTCGCACACGTCGCAATGGCTGCCTCGGTATCGTGGCTAAGTTGTTGCGCGACGCGATTGATCAGGTCCGGATCCATGAGCGGTTCGTCGCCTTGCACATTCACTACGATCGTCTCGTTTGGCAAACCTAGGTGTGTGACGACCTCGGCCAGGCGGTCGGTCCCTGAGGCGTGGTCGACGCGGGTCATTAGGGTTTCGACCCCGGCCGCACGGGCGGCGTGCGCAATGTCTGGGTGGTCGGTGGCAATGACAACACGTGCAGCCTTTGACGCCAGTGCTTGCTCGGCGACGCGTAGCACCATCGGCTTACCTGCTAGATCAGCCAGCATTTTTCCAGGCAATCTGGTCGAGGCGTAACGCGCCGGGATGACCACAATAAAGGGGGCTGAGGAATCAGTGGCGAGCGCGGCTCGGTCGTTCACGGCGGTGTTGCCTTGGCTTAGAGAGAGGTGTTGCCGGGGTGCGGCAGGTCGCCGCTTGGCTCAGGTTGTATCGCTACACTGATGTCTTCGTCTGCGTTCAAGCTGCGCGCCTGATCTTCAAGCATCACCGGTACCCCGTCGCGCACGGGGAAGCCCAAGCGATCGCCTCTGCAGATTAATTCTGTACGAGTCGAGTTGACGTAGAGCCGGCCTTTGCAAAGCGGGCATACCAGCAGATCGAGTAAGCGTGTTTCCATGCCCGCATTGTAATCACTCGGATGGCGATTTTGCAGGGGAAGGTAGGTGTTTGACCAGTTTAGTTGCCCACAAGGCGTCAGAAAATACGGCCTCGGTGGCGACGACCCAAATCCTAGGGTCTTGCAACACTTGGCATTTAATCGCATCCTTTGAGGTGATTAAAACGAGATCGGCTATTTGGGCATCGAATAAAGCCGCCTCAAGAGGGTGATGGTCGGGGAGCCCCCGGCAGTGTTGATACAAGATCCCTATATCTCTCAGTGTTTTAAAAAATCTATCCGGTTCACTTATTGCAGCGATTGCCGTTATGGTCTTGTTTTGTTGGGACTTTATAAATTCTTTGACAGATAGGTTTATTTTATTATCTAGTGAGTGAAGGTGCGTCACTTGCAGCCACATCGACAGCTCAGACGGTTGTTTGATCAAGAGTCGTGCCGCTGTCGGGTGGTTGAGCGAACAAGGTGCTTGCTGTCTAGCTTTTGCTTTAGCCTCAGCCTTAGCTTCTGCCTCAGCCTCAGCTTCTGCCTCAGCCTCAGCGAAGTCGACTGGCGTCAAGGGCGCACTGTGCGGCGGCGCTGTTGCCAAGCGGGTGATCACGAGCTCAACGGTGTGAAGTCGGCTGGGCGACTCGCGCAGTGGCCCAGCGGGCAGCAGCCAGCCGTTACCGATCTGCCGTTGGTCTTGCACGATGATTTCAAGATCACGCGCCAGGGCAAGGTGCTGCAAGCCATCATCTGACACGATGACATCAACCTGAGGGTGCGCGGCTAACAAGGCTTGGCAGGCCAGACGACGATTTGGATGCACACAGATTGGTGCGTGAGTTTGCTCGCTGATTAACGACGGTTCATCACCCAAGGTCTGCGGTTCAACCTTGCCTTGTCCAACGCGCGGGGTCGGCCCCACGTTGACGCCATAGCCACGGCTAATCACACCGGGGTGATAGCCCATGGCCAAGAGTTGTTGAACAAGGGCGATCACGACCGGTGTTTTGCCGACCCCGCCCACATATAAATTGCCCACAACGATGACAGGCACCGGTGCACGGTAAACCGTATGCGAGTTGCTTTGGTACCAAACGCGTTTAGCCCAAACGTAGCCGCCCACCAGGCAAGAAAAGGGCCACAGTAACCGCGCCCATAGCCCGCGCTTTTGCCACTGCCGATGCAGCCAACGTGCCGCAGCGGCCTTGAGGCGAACGGTTTTCAAATCATCTTGAAGGCGGCCCGACTGCAAGCGAGCCTCGGGGCTAGCCGTTTTCACTCGCCGGCCTGGGTGGCGAAATGGACGCGCGCAATCCCTGCCTGTCGCGCGGCCTGCATGCCCGTGACAACTAATTGATGCGCGGCATTTGCGCCAGCCCGTATCAAGACGGTGGGCTCTTGTTGCCCCTCGCTCGCTTGTTGTAGGGCTTTTGTCAGCGAGGCAAGATCTGGGCGCTCGATTAGCACGGCATTGACGGCAAAGCGCCCTGACTCGTGGATGCTGAGTTCGATCGCTTGAAGCGGCTGGGCCTGAGCGGACGCCTGGGGCAACGTGATGCTGAGAGCTTGCTGGCGCATGAAGGTGGTGGTGGCCGCCAAAAAAATCAGCATGACAAGCAATACATCAATCAACGGAATCAGATTGATTTCAAGGGGCTCGTGGTCGGGGGTGCGAAAGCGCATGGCGTAGCGGCCTGTTAGTTTCTGAGGCTGTCACGCAAGCGTCGCGCCGACTGCTCAAGGCGCAGCAAGAGGCCGTCGACGTGTGATTTGAAGTAACGGTGCGCCATGAGGCAAGGTACCGCAATCAAAATGCCTAAGCCCGTGTTGTACAGCGCAATCGAGATCCCGCGTGCGAGCTCGGTTGGATCAGAGCCATCGGGGCGATAGGCTGCAAAAATCTCGATCATGCCGACAACCGTTCCAAACAGCCCCATCAACGGCGCGACGGTGGCAATCATGGCCAAGCCCGGGAGGTAGCGATTGAGCGAGAAAGCGACATCTTGCGCCACATCTTCGACACTGCGTCTAAGCTCGTCATCGGGTAGGTCGCGGTGAACCAGCACCTGCGCCAGAATGCGCCCCAAGGGCGAGGAGGCTTTGAGTTTGGCAAGCGCCTCTGCGTCGTCGGCCTCGGCACGCACCAGCTGCATTACCTGCGTTGTGAGCTCGGGTGGGGCTATCCTGCGTGTTTGCAGGCTGAGCAGGCGTTCGATGATGATGGCGAGCGCCGCCACAGAGAGCGCTAAAAGGGGCCAGATGGGCCAACCAGCCTGGGTAACAATCGATAACAAAACAAACCTCGCGAGTGGAGGGCGCAGAATACACGATGACTGAGTAGTCATCATCGCTGCTTAAAGTATTATCGTATAAGCCATTTGGGGGGATTGGCAAGTCGATTTAGGCCGGATAAAACTATCCACAGTAGTTGTGGATAATTCTGTGTGCATCTTCGAAGAGCGTGGAAAATACTAGCTTTCAGTCGTTTGCTCAAAAAACGATCATCATTTTGTCATATTTTAAAATGTATTTTAAAAACATAGAGTTAAATAGTTGCGTTGACCTATAACTGCACATGTATTGATTATTTGTTATTTCACAAAGACTTAAATCACATTTACTTGCGCTGTGGATAGAAACCTAGTCGGAAGCCTTATGACAATTGCAAGTCAAGACACAAACGCTGCAGCCACGCGGGATATCCTCACGGTCGCGCAGTTAAACCAAGCCGTCAGCCATTTGCTTGAAGACAGCTTCGATGCTTGTTGGGTTCGCGGCGAAATTTCTAATTTCACCAATGCCTCATCTGGGCATTGGTATTTCACTCTTAAGGACGATACAGCCTCGGTACGGGCCGTTATGTTTCGTAGTCGGGCGGCAGCCACAGGGTTTACCCCCAAGGCGGGTGATTCGGTTGAGCTTAAGGCGCGCGTGACGCTTTACGAGGCTCGGGGTGAATATCAACTGCAGGTCGAGCAATTGCGAAGGGCCGGCTTAGGGACACTGTTTGAAGCATTTGTTGCTTTAAAAAACAAGTTGTCCGCAGAGGGCCTTTTTGACCCCGAAAATAAGCGCGCGCTCCCACAGTACCCCAAAGCAATTGGCGTGATTACCTCGCTAGGGGCGGCCGCTTTGCATGACGTGTTAACGGCTTTGGCACGCCGGGCACCGCATGTGCCTGTGGTGATTTACCCATCACTTGTGCAGGGCGCGGGCGCGGCACTGCAATTGCGCCAGGCGCTGGCGCTTGCCAACGAACGCCAAGAGGTCGACACCCTTTTGCTAGTGCGAGGTGGCGGCAGCCTTGAAGATTTGTTTAGTTTCAATGATGAGGCTCTGGCGCGCGATATTGCGGCAAGCCTGATCCCGGTTGTGTCGGGTGTGGGGCATGAAACCGACTTTACGATTGCTGATTTTGTGGCTGACGTGCGTGCACCCACGCCGACTGCTGCGGCTGAGTTGGTCTGCGAGACCCGACAGTCGCAGCTCGAGCGCGTGCTGGGGTCGGCGCAGTACGCGCAACAGTTACTAGTGCGCCAGCTCGAGCGCCTTGCGCAGCGGGTCGATCGAGCGACTTTAGGGCTGGTGCCACCGAGCCAACGGCTAGCGCATCAGCTTGAAAAGGTCGAAGGATTTGGGCGCCGCATGCGCTCAGCTTTTGACAAACAG
The DNA here is from genome assembly GCA_945911685.1 of Bordetella parapertussis. Classification (GTDB taxonomy): domain Bacteria; phylum Pseudomonadota; class Gammaproteobacteria; order Burkholderiales; family Burkholderiaceae_B; genus Zwartia; species Zwartia parapertussis_K. The sequence goes on from CAMEAW010000003.1 coordinate 20,898, forward strand.
TTTCAACGCACGCGCGCACAGCATACCCACACGCACCTGCGCTTTGAGGGATTGATGCCAGAGTTGAGCGCCTTGCGCGCACGCCTGACGCATGCCGGTGCAGAGCTGCAAGCGGGCCAGCAACGCCTGCTCGCGCGTGAGCACGCGCGTCTCGAAGGCGTTGGTGCCCAATTAAGGGCGCTAAGCCCCGAACACACCCTCGCACGCGGCTACGCTATCGTGCGCACCCACGATAAAAAAATCCTAAGAAATTCGATCGATGCGCAGATTGGCGAAGCGCTCGAAGTGACCCTTGCCGAGGGCGTGCTCAACGCGACCGTGACGCAAAGCGATCAATAAAACGCCTTCGACCTGCTTCCTCGTTATTGGCAAGCGTGTCGCAAACGGAAAATGAGATCTTTAACCCTGTTTCTAGCAGGGCTTGGCTTGCCGTTCGCCAAGCGTCCGATACAATAAGCGTTGTTATTTGTTTGTCCCACATACAAAAAGGATTTTGCAGCAATGGCCCATACGCTCCCAGCTCTGCCCTATGCCATCGACGCTTTGGCACCGACCATTTCAAAAGAAACGCTCGAGTTTCATTATGGTAAGCATCATCAAACTTATGTCACGAACCTGAACAATCTGATCCCAGGTACAGAATTTGAAACGGCTTCGCTCGAAGACATCGTCAAAAAATCTTCAGGTGGTGTGTTTAACAACGCAGCCCAAATCTGGAACCACACTTTTTACTGGAACTCGCTGGCACCAGCCTCGGGTGCCGAGCCAACCGGCAAGCTTGCCGATGCGATCAATGCAAAGTGGGGCAGCGTTGCTGCCTTCAAAGAAGCATTTAACAAGTCTGCCGCGGGTAACTTCGGTTCAGGCTGGACATGGCTGGTTAAAAAGCCTGATGGCTCGCTCGACATCGTCAACACAAGCAACGCTGCAACGCCACTCACCACAACTGACGTGCCTTTGCTCACCTGTGACGTCTGGGAGCACGCCTACTACATCGATTACCGTAACGCACGCCCTAAGTACCTTGAAAGTTTCTGGACATTGGCCAACTGGGCCTTTGCCGCTAAAAACTTCGGCTAAGTTCAGCCAAGTCTAAAAAAAGCCGGCCTGTGGGTCGGTTTTTTTTTGGGCTAAAGTAGCGCTTACAACAATAAACCGAACACACTCATACAAGGATTTTTGCTATGGCTAACCAAGCCTTTATTTGTGATGCGTTACGCACGCCTTTTGGTCGCTATGCCGGCTCGCTCGCCCCAGTGCGCCCTGATGATTTGCTGGCGGTGCCGATCCGCGCGTTGGCCGAGCGCAATGCCAACATCAACTGGGCCGAGCTCGACGATGCATTGATGGGCTGCGCCAACCAGGCGGGTGAAGATAACCGCAACGTGGCGCGTATGGCCACCTTGTTGGCGGGTCTGCCTGTCGCGGTGCCGGGCGGTACGATTAATCGCCTCTGTGGCTCGGGAATGGACGCGGTGGGTACGGCAGCACGTGCCATCCGCTCAGGCGATGCCACGTTAATGCTGGCGGGTGGTGTCGAGAGTATGTCGCGTGCCCCGTTTGTGATGGGCAAAGCGGACACGGCTTTTTCGCGTAACGCTGCGATCTACGACACCACGATTGGTTGGCGCTTTGTGAATCGTTTGATGAAAGCGAAGTATGGTGTTGATTCAATGCCTGAAACCGCTGAAAACGTAGCCGATCAATTCAAGGTTTCGCGCGAAGATCAAGATCTGTTCGCCATGGCAAGTCAAGAGAAAACCGCAGCTGCGCAAAAAGCAGGCTTTTTTGACAGCGAAATTGCAGGGGTCTCAATCGCACAAAAAAAGGGTGATCCGCTGGTGGTCAGTCGTGACGAGCATCCTCGTCAAACCAGCCTTGAGGCCTTGGCAAAACTAAAAGGCGTGGTGCGCGAAGGCGGTTCGGTCACGGCGGGTAATGCATCGGGCGTAAACGATGGTGCTGTGGCGATGTTGCTGGCCAATGAAGCGGCTGCCAAGCGTCATGGGCTAACACCGCGCGCGCGCGTCGTTGCCATGGCCACTGCAGGTGTTGAGCCTCGCATCATGGGGATTGGCCCCGCGCCTGCCACGCAAAAAGTGTTGGCCCTGGCGGGGTTAACTATTGACCAGATGGATGTAATTGAGCTAAATGAGGCCTTCGCCGCGCAAGGCCTAGCTGTGACACGTATGTTGGGGCTTGCGGATAACGATCCGCGTGTGAATCCAAATGGCGGCGCGATTGCTTTGGGGCACCCTTTGGGCGCCAGTGGCGCTCGGCTGGTGATGACCGCTGTGCATCAGTTGCACGCTACGGGCGGGCGCTATGCGTTGTGCACCATGTGCATTGGGGTGGGGCAGGGCATCGCCATGATCGTTGAACGTGTCTGATATCGAGTCATCAAGAGCTGTTCAGTCCGTGGTTACGGCTCGGTCTGAGCAGCCCGCTTCGTTCGGCTGCAATCTTTTTAGTATCAACCTCGGCCCACGCTGTCACGACCTCGGCTGATGCTGCTGTAATGTAGGTTGATGCTGTCGTAATTTAGGCTCACGCTGCCACGTCAGTGACTCTGGCGAGCTACTGGATGCCTGTAATCTTTTTGCCAGCCGTAATGCCGCGCTTGGCAAACCAGCCTTGTTCCATTTCGAGGGTGTAGCGCACCGGTGCGGTTGAGCAATGCGAGTTTTCGGTCAGGGGCGCCATATCGGCGATATTGGTGATCGTGCCGTCATCCAAAATAAAAGCGATCGATAACGGCAATAGGGTATTGCGCATCCAAAAGCATTGCACATTGGCCTGCTCAAAAATAAACAGCATGCCGTGGTTGGGTGCAAGCTCTTTGCGAAACATCAGCCCACGCGAGCGTGTGGAATCGGTTGCAGCCACTTCGGCTTGAATTCTGTGCATGCCAGCGGTAAGAGTTTTAATCGGCAACGCAGGGCCAGGGACTGTCGTCTGGCAAATCGCCTCAGGTGCGCAAGCGACCGCGCCGATCACAAAAACAAACAGCGCAGCCATACGGCTGCGCTGCTTCAAAAGCATGAGCATCTTTCGCATCTCTACTATCCAAGGGGTTATTCACCCCGATAGTTTAAGCCGCGGTTATATTTGTTGCTTGCTTGCCTTTGGGGCCCTGAGTCACTTGAAAAGCCACTTTTTGGCCTTCTTTCAGGGTTTTAAAGCCATTCATTTCGATTGCTGAGAAATGAGCAAACAGATCTTCTCCGCCGTCATCTGGAGTGACAAAGCCGAAGCCCTTTGCATCGTTAAACCACTTTACTGTACCGGTGACCTTAGGGCCATTGTTTGTAGCTGAATCCGACATTCCGCCTGCCTCTTTATGCAATGTATAAACTGAACGAAGGAACAATGATTTTTGACTTATTATCATGATTCGTTCGGCGTTTCTGTACCCAAACATTCTTGAGTATGGCGAGATATTGAGCAGATTTGCGCAAGCCGTCAAGCCCCTAAGCCTAAACCAAGGGTAATACAGGATACGAAAGTGCCCAAGTTGTCACAAAAATGAATGTTTTAGCCGGGATGTTGTTATCTGATCATGTCTACACGTACTTCGCTGCCCCCAGATCTTGTCGTTGAGAAACTCACTGCAAAAACGGCGCCCCCGCCAATGTTTAAGGTGATTTTGCTCAATGACGACTACACGCCCATGGAGTTCGTGGTGCATATCCTCGAGAAGTTTTTTGGTAAGTCTTCCGAAGATGCTTTTAGAGTGATGTTGCAGGTGCACCATGAAGGCAAAGGGGTATGTGGCGTGTATCCCTTTGATATCGCCTCGAGTCGGGTGGCGCAGGTCGCACAGTACGCGCGGGCACGGCAGCATCCTCTGCAGTGTGTACTCGAGCCAGCGGATGATGCCTGAGCACCAGGCAGAAAGTGGGCAAAAAAATACAGTTTGAAAAGTTTTTTACGAGTTGTAACCCTTACGCCGTGGAAAGCATAGAATATGAATCAACGGTGTCATTGACGCAAGAAGGACGGAGGAATTGTGATTTCGCAAGAGCTTGAAGTTAGCCTGCATATGGCGTTTGTCGAGGCACGTTCAGCTCGCCACGAATTTATTACGGTTGAACACTTGCTGCTGTCGCTGCTTGACAATGCTGCGGCGATTGAAGTGTTGAAGGCCTGTGTGGCCAACATAGACGAACTGCGCAGCCACTTGCGTAAGTTTGTGACGGATAACACCCCCGTGATCCCTGCCGGCACCGAGGTTGATACGCAGCCCACGCTGGGTTTTCAGCGTGTGATACAGCGCGCGATCATGCATGTTTCGGCGGGCGGTGCTTCTAAAAAACCAGTCACGGGCGCGAACGTGTTGGTTGCGATCTTTGGCGAAAAAGAATCGCACGCCGTGTATTACCTCCAACAGCAGGGCATTTCGCGCTTGGATGTGGTGAACTTTCTGTCACATGGCATCAGCAAATCGGCAGCAGCCGAAACGCCCGCGGCCAAAGAGCAACCCGGTAATGGCGAAGAGCAGGGCGGCGAGGCGCGTCAATCACCGCTTGCACTCTATGCACAAGACTTGAACGCTGAGGCCAACGCCGGTCGTATCGATCCGCTGATCGGACGCGAGCACGAAGTTGAGCGCGTCATTCAAACCCTTTGCCGTCGACGTAAAAATAACCCTCTGTTAGTCGGTGAAGCCGGCGTCGGTAAAACAGCTATTGCTGAAGGCCTGGCCTACCGCATCACGCGCGGCGAAGTACCTGAAGTTTTGCAAGATGCACAGGTCTACTCGCTTGACATGGGTGCCTTGCTGGCTGGCACCAAATATCGTGGCGATTTTGAACAACGTCTGAAGGGTGTGCTCAAGCAGTTGCGTAACAATCCTCAGGCAATTTTGTTTATCGATGAGATTCACACCCTAATCGGTGCGGGCTCTGCTTCGGGCGGTACCCTCGACGCGTCAAATCTATTGAAGCCTGCGCTGTCGTCTGGGCAACTGCGCTGCATCGGTGCCACGACCTATACCGAATTTCGCGGGGTCTTTGAAAAAGACGCAGCGCTTTCTAGGCGCTTTCAAAAGGTCGATGTGCCCGAGCCGAGTGTGGCACAGACCATCCAAATCTTGCGTGGGCTCAAGGGTCGCTTCGAAGAGCATCATGGCGTCAAATATTCAAGCGCTGCATTGACTGCAGCCGCTGAGTTGTCAGCGCGTCACATTAACGATCGTCACTTGCCCGATAAGGCCATTGATGTGATCGATGAGGCGGGGGCGGCACAACGCCTGTTACCACGCTCGAAGCAAAAGAAAGTGATCGGTAAAACCGAAATCGAATCGATTGTTTCTAAAATTGCGCGTATCCCACCCCAAACGGTATCGAGCGACGACCGCAGCAAGTTGGCCACGCTTGAACGTGATTTAAAAACCGTGGTGTACGGGCAAGATGGTGCGATTGAAGTGTTGGCGTCGGCCATCAAAATGGCGCGCTCAGGTCTGGGTCGCCCAGAAAAACCGATTGGCGCTTTTCTATTTTCAGGGCCAACCGGTGTGGGTAAAACAGAAGTGGCACGCCAACTGGCGTTCACGCTGGGCATCGAACTCTTGCGCTTTGACATGTCAGAGTACATGGAGCGTCATACCGTCTCACGCTTGATCGGCGCACCTCCGGGCTATGTCGGCTTTGATCAGGGCGGTTTGTTGACTGAGGCAATCACTAAACAGCCGCACTGTGTGTTGTTGCTCGATGAGATTGAAAAAGCGCATCCGGATGTCTTCAATATTTTGCTGCAAGTCATGGATCATGGCACGCTGACCGATAACAACGGCCGCAAAGCTGATTTTCGGAATGTGATTTTGGTGATGACGACCAACGCTGGGGCTGAGGCCTTGAACAAGCCAAATATTGGCTTCTCAAATACGCGTGCCAGCGGCGACGAGATGGGTGACATCAAACGTCTGTTCTCTCCCGAGTTCCGTAATCGTTTAGATGCGATCGTGCCCTTTGCTCAACTTGATCAGGCTGTGATCTTGCGTGTGGTTGATAAATTCTTGATGCAACTCGAAGATCAGTTGCACGAGAAGCGTGTCGAGGCAAGCTTTACCGATGCTTTGCGCGCCCACTTGGGGAAGAATGGTTTCGATCCTCTGATGGGGGCTCGACCCATGCAGCGCTTGATTCAAGACACGATTCGTCGCGCCTTGGCCGATGAACTCTTGTTCGGCAAACTGGTTGACGGTGGGTCGGTCATTGTGGATATCGACGCCGAGGGCAAGGTCGCGTTGACCTTTGGGCCGCGTACCGATAAGTCACAAAAATCGGTGTCGGGGTCTGATCAAGAAGCCGAGTTGGCGCACTAATGGGGTGTCGGTCAGAGTTTCTAGACCAATGACCTCTTCAAGTCTTATGCTGTCCTGTCATCACTGTGGCGCAGCGTATCAGCGCCCGGTGCTTGAAGCGGGGCAGTGGGCGCAGTGCGAGCGCTGCGATAACGTGCTTGAAACCTATTCGGTGTTCACCCCGCGTGCCTGGCTAGCTGTGATTGTTGCCACCTTGCTTTGTTTTGCCTTAGCCAATGTGTACCCCATCGCCACGCTGTTAATTTCAGGTCAGTCCCAAGCCGCATCGTTTTTTGATGCCATTGTGATTACTTGGCAGGCGGGTTACCCCGAGGTGGCAGTGGTGACTTTTGCGGCAGGGTTTTTGCTGCCTTTTGTGCAGTTGCTGCTTCTGTTGTGGGTGTTTTCAGCGCTCTCGCTCGGGCGACTCCCTGTTTTTTTTGACGAACTGATCACGCTGATCGATGTGCTCAAGCCTTGGTGTATGGTGCCGGTATTTTTGATGGGCGTTTTGGTGTCAGTGGTCAAGCTGGTCGGGTTGGCGTCTTTGGTGCCAGGCGTGGGGCTTTTTGCCACGGCTATTTCGGCGCTTTTTGTGACGGCCTTAACGCGACTGTCAGCGCAAAAGATTCGATGTTTAGCGCATGATATTGGCTTGCCTGCACCGTTCGAGCCCTTACCGAAAGCGCCGTCGCCTGCCTCATTTCAGCGGACGTGGGCGCTGCTTCTTGCGGCAGTTCTGCTGTATATACCCGCCAATCTTTTGCCGATCATGCAAATTAATTCGATTGCAGGCAACTCGGCGCATACAATTTTAGGCGGTGTACTTGAGCTGGTTTCAATGGGGTCATATAGCATTGCCGCAGTGGTTTTTATTGCAAGCGTGGTGGTGCCTCTGTTTAAACTCGTATGCTTGGCCGTGTTGGTGTATCTGGCCCAACAGCGTGCGACGGGTGCCCTCAGAACACGCACACACTTATATGAAATGGTCGAGTTCATTGGCCAATGGTCGATGCTAGACGTATTTGTGGTGATTTTGCTCTCTGCCCTTGGTCGCTTTGGCAACTTGTTGACGATTGAGCCGGGGGGCGGAGCTGTTGCCTTTGCCGGGGTTGTGATTGTCACAATGTTGGCTGCGCTGGGCTTTGATCCTCGGCTAGCCTGGCGGCGGGCCGGACACCGCAGGCATCTTGTGCCACAGCCTACGAACATCCCGACTTGACTGTGGTTTTGCCCAAGCCTACGAACATCCCGACGTGAATGCAGTACTTGCAAGCGTTTACTCAAATACTGCCTAAAATTTAGTTTAGAAGTGATCGCGCATGCCGTGCGCCGCGTCATACAATCTCTCGTCCCACTAGGGTCGTAAGATTTTCACCGTTTTACCTACAAAGGAGTCCGGCATGCCGGAGCAGTCAATCACAAACCAAGCACCCGGGTTGCCGCGCGTGAGTCAGCGCCCCAAGCGTAATCTCGGATGGGTCTGGTTGATTCCGATTGTGGCGGCGTTGGTCGGCTTGTCGATTTTGTATCACAGCTGGTCTAAACAAGGCCCGCGTATTTTTATTACCTTTCAATCGGCGACGGGCCTAGAGGCCGGCAAGACGCAACTGCGGTATCGCGACGTGGTGATTGGTCTGGTCAAAGAGATTCGTTTAAACGACACACGTGACAAGGTCATCGTCGATGCCGAGTTGAATAAAGACGCCGCTGGTATGGCCAACGAGGCGACTCAGTTTTGGGTCGTCAAACCCCGTATCGGCATCAGTGGTGTTTCGGGCCTGTCGACCTTGATGTCGGGTGCCTACATCGAAACCGACACCAAACACGGTGCGTTGGGCAAGGCCACGCAAAAGCAATTTATCGGTCTCGAAGAGCCACCGCCCATTACTAGCGATCGCCCCGGTACGCGTTTTGCCTTGCGCAGTGATGACTTAGGTTCGCTCAGCATTGGCGCGCCGGTTTACATGCGTCGTCTACAGGTCGGTATGATCTCAAGCTATAAGCTCGAGCCAGACGGTAAGTTCATTGAAATCGAAGTATTTATCGATGCGCCCTACGATCGTTACGTAGACGGTAGCACGCGCTTCTGGAACGAAAGCGGTATCGATGTCACCCTTTCGCCTGATGGCATGCAAATTAACACCCAATCGTTGGTGTCTTTAATTGCGGGTGGCGTTTCATTTGGCGCGTTTGGCAAGCCCCGTGATATCGCCGAGGTTGATCGGCAGTTTAAGTTGTATGACAGTCGCCGCGCCGCTGAGATCGAGCCGCAAGGCGTCTCTGTGCCGATCTACATGCGTTTTGATCAGCCTACCCGAGGGCTCAAAGTCGGCGCCATGGTTGATTTTAACGGTGTCGATATTGGTGTTGTGAGTTCAGTGGCGCTCGATTTTGATATCGTGCATTCAAAGTTTTTTACCTCGGTCAACGCCACTCTGTATCCAGAGCGCTTGGGTGCGGTGTATCGCGATATGAATATGTCACGACGTTCTGTTGAGCAGCTCACGGATTCGTTGGCCCTGATGACCAGGCGGGGGATGCGTGCTCAGTTGCGCACGGCTAACATCCTGACGGGTCAGCTCTATATCGTGCTTGAAAATTTTCCGAATGCGCCGAAAATTGATCCACCTAAATCAGAGGTGCCCTTCAAGATGCCGACCCTGGCTTCAGACGATCTGGACAAACTGCAACAGCAGGTTGCCAGTATCGTGAACAAACTCGACAAAATACCGTTCGAGTCAATCGGTAACGAAGTCAACGAGATGATCAAGCAAATCAAAGTGCTTAGCGTGACGCTCGACAAGTCGGTTGTTCCGAAACTTGCTTCGACCCTGACGCAAGTTGAACTGGCTGTTAAAAATCTCAACGGCTTAATTGCACCGGGCAGCCCAATGACCGCGAGCACCGAGGCCATGCTTGAAGACCTGCGACGCAGTTTACGGTCGTTACGCGGGCTGACTGACTCGTTACAGACGCAGCCAGATTCAATCATCACCGGCCGCAATCCTAAACCCTATTCACGCGAAACGCTTGGGGCCCCTGCAAAATGAAAAACGCCTGCAAAATGAAAACTTTTTTGCCAATTGTGTTTGTCGCGTTGCTAGCTGGCTGTTCATCGCCCGCACCGCATTACTACACTTTGAGCCCTGAGGGCACGCGTGTGACCCCTGCGTCAGGTCAACGCGCAGTCGCCTACGCACTCAGCCCGGTCACGGTGCCCCCTGAGGTCGACAATACGGCCTTAGTGACACGAGAGCCCAACGGGCGCCTGTTGCCGTTAAGTGATGACCGTTGGACAGCGACCTTGTCTTCGCACTTGCAAAGCGCGTTAGGGCTAGAGTTGACTGCCGCGCTGGGGATGCCGCCGGTACAAAATATCAATCAAAGTACGGCGCAGTCTGATGCGACACAAGTTCAGGTGGATGTGCAGCGCTTTGAACTGGTGCCTGGTCAGTATGTCGCTCTTGACGCCTTGTGGCGTTTGCGGTTTGGCCAGAGCGGGTTGGTATTGACCTGTTTTTCACGCTTTAAGCAAAACGTCGAGATCGGCGTAACCGCGCTTGTGCTGGGGCAGCAGAAAAATACACAGCTGTTGTCTGCCCAAATCGCACAGGCACTAGTTTCGCGCCGCGCGCCCGCCGAGGTTCAATGCACGCAGTCTAAAGCAGCGGGCTAAAGCGAGCCCTGAGTCTAGTTGCCGTGGCAGCTAGTTCGGCTGCCGGGTGTTGTGAAAGCGGTGAAAGCGGTAAACGCTTTGCGTACTAGCTTTTGCCGGTGCTGCCAAAGCCACCGGTGCCGCGCGTGCTTTGTTCAAACTCGTCGACCACGGTGAATTGCACTTGTGCAATGGGTAGGACCACAAGTTGGGCTAAGCGCTCAAGTGGCTCGAGCGTATAGGCGGTCTGGCTGCGATTCCAGGCCGACACCATCAAGGGACCCTGATAATCAGAGTCGATCAAGCCAACCAGATTGCCCAGCACGATGCCATGTTTATGGCCAAGCCCCGAGCGTGGCAAAATCACTGCAGCATAGGCTGGGTCGGCCACGTGTAGTGCCAAGCCTGTGGGGATCAGATGCGTTGCGCCAGGCTCAATGACGAGAGGCGCCTCAAGGCATGCCCTCAAATCCAAGCCTGCCGAGCCCGCCGTCGCGTAGGCAGGAATATGTTCGTGCATCCGAGGATCTAAAATTTTTAGTTCGACTGCTTTCAAGTTGAGTTCCTTTAGGTTCTACGACGCGGTTTGTCATGGTCGGGTTGTAGGCTTGTACGCATTTTTTTCCGACGTCTGTGCGATTGATTGTCTGCAGACTCGCTTTTTAATATGTCGAACGTCGTTTTTTTTGGTGCGTGCTGCGGGTGATCCAAATCAGCACTGCAATACCGATCAACACCGCGCACCCTAGACCCGAGTATATCAACGACTCGCGTGAGTGCCTGGCGGCATCGAGGCTAATCGCGGTTAAATACCCTGGGGCTAGCAAGGCCGGAATCCATAAAATACCAGACAAAATATTGGCGAGTTGAAACTTCTTTTCAGGCATCCCCATCACGCCTGCAACCGTTGGTATCAAGCAGCGTAAGGGGCCCAGAAAGCGCCCCACTAAGACTGCTAAAAACCCGTACCTAAAACACATTAAGCGTGCGCGTGCCACCATGGTGCGCCGTGTTTTCAGTAGCTTCGTGCGTAAGACGCGAGGGCCAAACCATTTGCCTAACCAGTATGACAGCGCATCACCAAGTATGGCACCCGCGACACCCCAAAGAAAAATAGGTAAGGCAGGCAGTATGCCGCTGCCGACTAAGCCCCCGCTCATCATCAGTAAGACCGTCGCAGGCAAAAAGATCCCGACGACAAAAAGCGATTCGCCAAACGTCATTAAAAAAATGATCACGCCTGCCCACGCCTGATGGGTTTGAATAAATTGCCCCGCCTGTGTGATCAGCGCATCCATGTCGAGCTGAACTTACCGTTTGCCAGGAAGACGTGCCGCAATCGCAGCGATCAGTTGACGTGCCACATCTTGCTTGGCGTTCGTTGGGAGCGGGTGTTCGCCCTGTTCATCAAAGATACTGACCGTCGTATTGTCGGCATCCATGACGTGTTGAGCAAGATTGCCGATCAGCATCGGAATCCCTTTGCGTTTGCGTTTGTCGTGGGCATACTCGGACAAGCGTTCGGTTTCAGCAGCAAAGCCAACGCACCAAGGGGCATTGGGTAACGCAGCCACTGTAGCAAGAATGTCAGGATTGACGGCAAACTCTAGGTTAGGCGTGTGTGTGGTTTTTGACTTTGGGTCTTTCTTAATCTTGTCAGTTGCCACGTTAGCGACTCGCCAATCGGCTACTGCTGCAACCGAGATGAACACATCTTGGTCGGTGACGTGTGCGAGCACCGCATCGTGCATTTGCTGCGCTGTTTGTACTTGAATGCAGGGGATGCCGTAGGGCTCGGGTAGGGCGGTGGGGCCTGAGATGAGCGTGACCTCAGCGCCCGCTTCAAACGCGGCACGCGCGAGCGCGTAACCGGTTTTACCTGAAGAACGGTTGCTGATCACGCGCACCGGGTCAATCGGTTCGACAGTGGGGCCCGCCGTAATCAGGACGCGTTTGTTTTGCAAAAGCTTAGGTTGAAAAAAAGCCACCATTTCAGCCAACAGTTGCAGCGCCTCAAGCATGCGGCCATCGCCAGTCTCGCCGCAGGCCTGTTGCCCAGCGCCGGGGCCCAACACTTTGACGCCATCTTGCTTCAGTTGCGCCACATTACGTTGGGTGGGAGCCGACGACCACATCTCGCGATTCATCGCAGGCGCAACGAGTAACGGGCAGGCTCGGGCCAGGCAAAGCGTTGACAGCAAGTCGTCGGCGCGCCCTTGCACTAACTTTGCCATGAAGTCGGCTGAAGCGGGTGCGATCAAGATCGCATCGGCGCCACGGCTCAGATCAATGTGCGCCATGTTATTCGGGATACGTGGATCCCAGGCATCGGTAAACACAGGGCGCCCGCTTAACGCTTGCATCGTCACTGCCGTAATGAAATGTGTGGCGGCGTCAGTCATGATGACATCGACCGTTGCGCCTTGTTCGACCAAACGGCGCACGAGTTCTGCCGACTTGTAGCAGGCGATGCCACCACTCAATCCCAACACGATGCGTTTATTCAGCAGATCTTGCATGGCGACCTCGCAGCCGAAGAATTTCATCCAGAATCATCAGGATAGCACCGAGCGTGATACAGCTGTCGGCAATATTAAACGCGGGGTAATACCAGTTTTGCCAGTAGAACAATAAAAAATCAATGACATGGCCGTAAGCCACGCGGTCGATGACGTTGCCAAGCGCGCCACTCAAGATCAGCGCCAAGGCGAGTAATAAGCGGGTCTGCGAACGGTTTTTATGCATCATCCAAAGGATAAAAGCCGATGCCCCTAGCCCTAAAACAGTAAAAAACCAGCGTTGCCAGCCCGCTTGATCCGCTAGAAAACTGAACGCTGCACCGCGGTTATAAAGCAGTGTGAAATCAAAGAAGGGCAAGACGTTTAGCCGATCGCCGTACCGCAAGGCCGAGTCAAACCAAAGCTTGGTGAGTTGATCTGCGATCAGCAAGAGCGCTGCAAGGACTAGCCAGCGGGTGAGCGCTGGCTGGTACTGGCCCTGAGGGTGTGCTTGTGGGTCGACACTCATTGTGACTTAGCCGTTTGCCTGCGCTTGCGATTGACCGATCATCTTGGCTTAGCCGCTTGCCTTGGCTTCGTTCATATTACTCACACAGCGCCCGCAAATATCGGGGTGCTCGGCATCGCGGCCAATATCGTCACGCCAGTGCCAGCAACGTTCGCATTTTTTATGCGCTGAGGGTGCGATGTTGATCAAGAGCTCAGCGTGTTCGGCAGCGGTTGCTGCATGCACGTTCACTTTTGACACAATCAAAATAAACGGCAGTTGCTCTGCGACACTTTGCAACAAATCGAGATCAGCGCCTTGTGCGGTGAGTTCGACCTCACCTTGTAGTGACGAGCCAATACTGCCGGCCGTACGAAGCTCTTCGAGTTTGCGTGTCACGAGCCCGCGGATTTCGCGCAAGCGCGACCAGCGTTGCTGCAGGGTGTCAGCATCGGCGATGACTGGTACTGCGTGATAGCACTCGGTGAAAATCGTGAGGCGGCTGGTATCTGGCTGATTGGCCAGGGTTGACGCGCACAAAATCCCCCAGGCCTCTTCGGCGGTGAAGGACAGGATCGGTGCCATGAGTTTAAGCAAGGTCTGGCTGATATGCAGCAAGGCCGTTTGCGCTGAACGACGCGCCTGGCTCTTGGGTGCCGACGTATACAAGCGGTCTTTCAACACATCCAGATAAAAAGAACCTAAATCTTCAGAGCAAAAATGTTGCAACCGAGACATTGCCGGTTGAAACTCGTATTGCTCAAAACTTTTGAGAACTTCGGCTTGCATCTGTGCCGTCATCGCCTGTGCATAGCGATCAATTTCAAGCATGCTTTCGGGAGACACTGCATCTGTTGCGGCGTCAAAGTCGGCCAGATTGGCGAGTAAAAAGCGTAAGGTGTTACGAATGCGGCGATAGCTTTCTACCACTCGCTTGAGGATTTCGTCAGAGATCGATAACTCGCCCGAGTAGTCGGTGCTGGCGACCCACAAGCGCAAGATCTCGGCACCTAGGCTGTCAGAGACTTTTTGGGGCGCGATCACATTGCCCACTGACTTACTCATTTTGCGACCCTGTCCGTCAACCACAAAGCCGTGTGTCAACAAACTGTTGTAAGGGGCGCGGCCTTCGAGCATGCAGCCCGTTAAGAGCGATGAATGAAACCAGCCGCGATGTTGATCCGATCCCTCAAGGTACATATCTGCAGGCCAAGGTAACTCGCCATGCGAGCCTTGCTGCGCATTATTCAAACCACCCAGCACAGTGGCATGGGTCGTGCCCGAGTCAAACCAGACATCGAGCGTGTCGCGATTTTTTTCGTATTGATCGGCCTCAGGCCCGAGTAAATCAGCGGGTTCAACCGCTTGCCAGGCTTCGATGCCGCGTTGCTCAACAAGCTTGGCAACGGCTTCAAGTAATGCTGGGGTATTGGGGTGCAAGGCGCCGGTTTCTTTGTGAAGAAAGAAGGCCATGGGGACGCCCCATTGGCGCTGCCGCGATAAGGTCCAGTCTGGCCGGTTAGCGATCATCGCATGCAGGCGCGCGCGTCCCCAGGCTGGGTAAAAAGCGGTGGCCTCAATCGCGGCCAGCGCGCTGGTACGCAGCGTTGGAGCGTGGTCTTTGGGTTGCACATCCATCCCAGCAAACCATTGACTGGTCGCCCGATAAATGATCGGTGTCTTATGGCGCCAACAATGCATATAGCTGTGCGCGTGTGGTTCTGTCTTGAGCAGGGTGCCGGCTTGGGTCAAGGCTTCAACAATTTTTGGATTCGCTGCCCAAATGCTCAAGCCACCGAAGCCAGGCAAACTTGGCACGAACTTACCATCGCCCATGACAGGGCTGAGGATATCGGCATCTTTCATGCCGTTAGCTTTGCAAGATAAAAAGTCTTCAATTCCGTAGGCTGGAGCCGAGTGCACGACGCCCGTACCAGTGTCGAGTGTGACGTAATCTCCCAAATAAACAGGTGCGGTGCGTTGATAGCCAGCGTCAAAATGCGCCAGTGGGTGCTCGAACTCGAGTTTGTTTAACGCTTGCCCAAGGCAGCGAGCAATAACTTCGCCTTGTAGGTTCCATTCTTTGAGGCATGCTTGGACACGATCGAGTGCAATCAGCAACAGCGCACCCGTGGCCGGAGCCGGACTGACACGTACCAAGGCATATTCGAACTCTGGGTGCAGGTTTAGCGCCTGGTTTGAGGGGATAGTCCAGGGAGTGGTTGTCCAGATCACCAAGGCGCCGGGCTCAACCTCGTGCAGACCAAAGGCTTTTGCGAGTGCTGCGCGATCGATAAACGGAAACGCAACATGAATGGCCGGATCTTTGCGATCGGCGTACTCAACTTCGGCTTCAGCCAGGGCCGAGCCGCAATCAAAGCACCAGTTCACGGGCTTGAGCCCTCTGAATACATACCCTTTATCTAGGATCCGACCCAGTGCACGAATTTCGTTCGCTTCATTACTGAAGTTCATGGTCAGGTAGGGGCGATTCCAGTCGCCCAACACACCGAGTCGTTCAAAATCCTTTTTTTGGCGATCAATTTGCTCAAGGGCGTAGGCGCGCGCTTTGGCTTGCACTTCAGCCACTGGCAAATGTTTACCGTATTTTTTTTCAATCTGAATTTCAATTGGCATACCGTGGCAATCCCAGCCCGGTACATAGGCCGCGTCATAGCCCGCCATGTTGCGGCTTTTGACGATGATGTCTTTTAGGATTTTATTGACTGCATGCCCGATGTGAATGTCACCGTTCGCATAGGGCGGGCCATCGTGTAGTAAAAACGTTGGGCGCCCTTTGCTGGCTTCACGAATCGCCTGATAGACGCGCTTTTCTTGCCATTGCGCGACCCACAGGGGCTCACGACGAGGCAGATCTCCGCGCATCGGAAACGGGGTGTCGGGCAGATTGAGTGTTTGTTTATAGTCCATGGGGCGCAAAATAAGCCCGCGCATGTTGTGCATCGGCATGCATGGCGGCAGTCAAGGTTGGGAGATCAGGAAACTTCTCTTCATCGCGAAGATGTTTGAGAAGCTCAACGCGAATGAGTTTACCGTACGCATTGATATTGATATCGAAGAGATGGGTCTCGAGCAAGATGCGGCCATCGTCTTCGACCGTTGGACGCACGCCCAGGCTGGCAACCCCAGGCAAGGCCTGTGGTGCCAAGCCGTGTACTCGCACAACATAGATCCCCGAACGGGCTGCACACCGTGGTGTGACGCGCATATTCAAAGTCGGCATATTGAGGGTACGGCCCAGTTTCTTGCCGTGTACGACGTGACCGGTCATGGTGTAAGGGCGCCCGAGTAGGCTTTGGGCTTGCGTCAGGTCTCCACTGGCGAGGGCCGCACGCACTTCAGAGCTTGACACGCGATGGCCGTTGAGGTCTTTGACCTCAGAGAGCGTGTGTACTTCAAGCCCAAATTGTGGGCCCATTTTTTTGAGTAAGGCGACATCGCCCGAACGCTGGTGGCCAAAGCGAAAGTCTTCACCTATGATCAGCCACCGGGCGTTCAGGCCCTTAATCAGAAGCTTTTCGATGAAGTCTTCGGCCGACATTTCGGCAAAATTTCGATTGAAACGCGCGAGCACGACTTGTTCGATACCGGCTTGGCTCAGCGCACTGAGTTTGTCGCGCAGCCCATTGATTTGCGGTGGCGAGAGCTCAGGTCGCCGATTTTGTTTGGCGAAGAACTGTCGCGGGTGGGGCGCAAAAGTCAAAACGGTTGGAACCAATGCGCGCGCGTGAGCGATGTCAGCCACTTGGCTGAGCATGGCCAGATGCCCTAAATGCACGCCATCGAAATTGCCGATAGAGAGCGCGGTTGGTCGCCGCAACAGAGGGGCCGAAGCTTGACGAAAAATGCTGAAAGAGGTGTTCACGAGCAACAGTTTACAATTTCGGGCTACCTTGTCTGTGAAAAACCATGCCTGAACCCCAAAAATCGCATTGCCGCTTCGTTATTTTGATCTCTGGTCAGGGGTCAAACATGCAGGCGCTTGTCCGTGCGTGCCAGTCAAAGGCCTGCTCGGGCGAGGTGGTGGCGGTGGTGTCGAACCGTGCGCAGGCCGGTGGCATACAGTGGGCACAAGGGCAAGGCATTGCCACTGAAGTCGTCACGCACACCGACTTTGCTTCACGCGAGGCCTTTGATCATGCCCTGGCCGCCGTGATTGACCGTTACTCGCCCGATTATGTGTTGCTGGCTGGCTTCATGCGGATCTTGACTCCCGCCTTCGTTGAGCAGTATCTAGGGCGTTTGGTCAACATCCATCCTTCTTTGTTACCGGCGTTTCCGGGCCTGCACACGCACGAGCAGGCCTTGGCGGCGGGGGTGCAAAGCCATGGCTGCACCGTGCATTTTGTGACGCCGGTGCTCGATCATGGCCCAATCATCGCCCAGGGGGTGGTGCCCGTGTTGGCCGACGACACCTCCGACACGCTTGCGACACGCGTGCTCATAGTTGAGCATCGTGTTTATCCCGCAGTTGCCACCTGGCTTGCGCAGTCGCGCGTAAAAATTATGCCTGATCAGCGCGTCCAGGTTGAAGGTGTACCCAGGCGCTTATTTGTATCGGAGCACACCCAATGATTGATTCTAAAAAAGTAGACCGTCGGCAACCTTCAACAGGGCCGAAGCGTTCGATTCAATCATTTGCAAAGGGCCGTGCAGAGGGTCAAGAGAGTCGCGCCAAGCGTGATGTGGATGGCGCAAAAGGTGCCTCGCGTGTGGGCACCAAAGAGGCTGCGCGCGAGGCTGCACGTGCCGCGGGCAATGCGCTGCCGCGTAAAGGGTCTGCCACCGAGCGCCTGATGAACGCCACGCCTTTTGCACAACGCTCAGGCGCGCCTCGTCCGGGCGGCGGTTACAACGGTGACCGGCCTGCGGGTGCCCGCGGCGAACCGCAGCAGTCAACTTACACTGGTCGCGTCAAGCCTCGTTTGCCCATGATGACGATTCGCTTAGACCAAATTCGACAAGTACTCGACGAGGTTTTAACCTGGCGCTTTGCTGCAGACTCGGTGGTGTCGCATTGGTTTCGGGCGCATCCTAAGTTGGGGGTGCGTGATCGCGCCGAAGTGGCTGAAGTCGTCTACGACGTCTTGCGTAACTTGCGGCGCTATCGGCAACTTGCCGAAAGTGGCGTGGGTAATGCGGTACGGCGGTTGGCGATTCAGGGTGCGATTGTCATGATTGACAACGGTCGTGTGCGCGAAGTGCTTGACCCAGGCGAAATCGCCTGGCTTGACCGGATCGCCCAAATTGACGAGCAATCCTTGGCAGTTGAAGTGCGCACCAGTTTGCCCGACTGGTTGTACGAACGCTTGCAACACATGCCTAATCTTGAGCAACTCGCGCTGGCCTTAAATCAGCCCGCGGCGCTTGATATTCGGGTCAATCCAATGAAAGCCGAGCGTGATGAGATGTTGGCCGACTTGACCCGCGGCAATGCGGTGCGCCATGCGCCGGTGGCAACTCCTTACTCGCCTTGGGGGATTCGTTTGACGGGTCGCCCCACCATGAATAAATGGCATCAGTTTGAACATGGTTTGATTGAGGTGCAAGACGAGGGTAGCCAGCTGCTCGCCTTACTGGTGGGGCCAAAGCGCGGTGAGATGGTGATTGACTTTTGCGCGGGTGCCGGCGGTAAAACCTTGCTGTTGGGCGCGTTGATGCGCTCGACCGGTCGTCTGTACGCGCTTGATGTATCGGCCACAAGGCTGGCCAAGGCCAAACCACGCTTTGCCCGCAGCGGCTTGTCCAACATTGTGCCGGTGGTGCTCGAGCACGAAAACGACACGCGGGTGAGGCGTTTAGCCGGTAAGGCGCAGCGTGTCTTGGTCGACGCCCCTTGTAGTGGTGTCGGTACTCTGCGTCGTAATCCTGACCTAAAGTGGCGCCAGTCGGTGCAAAGCCTGCAAGAGTTGACTGCCTTGCAGGCGCGTATCTTAGCCAGCGCTTCGCGTTGCGTGGCTCCGGGTGGGCGTTTGGTCTACGCCACCTGCAGCATGCTAGTTGAAGAAAATCAAGCGCAAGCCGAACGCTTTTTGGCCGAACATCCGGATTTTGAGTTGATTGACGCGGCACAGTTGCTTGCGGCACGCACGCCTTTGCAGCTTGAAGGGCCTTATTTGAACCTCAGGCCAGACTTGCATGGCACCGACGGCTTTTTTGCTGCGGTGTTTGAGCGTCGCAAGACCGGGGCGGTGGTTCAAGACGACTCTGACACAGATTCTGAGGCGGTGTCCGAGGGCAAGGCCGAGCAGAAGCCGAAGCAAGCGTTGGCAGAATCAGCAGCTAGCGTGGCAGAGAGCGACGAGAGCGCTGCCTTGCCAGCGAGTGCCAAGAAAGCGAAAGCGCGCAAGACAGCGAAACCAGCGGCGCTTGAAGGTCTGCCAACAGAATTGGCGGAAGCTGTAGCTTCAGTTGGGCCGGCGGAAAAAACAGAATCAGCAAAATCAGCAGAATCAGCAGAATCAGCAGAATCAGCAGAATCAGCAGAATCAGCAGAATCAGCAGAATCAGCAGAATCAGCAGAATCGGTCAAGAAAAAAGCGGTTCGGACCAAAAAAGCCAAGAAGGATGACGTCCTTGACGTACCTCTGGATGTGCTGACCGAGCCTGCACAAGCAGCCGAGCCGACCGCCCCCGCGTTGGTGGCCTTATCCGTTTCGGCATCTGCACTCGCTTCGGAATCTGCACCCGAATCGCCATCAGGGCCTCCCTCGGCGTCGTCACCTGCGCCTGCACCCGCCTCGGCGATTGACGCGTTTGCTGCGTTTCTGGCCAAAGATGCTTTAAATGATCATCGAGACGACGCCGATTCTGAGGATGCTGAGCCCGCCAAGCCGGCTAAAAAACCACGTGCCAGCAAAACGGCGGGGAAGACCAAAAAGGCTTAGTGGCTTGATTTTGCGCAAAAACCTTGTGGTAATTGTCGGGTCAAGTTGAGTGGTTAGGCTAAAATAGAAGTCATTACTTTGTTGTGGGCGGTCTAGATCTTTATGAACGAAATCATTTCTTTTGTAGCAGGCGGATTGTTGCAGGCTTCGTGGTGGCAAGTGGCCCTGATCACTTTGGGTCTAACCCATGTCACGATCGCGGCAGTTACGATCTTTTTGCATCGTAGTCAGGCTCATCGTGGTCTAGATTTGCATCCTGCCGTCATGCACTTTTTCCGTTTATGGTTGTGGCTGACTACCGGGATGGTGACAAAAGAGTGGGTGGCAATCCATCGCAAGCACCACGCGCGTTGCGAACGCGAAGGCGATCCACATTCGCCCATGATTTACGGCATCAATAAAGTCTTGTTCAGTGGCGCTGAGCTCTACCGGCACGAATCCAAAAACGCCGAGACCCTATCTAAATTTGGTCATGGCACGCCTGACGACTGGGTTGAAAAAAACATTTACTCGCGCTACAGCGCGCGCGGTATCTTGATCATGTTGGTGATCGATGTGGCGTTGTTTGGTGCACTGGGCTTAACAGTGTGGGCCATACAGATGGCCTGGATTCCGTTTTGGGCAGCTGGCGTGGTCAATGGCGTGGGCCATTTCTTTGGTTATCGTAATTTTGCCTCGCCCGATACCAGTACCAACGTGTTTCCGATCGGTATTTTGATCGGCGGCGAAGAACTCCACAACAATCACCACGCTTTTGGTACTTCGGCTAAGTTTTCAAGTAAATGGTACGAACTCGATATTGGCTGGGTATATATTTTGGGCTTACAGGCCGTTGGCCTGGCCAAGGTCAAAAAAGTAGCCCCCCGTTTGCGACTTGAAGCGACGGGTAAATCTGGGGTTGATGCGCGCACACTGCAAGGAGTGATTGCCCATCGGTTTGAGATTCTTGAGCGTTACACCGGCATCATGAAAACCGCTTGCCGCGCCGAGCTCACGCGCTTAAAAGCCACCGCTGCTGACAGCCAAGACACCAGCCATACCGACGCACTTGCGGCCGCAACACACTGGCTTGGGCGTGGTGACGAGACCTTGCCCGCTGTCGAGCGTGCCCGGATTGACCAAGCGCTGTCACAAACGGCTGCGTTGGCAACCTTAGTCCAAATGCGCCACGAACTGGCCAAACTTTGGGACAGTTCGAGCGCCTCGAGTGAACAACTGTTGCACGAGCTGCAAAACTGGTGTCAACGCGCCCAGCATAGCGGCATCGCTAGCCTCGAAGAGTTCGCCTTACGCCTACGCCGCTATGCGGCATGATCGACAAACTTAACGAACCTCAGCGCGAAGCAGTCACACTTGCAGCCCAGCACGCGTTGGTGTTGGCGGGGGCCGGTAGCGGCAAGACGCGTGTATTAACAACGCGTATGGCTTGGCTGATTCAAACCGGCCAGGTCAGCCCTCAAGGTCTGCTAGCGGTTACTTTTACGAACAAAGCGGCGCGTGAAATGTTATCGCGGGTATCGGCCTTATTGCCGATTGATCCGCGCGGCCTATGGATCGGTACCTTTCACGGTCTGTGCAATCGTATGCTCAGGGCGCATCACCGCGACGCCGGTTTGCCACAGTCCTTTCAAATTTTAGATACTGCCGATCAGCTCGCTGCGATCAAGCGCTTGTTAAAAGCCAACGCGGTCGATGATGAAAAATATCCACCGCGCGATGTGCAACGTTTTATCAACGGTGCAAAAGAAGAGGGGCAGCGCCCCGGCGATGTCGAAGCGTTTGATAGCTTTCGGCGGCGCATGATTGAAATCTATACCCTTTACGAGACGCAATGCCAGCGTGAAGGTGTGGTTGATTTTCCTGAATTGTTATTGCGCGCGTATGAGCTTTTGGCGCGCAACGAACCGATTCGCTCGCACTACCAGCGCCGTTTTCGACACGTGTTGGTTGATGAGTTTCAAGATACCAATACGCTGCAATACAAATGGCTCACCCTGTTGGCCGGCGGCGGTGCCATCATGTTTGCGGTGGGTGATGATGATCAATCGATTTATGCGTTTCGCGGGGCGAATGTTGGCAATATGGCCGACTTTGAGCGCGACTATGCGCATGGCACGGTGATTCGTCTTGAGCAAAACTACCGTTCGTTTGGTCACATTCTAGATTCGGCGAACGCGCTGATTAGTCACAATAGCGGGCGTTTGGGTAAAAACCTCTGGACCGAGCAGGGCGAGGGCGAGCAGATACGCGTTGTCGAGCAACCGACCGATTTGCTTGAGGCCCGTTGGTTGGTCGATGAGATCAGGGGCTTAATCTCTGATGGGCGCGATCGCAGTCAAATTGCCGTGCTCTACCGTAGCAATGCGCAATCGCGTGTCATCGAACATGGTTTGTTTTCGTCGGGTATCGCCTACAAAGTTTATGGGGGCTTGCGCTTTTTTGAGCGTCAAGAGGTTAAGCACGCGCTGGCTTATTTGCGGTTAATGGCCAACGCTAATGACGATACCTCGTTTATGCGGGTCGTTAATTTTCCGCCTCGCGGAATTGGTGCGCGCACCCTCGAGCAACTGGGTGATCAAGCAAAAGCTTTTGATACCAGCCTGTCGGGTGCCGTCGCACGTGTGGCAGGTAAGGGCGGCTCAAACCTGGCCCAGTTCGCGGTGCTGATTCAACGCTTGGCCCAAGAAACACGCGACTTGCCCCTGCCAGAAATGGTCGAACATGTGATCGCGCAAAGCGGCCTGATCGAACACTATCAGCAAGATCGTGAAGGTGCAGACCGCATTGAAAACTTGAACGAGCTTGTGTCTGCAGCGGCAGCGTTTGCCTCAGAGGCAAACGTGTCAGGTTTGCCTGCAGGTGTCGTGATTGTGTCTGAGGCGCAAACCCGCACTTTGGATGCAATGCCCGCCGAGTCCGAGCTGACCGAGGCCCCAGCGCAGTCGGCAAACCCGAGTGTTGAAGTGGTTGGCACAGTCCCATCCTTCGAGGGCGGCTTTGGTGGCTTGTCTCCACTAACAGCCTTTTTGTCGCACGCCTCGCTTGAGGCGGGTGATAACCAGGCTCAAGCCGGTCAAGATGCCGTGCAACTCATGACGGTGCATGCCGCCAAGGGGCTTGAATTTGATGCGGTATTTATTACTGGCTTAGAAGAAGGGCTGTTTCCGCACGAAAACAGTATCCTCGAGCAATCCGGGCTCGAAGAAGAGCGCCGTTTGATGTACGTTGCAATCACGCGCGCGCGCGAGCGGTTGTATTTTAGTTTGGCGCAAAGCCGCATGTTGCACGGCCAAACGCGTTATGCGATGCGTTCACGGTTTTTATCTGAAGTGCCCGACGCACACCTCAAGTGGTTGACGCCTAAGCAGGGTTTTGTTGACTCTGAACCCCGCTGGAAATCAAGCGGAGACAGTGGTGGTGCCACCTACGGGCGGCAAGGGGCTGCGGCGCATGCTGCTGTTGCGCCTCGCTCGGTCACGACCGGCGTCACGGTCGGGGCACAGCAGTTTCGCATTGGGCAGGGCGTGCGACACGGCCGCTTTGGCGAAGGTACGATTATTGGTTTATCGGGCAGTGGCCTCGACGCACAAGCGCAGATTCAGTTTCGCGAGGTGGGTTCAAAGACACTCGCGCTTGGCGTGGCCAAACTCGAGATCACGCAAAGCTAGCCCGGCATGGGCAAACTCGAGATCACATAAAGCTAGCTTGGTATGTTGCCTGTTGCTTAGCTGATGCAGCGTATGAGCACTGCGTGTCCAGGGCTTTCTTGCGTATCGAGCGGTTCGCTCTATCGCGCGCTGGGTTTACTGCGGGGGCTACGATAGCGGTTGTAGCCCCAAAGATACTGCGTCGGCATGCGGACGATCATGTCTTCTAATGCTCGATTCAATTGGGCGGCAGCCAGGTCAATATCGTCTGACAAGGGCTCTTTGATGGCTTGGTGCCTGATAGTAAAACCCTTGCCGATGCCATTGCGTTGCGCCGCCATCACAAAGATCGGCGCGCCTGTGATGCTCTGTAATCTTTGCACAAGTTTAGTGGTGTAGGCGGGCTTGCCAAACAAGGGAGCCCAAACGCCTTCACCCATTAACGGCACCTGATCTGGCAGCATGCCGACCGTCTCGCCTCGTTTTAGCGCTTTCAGTAAGGTTCTCAGACCTGATTGATTAGACGGCGCCATGGTGAGGTTTTTTCTGGTTCTGGTTTTGATAATCCAGTCCTGCAACCACGGCTGCCTAGGCAGACGAGTAAATACAGTCGCCGGAAATCTGCTGGTGTAGATGGCCCCGAGTAGTTCGAAGCTTCCTGAGTGGGGGCCCAGCAGTATCAAGCCCTTGCCTAGCGCAAGCGCCGCTTGAAACTCATCCCAGCCATCGCATTGAACCTGTTTGGCTAGTTTGGCCTCATCTCGGCGCATATGCCAATAGGGCATTTCTAAAAACAATTGCCCAGCGCTAATGAGCGATCCGCGCAATACTTTCGTTGAGGCCTCGGGCAGTGCGATTACTAAGTTTTCAGCTGAACGCCGTTTGTAACGGCTTGGTAATACCCATACTAACCAACCTGCGCCCCAGCCTAGGACTTGAAGCACAGTTAAAGGCAGGCACGCAAAAAATCTAAATACAGCTGTTGCGAGTATTGGACCGAGTATGTTTAACATTGATTCATAGACGACTTCCTTGTCACTTGCTGCCTCACCGGTTTAGGCAAACGCCTCAAGCTGCGTTTGTAATTCAAGCCAAGCGCTTTCAAGGCTGGCCGCGCGTTTGGTGAGCTCGCCGTGCTCGGCTAGCACACGTACGCATTCTTCTTTGCGTGCATCACTGTACAACTCTGAGTCAGCGATCAAGGTATCTAAGCTTTTGAGCTTGGTTTGTACTTGGTCAAGTTCTTTTTCAAGTTTGTTGACTTGCTGCTCGAGCGGTTTGCGCAACTGTGCGACCTGCTGCCGTTGCTCGGCATTTTCGCGCTTGTTGAGCTTGCGCTCTTGCGCTGAAGGCGCAGCCTTGGCCGCTGCGTCGGCGGTAGCCTGTGCTGCGGCTTGAGCGGCTAACGCGGCTTGTTCAGCCGCCGACATCTTGTTAGCAACGCGACCTGCAGTGCGCGCGGCAGCCTCTTGCTTGCGTGCGCGGGCTTGATGTTGAGCTAGCCAGTCACGATAGTCTTCAAGGTCGCCATCAAATTCTTGTACGCCGCCATCGGCCACAATCCAAAAGCTATCGACGGTGGTGCGTAACAAATGCCTGTCGTGCGACACCAAGAGCATGCTGCCACCAAACTCGGCTAGAGCCGTGGTTAAGGCCTCGCGGGTTTCAACATCTAAGTGGTTGCTTGGCTCATCGAGTAAAAGCAGGTTTGGCTTTTGCCACACAATCAATGACAGGGCTAGACGTGCTTTTTCGCCACCTGACATGGGCTCGACGGTGTCGGTAACACGATCGCCACCAAAGCCAAAACCGCCAAGATAATTGCGGAGTTCTTGTTCGCGTGTGCCCGGTGCAATGCGCATCAGGTGTTGCAAGGGGCTGCTGGCTAAATCCAACATATCAAGCTGATGCTGAGCAAAATAGCCCACCTCAAGCCCGCGCGAGGCTAAGCGCGTGCCGCCTTGTACCTCAAGCTCGCCGGCCAGTGTTTTGACTAAGGTACTTTTGCCGGCACCGTTGACGCCCAGAATGCCTATGCGATCGCCGCCGCGCACCATTAACTTAACGTTGCGCAAGATGGCGACTTGCTTGCCGCTATCGGTGGTGTAACCCGCGTGCATATCATCGAGCACCAACAACGGGTCGGGCATGCTTTTAGGTGTAGGGATGCGGATTTCAATGCCAGATTCAGCGCGAATCGGGGCCATTAAATCCATACGTGCCAGTGCTTTGACTCGACTTTGTGCTTGCTTGGCTTTTGAGGCTTTTGCCTTAAAGCGGTCAATAAACCCTTGCAGTCGGGCTGACTCGCGCGTTTGTTTATCAAACGCCATTTTGGTCTGCCTGAGGCGCTCAGCACGTTGCGTTACAAAATCCTCATAGCCGCCTTTGTAGCGAACCAGTTTACCCTGATCAAAGTGCAAAATAGTTTGCGCAACGGCATCTAAAAACTCAGTGTCGTGCGAGATCAACAACACGGTGCCTTGGTAGGCCGCCAGCCATTTTTCAAGCCAAAGCATCGCGTCAAGGTCGAGATGATTTGTGGGCTCGTCAAGCAGCAATAATTCAGAGGGCGCCATCAAGGCGCGTGCCAACGCCAAGCGCATGCGCCAGCCGCCCGAAAAGCTATCAACAGGCTCTGACCATTGCTCAGGCGTAAAGCCTAAGCCAGCCAGTAATTGTTCGGCACGCGAAACCGCAGTCCAGGCATCAGCCTCGATGAGTTCTGCTTCAAGCTCTGCAATACGAGAGCCCTGTTCTTGGGCATGGTCATCGCTTGTATGCGCCGTGTCGTCGATCAGTGCGCGTTGGGCCTGTAGTTGGCGCAGGTGCGTGTCGCCATCAATCACGAATTCGCGAGCGGCGTCAGCGCTGTCAGCGATTTCTTGCCTAACGCTGGCAATACGCCAGCCTGTCGGAAAATCAAGCCGACCCGCATCGGCATCGATTTCATGTTGGATTAAGGCAAATAAGGTCGATTTGCCCGCCCCGTTTTTACCGACAAAACCCACCCGCTCTCCGGGGTGAACAACAAAATCAGTTTGATCAATGAGTACTTTTGCGCCGCGTCGAACGGTCAAGCCAGTTGCACGAATCACGACGAAAATTGCTCGCGTGTCAGGAGTAGGATTTGGTCTGAGTCTTGCGCCGTGTCGAGCCACACAGGCTCAAATTCAGGAAATGCGGCTTCAAAATGCGCGCGTTCGTGGCCAATTTCAAGCACAAGAATACCTTGGTCGTTTAAATGAGCGGGCGCTTGCTCGAGAATGGTGCGCACTACATCCATACCGTCGTCACCACCGGCTAAAGCCAGCGAAGGCTCGTGCTGGTACTCGGGTGGTAGCGCCAGCATGGATTGGCTGTTGACGTACGGTGGATTACAAATAATCAGATCGTAACGAGCCGATACAGGTAAGGGATCAAAGAGACTGCCGTGGTGCAGTGTCAGGCGATCAGTGAGGTCGTGTTCTGTGACGTTGAGGGTGGCAACTTCGAGGGCTTGTGCTGAGATGTCTGTGGCATCAACAAAGGCCTCAGGGAATTGATGCGCGGCAATAATCGCTAAGCATCCCGAGCCCGTGCACAGATCTAACACGCTGTTGACCCCGTACGGATCCAAAATCCACGGGCTCAGTTGATGCATGAGTAATTCGGCGATGGGTGAGCGCGGCACAATCACACGCTCATCAACGTAAAACGCGTAGCCTTGCAACCAGGCCTCGTGGGTGAGGTAGGGCGCTGGCACACGTCGCTCACAACGCGCATCAATGTACTGCAAGGCCTTGTGCCGCTCTTCGGGTAACACGCGCGCATCCATGAAAGGCTCGAGTTGATCGGGCGGCAGATGCAATGCGCTTAGTACTAGGTACACAGCCTCATCCCAAGCGTTGTCTGACCCATGGCCAAACGACAGCTTGGTTTGATTGAAACGCGAGACGCCGTAGCGAATTAAGTCGCGTACGGTTCGCAGGGCGTCGCGTGAATCATCCATGCCTGCCTTAGGCTCGTAGCAAATCGTTGATGCTGGTTTTGGCGCGTGTTTGCGCGTCGACCCGCTTGACGATAATCGCGCAATTCAAACTATGCGTGCCATCGGCCGAAGGCAACGAGCCGGGTACCACGACTGAGCCAGACGGTACACGACCGTAATGGATCTCTTTGGTTTCGCGATCATAGATGCGGGTACTTTGCGATAAAAATACACCCATGGCCAGAACGCTGTTTTCTTCGACGATGACACCTTCAACGACTTCAGAGCGCGCACCAATAAAGCAGTTATCTTCGATGATGGTTGGGTTGGCTTGCAGAGGCTCGAGTACGCCGCCGATACCCACACCACCCGACAGATGCACGTTTTTACCGATCTGTGCGCAAGAGCCTACCGTGGCCCAAGTATCGACCATGGTGTTTTCATCGACGTATGCGCCAATGTTGACGTACGAAGGCATCAACACGACATTGCGCCCGATGAAGCAACCACGGCGTGCAACCGCAGGTGGCACCACGCGGTAGCCGGCAGCTTGAAAATCAGCTTGGTTGAACTCAGCAAATTTGAGCGGCACTTTATCGTAAAACTGCATTGGTGCCTGACCCATCACGCCGTTATCGTTCAAGCGAAACGACAGTAAGACGGCTTTTTTAATCCATTGGTGCACCACCCAACTGCCATTGATTTTTTCAGCAACGCGCAGGCTGCCAGCGTCGAGGGCGTCAAGGGTGTGGGCAACCGCTTCGCGCACGCTTGCGCTGGCGGCGGTGGGTGACAGGTTGGTGCGATCTTCCCAACCGCTTTCAATGGCATTTTGCAAATCTAAGGTCATGACAGGCCTTTATAAAGGTGGAGAGTAAATGATGAACGAACGAAGAATTAGGTTTTACGCACAAAGTCTGCGATGCGATGCGCTGCTTCGACGCAATCTACGAGCGGGGCGACTAGTGCGATCCGAATGCGGTTTTGCCCAGGGTTCACCCCGTTGACGGTGCGGCCCACATAGCTGCCCGGCAAAGTCGTCACGTTGGTGTGGGTCAGTAAGTCGCGCACAACATCGGCATCTGGGCCTTTGGTGCCGGCCCAAAGGTAAAACGAGGCATCGGGTCGCTTGACATCCAGTACAGGTGCCAAAATTGGCAGTACAGCATCAAACTTAGCGCGGTATTGCTGGCGGTTATCGATGACGTGGGCCTCGTCTTGCCAGGCCGCGATGCTGGCGGCCGAGACAACGGGGGACAAGGCACTGCCGTGGTAGGTACGATAAAGCAAAAACTTGGCCATTAGCTTGGCGTCACCCGCCACAAACCCAGAGCGCATGCCCGGCACGTTTGAACGTTTGGACAAACTCGAGAAGCTCACCAAGTTTCGAAAATCAGTGCGCCCCAGTTGAACGGCAGCCTGCATGCCGCCTAAGGGTGGGTTGGCTTCGTCTAGGTAGATCTCTGAGTAGCACTCGTCAGAGGCAATCACAAAATCATAGCGGTCTGATAAATCAAACAGCGTTTGCCATTCGGCAAGCGTCATGACGTTACCAGCCGGGTTGCCTGGCGAGCAAACAAATAAAAGCTGAGTACGCGCCCAGATGTCAGCCGGAACCGTTGACCAATTGCAGCCAAAGTTCAGTGTTGGGTCTGAATTGACGTAATACGGAGTCGCGCCGCCTAAAAGCGCCGCACCTTCGTAAATCTGATAAAAAGGATTGGGGCACACCACGATGCCGTTTTTGGTCGAGTCGAGTACGACTTGGGCAAAAGCAAACAGGGCCTCACGCGACCCTAGTGCAGGTAAGATCTGCGTTTCGGGATCGGGGCAGGGGATACCGTAGCGTTTGCCGAGCCACTGGCTAATTGCCTGGCGCAACTTGGGGTCGCCCTTGGTGGGCGGATAGCTAGATAAGCCATCCAGTGCGCCCACAATAGCGTCTTTTACGCATTGCGGGGCTGCGTGCTTGGGTTCGCCAATCGAAAGGTTGATTGCCCTCAGGTTA
This sequence comes from Bordetella parapertussis, assembly GCA_945911685.1. Lineage (GTDB taxonomy): Bacteria > Pseudomonadota > Gammaproteobacteria > Burkholderiales > Burkholderiaceae_B > Zwartia > Zwartia parapertussis_K. Next base: position 50,399 of record CAMEAW010000003.1, read on the forward strand.
ACAGGCGGAGTGCCCGCCTGAGCCAATAAAAGGCGAAGTTTTTCAAAAGGATAGGGCTGTAAGGTGTCGAGGCGTGGATTCATTTACATATTTTAACCACTTGGCAGCACTACGGGGGCGGGAAACCTCAACAGGGTGCGCTACAATGTTCGGTTACTGCGAAGGTGGCGAAATTGGTAGACGCACCAGGTTTAGGTCCTGACGCCGTAACAGGTGTGCGGGTTCGAGTCCCGCCCTTCGCACCATTTATTACCTAGTTGGCGTGGGCTGTCCGCTGCGCTCTCCGTTCTCTTTGTTTGGTAGATCTTCATGCAACCTGTGGTTGAAACCCTTGCCGGCCTCGAGCGCCGCGTTGAAATCTCGGTCTTAATGGCCGACGTCGAAAAAGCTGTTCAGGCCGAGCTCAAGCGCGTCTCGCGTACCGCGAAAGTGGCTGGTTTTCGTCCCGGTAAAGTGCCAATGGCTATGCTCGAGCGCACCCATGGCGCAGGCATCCGTTACGACTCGATTAATTCGATGGTCGGGCAAGCCTTTGAGCAAGCCATCATTACCTCAGGTTTGCGTGTAGCAGGCGCCCCAAAGTTAGCACCAAAAACTGAAGGGCAGTCTGAAAACGATTTGTCGTTTGTGGCAACCTTCGAAGTCTATCCAACCATTACTTTGCCTGACCTGACTACGCTGAAAATCAAGCGCGCTGTCACCACAGTTGGCGAGGCCGAGGTGCAGCGTACTGTTGATGTCTTGCGCAAACAACGCGCCCAGCACAAAGCGGCTGAAGGGCGCGTTGCTCAAGACGACGACCAGGTCAAACTTGATTTTGCCGGCACCATCGACGGCGTGCCGTTTGATGGCGGCAAAGCAGACGATTTTCCTTTTGTGTTGGGTCAAGGTCGTATGTTGCCCGAGTTCGAAGTCGCCGTGCGCGGCATGAAAGCGGGCGAAACCAAGGTGTTTCCGCTGCCGTTTCCCGCCGATTACGGTGGTAAAGACGTGGCAGGCAAAACCGCCGAATTCACCATCACGGTTAAAGAAGTTGCCGAACCCATTTTGCCTGAATTGGACGCCGAATTTGCTAAAGCCTTGGGTCAAACCGAAGGCGACGTTGAGAAACTGCTGGCTGACATTCGGGCCAACATCGAACGCGAAGTCAAAGCACGCACCATGGCACGCACCAAAAATAGCGTCATGGACGCTTTAGTGGCTGTAGCCAGCTTTGACGTACCAAAAGCCTTGATCGACAGCGAGTGTGAAGCCCGTGTGGCCGCAGCCCGTGCCGAACTCACCCAGCGTGGCGTGCCCAACGCAGACAAAATGCCGATTCCGGCTGATGCGTTTGCCACCGAGGCCGAGCGCCGCGTGAAGCTCGGTTTGTTGGTGTCTGAATTGGTGCAAGCCGAGCAACTCCAGGCCAAGCCTGAGCAAGTGCGTGCACGCATCGAAGAATTCGCCTCAAGCTACGAAAAGCCAGCTGAAGTTGTCAGCTATTATCTGTCAGATCGCGCACGTCGCTCAGAAGTCGAAGGCATCGTGCTTGAGGATAACGTGGTTCAGCATGCGTTAGCAAAAGCGCAAGTTGAAGACGAGCAAGTTCCCTTTGACCAAGTCATGGAAACCAAATAAATGCAACGCTTTACCGACTTTTATGCATCTATGCACGGCGGCGAGTCAGTGACGCCGACTGCGCTTGGTTACATCCCGATGGTGATTGAGCAGTCAGGGCGCGGTGAGCGCGCCTATGATATTTACTCAAGATTGCTTAAAGAACGCGTCATTTTTTTGGTGGGGCCGGTCAACGACCAGTCAGCCAACGTGATTGTTGCCCAGCTGCTTTTTTTAGAGTCTGAGAATCCCGACAAAGACGTCGCGCTTTACATCAACTCACCGGGCGGGTCGGTGTACGCTGGCATGGCCATATACGATACGATGCGCTTTATTAAGCCTGAAGTGTCAACACTTTGCACCGGTCTAGCTGCCAGTATGGGTGCGTTTTTGTTGGCTGCAGGCACTAAAGGTAAGCGTTTCTCATTACCAAATTCGCGCATCATGATTCACCAGCCCTCGGGTGGTGCGCAGGGCCAGGCAACTGACATTCAAATTCAGGCCCGCGAAATTTTAGATTTGCGTGAGCGTTTAAATCAGATGCTGGCCGATAACACCGGGCAAACTATCGAGCGTATCGGCTTGGATACAGAGCGCGACAACTTTATGTCTGCCCCTGATGCGGTATCGTACGGGTTGATTGATAAGGTTTTAACTTCGCGGGCCGACACCGTATAAGCTTTTCACCAAGCCTCGATGGATCAGTCATACTGAAACATCTGTTAAAACGAGGCTTGGTACAACTGGTAATGGATCGTTATGTCAGAAAAAAAAGGCTCAGCCAGCACTAAGATTTTGCATTGTTCATTTTGCAACAAGAGCCAAAACGAAGTGCGCAAACTCATCGCAGGGCCTTCGGTCTTTGTTTGTGACGAGTGTATTGAGCTGTGTAACGACATCATTCGTGAAGAAGCCCAGGCAAGTGCCCGTGCCTCAATTCGCACCGATTTACCCACCCCCGCTGAAATCAAAGCCTTTCTAGATCAATACGTGATTGGTCAAACCGCGTCTAAGCGTGTGTTGGCGGTCGCCGTATACAACCACTACAAGCGTTTGCGTCACGGCGAAATCAAGGGCGATGACGTTGAGCTTTCTAAAAGCAATATTTTGTTGATTGGCCCGACCGGTTCCGGCAAAACCTTGCTTGCGCAAACACTGGCGCGTCAATTGAATGTGCCGTTTGTGATGGCTGACGCTACCACGCTGACCGAAGCCGGTTATGTGGGTGAAGACGTTGAAAATATTATTCAAAAGCTGCTGCAAAATTGTAATTACGAAGTGGATAAAGCACAGCGCGCCATCGTCTATATCGACGAAATCGATAAAATTTCGCGCAAAGCTGATAATCCTTCGATTACCCGTGACGTATCGGGTGAGGGTGTGCAACAAGCGCTGTTGAAGCTCATTGAAGGTACGGTGGCGTCTGTGCCCCCGCAAGGCGGTCGCAAGCATCCCAATCAAGATTTTGTGCAAGTCGACACCACTAATATTTTGTTTATCGTGGGTGGTGCGTTTGACGGCCTTGAAAAAGTGATTCGCAATCGTACCGAACGTTCTGGCATTGGGTTTAGTGCCAAGGTCGATTCCAAAACTGAGCAATCAACCGGCACGACCTTTCTTGAGGTCGAACCTGAAGATCTGGTGAAGTTTGGTTTGATCCCTGAACTCGTGGGCCGCCTACCTGTCATCGCAACGTTGCAAGAGCTTGACGAAGACACACTGATCCAAATTCTGACTGAACCCAAAAACGCCTTGGTCAAGCAGTTTCAAAAGCTCTTCGCCATGGAAGGCGCCGAGCTCGAGATTCGTCCGGCCGCGTTGCGCGCGATTGCCCGCAAGGCGGTTAAGCGTAAAACGGGTGCGCGTGGTTTGCGTTCCATCCTTGAATCTGCACTGTTAGACACCATGTACGAGCTGCCGACTCAGGGCAACATCAAGCGAGTTGTGCTTGACGAAGCCACGATTGAGGGTCAGGGTAAGCCCCTGCTGGTGTATGGCGACGAAAAAGAGCCACCTAAAGTCGAGCGTAATCTGCGCGACGCAGCCGCTTAAGATTGAAATCTAGGGCTCGCGAAATAATTGATTTTCTCAGCCCCTTGTAGGGGCTTTTTGCTATGTCCGCGTTACAGGCTTGAAATTTGAGCTATCGTCTACATAACAGACATATTGGTGTCATCTCAGTCGTTATGTCGGTGGCTCACTTGAGCTTTACCGAGTCTTTATTAGGATTCTCTCATGTCTGAAAACCAGACCCTGCCTTCTGAACCGATTCAGCTGCCGTTGCTGCCTTTGCGCGACGTGGTGGTGTTTCCGCACATGGTCATCCCTTTATTCGTTGGACGCCCACGTTCGATTCGGGCGCTTGAGGCTGCAATGGAAGCTGGCAAAAGCATTATGCTTGCCGCTCAAAAATCAGCAGGTAAAGACGATCCCACACCCGACGACGTCTACGAGATCGGCTGTGTCGCCACTATTTTGCAAATGCTCAAGTTACCTGACGGTACCGTTAAAGTCCTGGTAGAGGGTGCGCAGCGTGCGCGTATTACTGAAATCCAAGATACCGATACACACTTCACGTCGGTGCTGTTGCCGATTGCACCTGACGTGATCGTGAGCGCAGAAACCGAAGCGCTACGTCGCGCCATCGTGGGCCAGTTTGAGCAGTACGTCAAACTGAACAAAAAAATTCCACCTGAAATTTTGACCTCGCTCGCAGGAATTGATGATGCGGGTCGCTTAGCCGATACCATTGCTGCACATTTGCCACTCAAGCTTGAGCAAAAGCAAAAAATGCTTGAAGTCATTTCGACCTCAGAGCGCCTTGAAGCGCTCTTGACGCAGCTCGAAACCGAAATTGACATTCTCCAAGTCGAAAAGCGGATTCGCGGTCGTGTGAAAAAGCAGATGGAAAAAAGTCAACGTGACTATTATCTGAACGAGCAGGTTAAAGCGATTCAAAAAGAGCTAGGTGAAGGCGAAGAGGGCGCTGACATCGAAGAGCTTGAAAAGAAAATCTTGGCCGCACATTTGCCCAAAGACGCCAAAAAGAAAGTAGATGGCGAACTCAAAAAGCTTAAGTTGATGTCACCGATGTCGGCTGAGGCGACCGTGGTGCGCAACTATATCGATACCGTGATCAATTTGCCGTGGCGCAAAAAGAGCAAGGTGAATCATTCGATTCCAAACGCTGAAAGCGTGCTCGATGACGATCACTACGGCTTAGACAAAGTCAAAGAACGTATTCTTGAATATCTTGCTGTGCAACAACGGGTCGACAAAATCAAGGCGCCGATTCTCTGTCTGGTGGGCCCACCAGGCGTGGGTAAAACTTCGCTGGGTCAATCGATCGCCAAAGCGACAAATCGTAAATTTATTCGCATGGCCTTGGGTGGCGTACGCGACGAAGCTGAGATCCGTGGTCATCGTCGCACCTATATCGGTTCAATGCCGGGCAAGATATTACAAAATATGTCTAAGGTTGCAGTGCGTAACCCACTGTTTTTGTTAGACGAAATCGATAAGCTTGGGATGGATTTTAGGGGCGATCCAGCCTCGGCTCTGTTAGAGGTGCTTGATCCCGAGCAAAACCATACGTTTCAAGATCACTACGTTGAAGTCGATTTTGATTTGTCTGACGTCATGTTCGTGGCAACCAGCAACACTTTGAATATCCCTGCTGCCTTGTTAGATCGGATGGAAGTCATTCGCCTCTCGGGTTATACCGAAGAAGAGAAAATTCACATCGCGATGGATCACCTTTTGCCTAAGGTCATGAAAAATAATGGCGTCAAGGCAGAAGAATTGGCCGTCGAAGAGTCTGCCTTGCGCGACATCGTGCGTTACTACACACGTGAAGCCGGTGTTCGCTCGCTTGAGCGCGATATCGGAAAAATCTGCCGTAAAGTTGTGAAAAAACTGTTGGCAGACAGCGAAGCACTGAAAGTGGCAAAGTCTAAAAAAGTGCCGGCGAAGGTGACGGTCACCTCTGAAAATCTCAGTGACTATTTAGGTGTGCGCCGCTTTAGCTTTGGTATGGCCGAGAAAGAAAACCAGATTGGACAAGTCAATGGCTTGGCCTGGACCGAGGTGGGTGGCGATTTGCTCACGATCGAAGTTGCCGACATGCCTGGTAAAGGCGTGATTCAGCGTACCGGTTCAATCGGCGATGTGATGAAAGAGTCGGTCGAGGCAGCACGCAGTGTTGTACGTGCCCGTGCTCGACGTTTAGGGATCACGGATAACGTGTTTGAGAAGCGTGATATTCACGTGCACTTTCCTGAAGGTGCGACACCGAAAGACGGCCCTTCAGCAGGTATCGCGATCACCCTGGCGATCGTTTCGGCCTTAACGCAAAATCCTGTGCGCGCAGATGTTGCGATGACGGGTGAAATTACGTTGCGCGGCGAAGTGCTTGCGATCGGTGGCTTGAAAGAAAAACTGCTGGCGGCGCATCGCGGTGGCATCAAGACAGTGCTGATTCCTGAAGAAAACGTCAAGGATTTGACTGAGATCCCTGATAACGTCAAGAATCAACTCGAGATTATTCCGGTGCGCTGGATTGATAAAGTGTTAGAAGTTGCGCTGGTGAATCCGTTAACGCCACTTGCTGATGAGGCTCCAGTGGCAGAGACGGTTGTGGCTAAGGCAGCAGAAACTGCTAAGGCTACGGACCCAGTGATTAAGCATTAGCACCAGGTTTGATTTGGCGCTGTGGAAACCTCAAGGCTGTAGAGCCGAGGGGTTTAAACCGCTTAAATTTTGGGTTGAATGCTGTTAAGTATCGGTTATTTACGATGTTGAGGGGGGATTCTAAATGGTCATCCCTCGATAACGGAGTTAAAAGTTTGCATAGAATTAAGCTAAAAAGGCGTCGTGTTTACGGCGCCTTTTTTTGAGATAAAAATGCCAGATAATTTTGAGGCAGTGCGGATTGATAAATGGTTGTGGGCAGCACGATTTTTTAAATCGCGCGCTCAAGCCGTGTTGGCGATTGAGGCGGGGCGGGTGCAGTTACAAGGCGAACGCGTCAAGCCAGCCAGAACAGTCAAGGTCGGCGATCGCGTGCTGATACAGCGTGAACAAGAACGGTTTGAGCTCTGGGTACGTGGCGTGACTGAAACGCGCCGCTCGGCACCGCTGGCGAGGATGTTATTTGATGAGACTCCTGAGAGTTTGCTAGCCAGAGAAACCGCGGCAGAAAAACGCAAATATTTTACTGAGCCGTCGCAAGAGATTAAAGCGCGCCCAACAAAACGCAACCGCCGCGATCTAGAAAAATGGCGCGACGTTTAACGACGCGTATTTTATAGCTGCTTGGCGCTTGTGCTCGCCCGAGGCGATCTAAAGGCTGCACATTGCGCACTAACGCGATGAGTGAGGCGCTTAATTATGCGACCAGAGATCGACGTCGTGGCTTTAGTGCAGCGTTGTGTTGCGTATTAAACCCACGGCGATCCCTTCAAGCGAGAAGTCTTGCCCAGGTTGAATTTGAATCGGCTCAAAATCTGAGTTTTCTGGCAACAGTTCAATACGCCCACCCGACCTGCTTAAGCGTTTGACGGTCACTTCTTCGTCAATACGGGCCACGACGATTTGACCATTGCGGGCATCGCTCGCTTTTTTAATCGCGAGTAAATCGCCATCTAAGATGCCAGCGTCACGCATACTGAGGCCTTTGACCTTGAGTAGGTAGTCGGGCCGTTCAGCAAACATGTCGAGATCGACATTGATTTCTTTTTCGATGTTTTCGGTTGCCAAGATTGGATGACCTGCGGCAACGCGCCCAATCAAAGGCAAGAGCAAAAAGCCTGCGCCGGGCAGTGTTTTAAGACGAGGGCGATCGACCGGGAGTTCGGTATCGACATCGGACTCAATTGACTCATTGGCTAAGTCAGTTAAACGAATACCCCGAGAAGCACCTGCCGTTAACTCAATGACGCCCTTGCGTGCCAAGGCACGAAGGTGATCTTCAGCCGCATTAGCAGACTTAAAGCCGAGCACCGCCGCCAGCTCAGCCCGCGTGGGCGGAAACCCCGTGTTGACGATCGCCTGACGGATCAGATCCAGAATCTGCTGCTGACGATCGGTAAGCTTGAGCGACATGGAAAGCATCCTTTAGGCTAGTGTTAGCCGAGCTGTTTTTATATACAGGTGTATTTTGCACGATTTATTGAAATTGTGCAAATTTATCTGTATATATAGACAGTGCAAACTGATGCTAGCTCAAGGAGCTGGGTGAGGGCATCTCGCGGGGTGACGAGCCTGCGGCGCGCGTGCTCATCACCGTCTGTCAACCTTTAGGCGTTTTTCATGACCTCAGCCATCGCTTTTGCCACTGTATCGATGTTTTTGCTGTTCAGTGCAGCCACACAAATCCGGCCGCTGCTGACCGCGTAGATGCCGTACTCGGTGCGCAAGCGCTCAACTTGTGGCGCAGTCATCCCTGAAAACGAGAACATGCCGCGTTGCTTGATCACGAAGCTGAAGTCTTGCTTGGCGCCGTACTGAGCAAGTTTTTCGACGATCTGGCGGCGCATTAGGCGGATTCTGTCGCGCATGCCGGCTAGCTCTTGATCCCACAGGGCAAACAGCTCGGGTGTGTTGAGCACTGTGGACACGATCGTGCCGCCATGTGTGGGCGGGTTTGAATAGTTGGTACGAATCACACGCTTGACTTGGCTGAGCACGCGATTGGACTCGTCTTGGCTGCCGGTCACAATGGTCAGGGCGCCAACCCGTTCGCCATACAGGGAGAAGGATTTTGAAAACGACGAACTGATAAACATCGTCATATCAAGATCCGCAAAGATGCGCACGGCTGCAGCATCTTGCTCGAGCCCATCGCCAAACCCTTGGTAGGCGATGTCTAGGAAAGGGATCAGCTCACCTGTTTTGACAACGTGTGCAACGGCTTTCCATTGCTCGGTCGAGAGATCAACCCCGGTTGGGTTGTGACAGCAGGCATGCAAGACCGCCACGCTTTTAGGCGGTAGTGCTTTGAGGGCCGCCAGCATGCCGTCAAAATTTAAACCATGGGTCGCCGCGTCGTAGTATGGGTATGTGATGACCTCAAAGCCAGCGCGCTCAAACAACGCACGGTGATTCTCCCAGCTTGGGTCACTGATCGCCACTTTAGCGTTTGGCGCGAGCTGTTTAATGTAGTCAGCACCAATCTTGAGCGCACCGGTGCCGCCGAGGGCTTGCATGGTTAACACGCGACCGGCCGCGATCAGTGTCGAGTTTTTACCCAGCACCAGTTCTTGCGCGCCTTTGTTGTAGCCTGCGATGCCTTCGATCGGCAGGTAGCCGCGTGCGGCTGCTGCCTCAACGCGTGCAACCTCAGCGGTATGCACGGCCTTGAGCAGGGGGATCTTGCCGTTATCGTCGTAATACACGCCTACACCCAGATTGACTTTGGTGGTTCGGGTATCGGCGCTAAATTGTTCGGTTAGGCCCAGGATTGGATCGCGGGGGGCAAGTTCAACGGCTTGAAAGAGGGTGCTCATTTGGCTTTTAGTGTGTAAATGATAAGTGTGACAAGGTTAGGGTAGACGTACGCATTTTCAGAGAACATAATGACGGGTTACCCTCAGACCGAGGGGTATCCCGAATAAGTCTAGCATGGCCACCCGCAAGAGCAAAAAAACGACCGAGCAGTCGCAGCCAGAACACGGTACCTGTGTGCCTCAGGGCGACGATCCGGCACCTCCCGCGTACGACGCCTTACAAGATGTCCCTCAGGTCGCTGGCGACGCGCCAGCACTGCCAAGCCCCGCTGCCGAGCCAGTCTCGGTCAGTTACACCCCCGAGCCGGTCGATACGATCTATAGCGCCGCGATCTCAACCGGTGACGAGAAGGGGCGTTTTGTCGATTATCCCGATAGCCCCTTTCACTTGTATCAACCTTATCCCCCGGGCGGTGACCAGCCCCGAGCGATTGATTTGCTCGAGCAGGGCGTGCGCGATGGTCTGATGTCGCAAACACTGTTAGGCGTGACCGGCTCGGGTAAAACCTTCACGATGGCGAACATGATTGCGCGCCTCGGTAGGCCTGCAATTGTCTTGGCACCTAACAAAACGCTGGCCGCGCAACTGTACGCCGAGATGCGAGAGTTTTTTCCGAAAAACGCGGTTGAATACTTTGTGTCGTATTACGACTACTACCAACCCGAAGCCTACGTGCCCACCCGCGATTTATTTATCGAAAAAGATTCATCGATCAACGAACACATTGAACAGATGCGCTTGTCGGCCACAAAAAGTTTATTAGAGCGGCGCGATACGGTCATCGTGGGCACGGTATCCTGTATTTACGGTATCGGTAACCCCGCTGATTACCATGCCATGGTGCTGATCTTGCGCGCGGGCGATCGTATTGCCCGGCGCGAAATCCTTGAGCGCTTGGTTGCCATGCAGTACGAGCGCAATGATCTTGAGTTTACGCGTGGCACCTTTCGTGCACGTGGTGAAACGATTGATATTTTTCCTGCCGAAAGCGCCGAGCTTGCTGTGCGCTTAACGCTGTTTGATGACGAAGTTGAAAGTCTAGAATTATTTGATCCCTTGACCGGTAAGATACGGCAAAAGGTGCCGCGCTTTACCGTGTATCCCGGTTCGCATTACGTCACGCCACGCGACACGGTTTTGCGTGCGATTGAAACGATCAAGCAAGAACTGCGCGAGCGGGTCAAACAGTTTGTCGATTCGGGTCACCTGATCGAAGCGCAACGCATTGAGCAGCGCACCCGCTTTGATCTTGAGATGCTCTCTGAGCTTGGTTTCTGTAAAGGCATCGAAAATTATTCGCGCCATCTATCTGGTGCCGCGCCCGGCGATCCGCCGCCTACGATGATTGATTATTTGCCGCGTGACGCGTTAATGTTTATCGATGAAAGCCACGTCACGATTGGTCAGTTAGGCGGAATGTATCGAGGTGATCGTGCGCGCAAAGAAACCCTTGTGACCTATGGCTTTCGTTTGCCTTCGGCGATGGATAATCGCCCTTTAAAAATGGAAGAGTTTGAGTCGCGCATGCGTCAGTGCGTGTTTGTCTCTGCCACGCCGGGTAATTACGAGCAGGCGCATTCTGATCACGTGGTTGAGCAAGTGGTGCGCCCCACTGGTTTGGTGGACCCCATCGTCGAGGTGCGCCCAGCCCGCACACAGGTAGACGACTTGTTGGGTGAAATTAAATTGCGGACTGCCGTGCAAGAGCGTGTGCTGGTGACCACGCTGACTAAGCGCATGGCTGAGGATTTAACCGACTACTTGACTGAAAGCGGCCAGCGCGTGCGCTATCTGCATTCAGA
>CAMEAW010000004.1 GCA_945911685.1 Bordetella parapertussis
GTACTTGATCGAGTTGCGTGAGTACTTCGGCGATGGATAAGCCTTGACTGCGGTTGTGCACCAACATATCAAACAATGAAAACTCAACTTGCCTGACTGTTTGCATACCACTTTGAAAATTACGGGCCGCAGTCATACGCTCATAAAGCTCGCGTGGCAAAGGCTCTTGCGTATCGACGTGCGAGGTCAAGCGTTCTAATACCGACCATTCCCAGCAAAAATTCTCCATAAATTGCGAGGGTAATTCGATGGCATCCCATTCAACCGCTGAAAAAGCCGAGGCGCCTGGCTCATCGACTTCAGAGAGCAAGGCATGCAGGGCATGGCCGCTTTCATGAAAGAGGGTGATGACATCATCGTGCGTCAGTAATGCAGGGCGGCCACCCTGCGGGCGTGCAAAGTTACACGTTAAGTAAACGACGGGTGTCTGCACCCCGACTGTCTCAAGCTTACGACGATTACGCTCGCTATCGACCCAGGCGCCGCCTTGTTTGGCCGGGCGAGCATAGAGATCCATTAACAGGTAGCCCAGCGTTTCGCCCTTGGCATTGTGGACTGAAGCGGCGCGCACATCAGGATGCCAGCCGTTCACTTCGCAGGTTTTCAGCTCAACGTTAAACAGAGTTTGCACCACATCAAATAACCCGCTGAGTACGCGGGGTTCAGTAAAATATTGTTTAACTTCATCATCAGAATACGCATAACGCGCCTCGCGCAGACACTCAGAGGCGAAGGCATTATCCCAAGGCGCGAGATCTGCCAAACCCAGTTCAGTCTTTGCGTAGGCTTTCAGTTCAAGCAGATCGCGCTCGGCAAAAGGTTTAGCGCGCTGCGCCAATTGCCGCAAAAAGTCAGTGACCTCTAAATCGTTATTGGCCATTCGCGTTTGCAAGCGGAGTTCGGCAAAATGCTTAAAGCCTAACAGCGTGGATTCTTCAGCGCGCAAGGCCAAAGCTTGCTCAATCAATGCCGAATTATCAAACTCTGCGGCACCTTGTTCAGATGCACGGGTGGCATACGCTTTGTAAAGAGTCTGTCGCAACTCGCGGTCTTGTGCGTATTGCATGACAGGCAGATAGCAAGGCATTTTCAAATTAAGAGTCCAGCGTTCGGCCTCTAGGTCTTTGAGCGAAGCGATGACATCCTCGGGTACGCCGTCTAAGCGTTTGCGATCTTCAATCACCAGCGACCAGGCATCGGTTGCGTCCAGAACGTTTTCAGAAAACTTTTGCGAGACTTGCGACTGCTGGTCAGACACTTCAGCGTAGCGCGTGCGTGCCTCGCCTTGCAGTTCGACCCCGCTGAGTTTGAAATCGCGCAGCGCCAGTTCAATCACCCGTTTGCGTGCGGGCGACCAGTCTTTAAAAGCGGGGCTGAGATGCAGACGCTGATACTGCGTGTAAAGACCAACATGCAAACCGACCCAGGTCGAGAACTCAGTGATTTGCCCCAGCATGGCGTTATAGACATCGCGCAGTTCGGGCGTGTTGACGACAGAATTCAAATGACCAACAACTGACCAGGCGCGCCATAACGGCTCAGAGGCATCATCAAGTGGTGTCACGATGGAATCCCAACTCGCGTCAAGCAGTGGGTTCGCAGCTGCAGTGACGGCTTCACGCGCTACGGCAAGTAATTGCTCGATCGCGGGGGTAATGTGCTCGGGTTTGATCGCAGCGTAATCGATCAGCACATCCATTGAAACAAGTAAAGGGTTTGTCATTTGGGTTCGATTGTATTGAGCGATTAAGCTTGATTATGTTCAGTTATTCAGTCCGCTTACTCTGAGCGCGTTCGGCGGCCTCAAGCGTATTGACTAACAACATAGCGATTGTCATGGGCCCAACGCCACCAGGCACTGGAGTGACCGCACCGGCCACCTGAATGACGCTGTCAAAATCAACATCGCCACACAGTTTGCCATCGGCGCCACGGTTGATCCCGACATCGATCACGACGGCACCCGGCTTGATCATGCTGCCATCAATCATGCGTGGCTTACCGGTGGCCACCACCACGATATCAGCGTGGCGGGTGTGCCAACCAAGATCGCGGGTCTTTGAGTTGCAGATCGTCACCGTCGCACCAGCGCTTTGCAACAGCATTGTCATTGGTTTGCCAACGATGTTGCTGGCGCCAATCACCACGGCGACCGCGCCACGCAATTGCACACCCTCAGACTCAAGCATTTTCATCACCCCATAGGGTGTGCAGGGACGAAACAAGGGCTTGCCGGTCATCAGTAGCCCAGCGTTGCTGACGTGAAAGCCATCGACATCTTTTTCGGGGGCGATGGTTTCAATGACTAAATGCGAATCGATATGTGCAGGTAAGGGCAGTTGCACCAAGATGCCATGGATGGCTGGGTCGGCGTTGAGTGCGCGAACCCGGTCAAGCAATTCAGCCTGTGTCATGCTGGGCGGATATTGCTCGAGTACCGAATGCAAACCGGCTTTTTGGCACGCCGCGACTTTATTTTTTACATACACCTGGGACGCTGGGTCGCTACCGACTAAGACTACAGCTAAGCCGGGTTTTGTTCCGGCTGCAACCAGGGCAGCGGTACGCACGGCAACCTCTTCACGAATTTTTGCTGCTAAGGCAACACCGTCAATGATTCTTCCGGCCATTAATTAACCTCGGGTTTGGCGAGGGCCACTTTCATTAAGTCAGCGACAGTCGTCACTTGTAGTTTTTCCATAATGTTGGCGCGATGCGCTTCAACTGTTTTGATGCTAATGCCTAAGTCATCTGCAATTTGTTTATTGAGTCGACCGGCAACGATACGTTCAAGCACTTGTTGCTCGCGCGAGGTAAGGCGTGCCAGCATGGCTTCATGTTGACGTGCGGCTTTCGCCTGAGTGAGGCGTTGATTGGCTTGCTCGAACATACGGCCCACGATTTCGCGTAGGGCGGTCTCATCAAACGGTTTTTCAAGAAAATCAACCGCACCTTTTTTCATGGTGGATATCGCCATGGGGATATCGCCATGGCCGGTGATGAAGACCACAGGCATTGTCGATTTACGTGCAATCAATTGCTCTTGCAATTCAAGGCCGCTCATGCCAGGCATACGCACATCGACAATCAAGACGCCGGGTTGTTGCTCGTCGTATTCAGCTAAAAAAGATTCGGCGCTGGCGTAGGCCCGCACGCGATAGCTGTTGGCTTCGAGTAGCCACCTTAATGAGTCGCGTACCGCTTCGTCATCGTCCACGATGTAAACGGTGCTGGCTATTAGGGGCAGATTCATGCAGATAACTCCTCGGACTGATTGTCTAGCTGGATGGCGTCAGGATCAACGCAGGGTAGTGTAAAGCGAAAGATAGTACCGCCTTCTGGATTACTGGTGGCCCATAGGCGGCCGTGGTGCGACTCAATGATCGTGCGGCAGATATTGAGCCCCATGCCAAGGCCTTCGGATTTGGTGCTGAAGAAAGGCTCGAACAGCCGCTCTGGGTCGGTGAGGCCATGACCGTGATCAATAACAGCGAGTTCGATCTGGTTGTCATGTACGGTGACTTGCAGCAAGAGTGTATCAACCGCACTTTGGTCCATGGCCTCAAGACCATTTTTTAGCAAGTTGAGTAACACTTGTTCGATCAAAATTGGGTCGGCGAGTACGTCCGGTAAATTGTCTGGGATGTTGGTTGCAATGGCCACGCGATGCTTACGCGAATGAATTTCAGCCAGGCCCACGGCGTTATCGATGACGATCTGTAACTGTAGCGCTTGGCGACGTGGTTCGCTGCGTTTCACAAACTCACGGATGCGACTGATGATTTTTCCGGCGCGCTGTGCTTGTGCTGCAGTTTTCTCAAGTGCGGGCAAAAGGGTATTCATATCGGTATTGCCGGCTTTGACCATAGCGACAATCCCCATGCTGTAGTTGGCGATCGCTGTTAACGGCTGGTTCAGTTCGTGCGCTAACGAGGAGGCCATTTCACCCATAGTTGTTAAGCGACTGGTGATTTGAATTTTTTCTTGTTGAATTCTTGAGGTCTCTTCGTGTTGTCTACGTTCGGTAATGTCACGCGCGACCTGCAGCCGAACCTTTCTTCCATCGGTCCAGGCCAGCATGCGATGTTGCACCTCAAACCAACGCTGGACAGAAGTTGAAAATATTTCGACCGATTCTTCGGTGTAACGGCCTCGACGACCCGCTAACATTTCATGGTGCCCACTGGTTTGAGCGCCAAAGAAACGCCGATAGGTACGGTTGGCAAACAAAAGCTCAAGACCGTCTTCAGTATCTGCAGTCACTGAGATCGCGTCGTCAAGGCCTTCAAGCACCGTCATAAAACGCTCGTGCGCTGCGGTCAGGGCCTCGCGAATGCGTTTGGGCTCAGTGATGTCGGTCATCGACGTCATCCAGCCTACCTGCGTGCCTTGTGGGTCAAGCAGGGGCGACACATACATGCGCGCGTTAAACCGCGAACCGTCACGGCGTTGCGCCTCGAGTTCAATGCCAGAGCTGGGGGCCTTACCCTTCATGAGGTTATCAAGCGTTTGCTGATGCGATTCGTAGCGCCCGGGTACCCAGTACGGAAACGGTGGCAAGCGACCAATCAGGTCGGCTTCGTTCCAGCCGATCATTCGGCAAAAGGCCGGGTTGACGTAAGCGATGCGGCCCTCGAGGTCAACGACACGCATGCCCGTTGACATCGAGTTTTCCATGGCGCGTCTGAAACCAGTTTCGGCGATGAGTGCCGCCTCGGCCTCTGAACGGTAGCGGGTGTAACGCCACAACATCAGTAAGGCGATCACAATCACAACAGATAAGGCCACCACCACCCAGATCAAACGATGCTGGCGCAACTCTTGATCAATCGTGACAAACATGACGCTGCCGTCGTGAATGCGTTGCAGCCAAAAGAAAACCCCCATGACGCAGGCGTACAACACCAAGACCAGCATGGGCGTGAGCCAGTACCACCTGCGGCGACGCAAGCGGGCTTGATCAAGAAAAGGGGTGGCAAGTACCGACTTTGCGGGGTTAGACATACGTGCAATCCATAAGGTGGACATTTTAGTCGGGTTAGCCCGTGTTTTCGCTTGACAAGCCAAATCTTGACTCAAAGCATGTAAGTCTTTTCATAATATGAAAAGCTATACCGCAACATGAAAAAATTGTTGCCGCAAGCGTCAGGAGTACCTAGAATGCCGCAAATACCCAAAAAACAGGTAGCCTCGTATACCACTCAGGCTATCACCACGGAGATTGCCATGGCACCACAAGCTGCCGCACTCAATGCACTAAACGATGCAGATGCACTCGAAACTCAAGAATGGCTCGACGCCCTTGCGGCCGTGCTCGATCGCGAGGGCCCAGAGCGCGCGCATTATTTGCTTGAACGCTTAACGGATTTAGCGCGCCGCTCAGGTGCGCATATTCCGTTCTCGGCTAACACGGCTTATCTCAATACCATTCCGGCTGGACAAGAACCTGCGCATCCAGGCAACCTAGAGTTAGAGGCGCGCATTCGTCACTACATCCGCTGGAACGCGATGGCGATGGTGGTTCGGGCGAATAAACATAATCCTCCTGATGGCGGAGACCTAGGCGGGCACATTGCCTCGTTTGCTTCGCTGGCCACAATGATTGGCTGCGGTCAAAATCATTTCTGGCATGCCGACACCCCTGAGCGCGGTGGCGACTTGGTGTATTTTCAAGGTCACTCATCGCCCGGTGTTTATGGTCGTGCGTATCTTGAAGGGCGCTTAACTGAAGACCAACTGAATAATTTCAGACAAGAAGTGGGTGGCAAAGGTTTATCGTCTTACCCGCACCCCAAATTGATGCCCGAGTTCTGGCAATTTCCAACGGTGTCGATGGGATTAGGCCCGTTGATGGCGATCTATCAGGCACGTTTTTTGAAATATCTACATGCCCGTGGCATCGCCGATACCAGCCAGCGTAAGGTTTGGGTATTTTGCGGCGATGGCGAGATGGACGAGCCCGAGTCGTTGGGAGCCATCAGTCTGGCGGCGCGCGAAAAACTTGATAACCTAATCTTCGTTATTAATTGCAATCTGCAACGTTTAGATGGCCCTGTGCGTGGCAACGGCAAAATCATTCAAGAACTTGAAGGCGATTTCCGTGGCAGCGGCTGGAACGTCATCAAAATGATCTGGGGCGGTTATTGGGATCCTTTGCTCGCAAGCGACAAAGAAGGGATCTTGCGCAAGATTATGGAAGATACCGTCGATGGCGAGTATCAGGCCTACAAAGCTAACGACGGCAAATTTGTACGCGACCATTTCTTCGGCAAGCATCCAAAGCTGCTCGAGATGGTGTCACGCATGAGCGATGAAGACGTTTGGCGTTTAAATCGCGGTGGTCACGATCCACACAAAGTGTATGCAGCGTTTGCCGCTGCCTCAGAGCACACGGGTCAACCGACAGTAATTTTGGCTAAGACGATTAAGGGTTATGGCTTAGGGCACATTGCTCAGGCTAAAAATCCGTCGCATCAGCAAAAGAAATTAGACATTGATACCATTCGCGAATTTCGCGATCGTTACAACATCCCGGTGCCTGATAGCAAGCTTGAAGAGCTGCCGTACTACAAGCCCGCCGAAGACTCACCAGAAACCATGTACCTGCACGAGCGCCGTAAAGCGCTTGGTGGCTATCTGCCTAAGCGTCGCACACGTGCCGACGAAAATCTTAAGGCACCTCTGCTTGAAGTGCTTCGCCCAGTGCTTGAGCCCACCGCCGAGGGTCGTGAAATCTCGACCACACAGGCTTTTGTACGCGTGTTAAATCAAGTGTTGCGTGACAAAGAAATTGGCCCACGCGTGGTGCCAATCTTGGCTGATGAGTCGCGCACCTTTGGTATGGAAGGCTTGTTCAGGCAGATCGGTATTTATGCCCCCGAAGGCCAAAAATACATACCCGTCGATAAAGATCAGGTGATGTACTACCGCGAAGCCGCGGATGGGCAGTTGTTGCAAGAGGGCATTAATGAAGCAGGTGCGTTTAGTTCTTGGATTGCTGCGGCAACCTCGTACTCGACCAATAATCGCATCATGGTGCCGTTCTATATTTATTATTCAATGTTTGGTTTTCAGCGCATTGGCGACTTAGCCTGGGCGGCTGGCGACATGCAGGCACGCGGCTTCTTGTTAGGTGGTACCGCCGGGCGCACAACGCTAAACGGCGAAGGCTTGCAACACGAAGACGGCCATAGCCATATCTTTTCGTCGACCATCCCTAATTGCGTGTCATACGACCCGACTTTTGCGCACGAAGTGGCTGTGATTATTCAGCATGGCATGAAGCGCATGATAGAAGATCAAGAAAACGTCTATTTCTATTTGACGTTGATGAATGAAAATTACGCGCAGCCTGGTCTGACCAAAGGCGACGAGGATGGCATCATTCGCGGCATGTATCGCCTGAAGAAGGGCGGTAAAAATAAGATTAAGGCGCAGTTATTAGGCTCGGGTACTATTTTGCGTGAAGTGATGGCCGGTGCCGAGTTGCTTGAAAAAGATTGGGGCGTATCGGCTGATATCTTTAGCGTCACTAGCTTTACCGAGTTGCGTCGCGATGGTTTGGATTGTGAACGTCACAATATGTTGCATCCTAGTACCAAAGCTAAGGTGCCTTACGTGACCAGTCTGTTAGAAAAAACAGAAGGTCCTATCATTGCCTCGACTGACTACATGAAGCTTTTTGCGGATCAGATTCGGCCGTTTATGCCAAAGGGTCGCGCTTTTAAAGTGTTAGGCACCGATGGCTTTGGCCGCTCGGATTTTCGCTCAAAGCTGCGCGAACACTTTGAGGTTGATCGTCACTTTGTCGTGTTGGCCACCTTGCGTGCACTGGCTGATGAGGGCACTGTACCTGTTAGCCAAGTGGCTGCGGCAATCAAGAAATACGGCATTGATCCCGATAAAGCCAACCCCCAATACGCTTAATTAAAGAGATCCACTATGAGTAACATCACAGCTATTGAAGTTCCAGACATTGGGGATTTCGACACCGTTGAAGTGATTGAAATTTTGGTGAAAGTCGGCGATGCAGTCAAAGCCGAGCAAAGTTTGATTACGGTTGAGTCTGATAAAGCCTCAATGGAAATCCCCACCTCGATCGCCGGTATTGTCAAAGCGATTGCAGTGAAGGTGGGCGATAAGATCAAGCAAGGCAGTGTGATGCTGAGCATTGAAGCGACCGCGCCAAGCAGTGCTGCAGCACCGGCTGCGGCAGCTGCGTCTAGTTCGGCAGCGGCTTCGACAAATAGTGCTCCGACCTCTAGCGGTCAGAGCCCAAGCGCTTCTTCCACGAGTGGTCAGTCTGCCAGTGCTCAAGGTTCGGTGACTGCCTCGAGTGCGTCAACGAGCGGTACAGCGGTTGCTTCGGCGGCCGCAGTCAACGCGGCGTCAGCGGCTGCAGCAACGCCTGCCACTGCGTCAGCGGCTGCCGTGGCGCCTTCGGCTGGCAAGCTCGAAATGCCCGCCTCAACGGCCGGCTTGCCGCACGCTTCGCCCTCGGTGCGTAAATTCGCACGCGAACTCGGTGTTGATCTTGCGTTTGTTAAAGGCACTGGTGTTAAAGAGCGTATCGTTCAAGAAGATATTCAAAACTTCGTCAAGCAAGCGCTGGCGGGTGGTGTGATTAGTGCAGCGTCGGGATCAGGTGCCTCTTTAGGTGGTGGCATTGATCTCTTGCCTTGGCCTAAAGTCGATTTCACCAAATTTGGTGAAATTACCTCGAAGCCGCTGTCACGTATTAAAAAGATTTCGGGTGCTAATTTGCACCGCAACTGGGTGATGATCCCCCATGTCACAAATAATGACGAAGCGAATATCACTGAGCTCGAAGCGTTGCGTGTGACCTTAAACAAAGAGAACGAAAAAGCAGGCATTAAAGTGACGATGCTCGCGTTCTTAATTAAGGCCGTTGTCGCAGCGCTGAAGAAATTTCCAGAATTCAACGCCTCGCTTGATGGCGAGAACTTGGTGTTAAAGCAGTACTTCCACATTGGCTTCGCAGCAGACACTCCAAACGGTTTGGTCGTGCCAGTGATTCGTGATGCTGATAAAAAAGGTATTTTGCAACTCGCTGCTGAAAGCAGTGAACTTGCTAAAAAGGCCCGTGATGGCAAGTTGGCACCCGCCGAAATGCAGGGCGGATGCATGTCGATTTCATCACTAGGTGGTATCGGTGGTACGCATTTCACCCCAATCATTAACGCGCCAGAGCTCGCGATTTTGGGTGTTTCAAAGTCTTACATGAAACCGGTTTGGGATGGTAAGCAGTTTGTGCCACAGTTGACCTTGCCGTTGTCGTTGTCATACGACCATCGTGTCATTGATGGTGCCTCAGGGGCGCGCTTTAACGCCTACCTTGGCAGTCTGTTGGCGGATTTTCGCCGTATCGCACTGTAAGGGGCTGAGATGAGCAAACTGATTGATATTCCAATCCCGGATATTGGTGACTTTGATACGGTCGATGTGATTGAAGTGTTGGTGGCGGTGGGTGATACGGTCAAGGCTGAGCAAAGTCTGATTACGGTTGAATCCGACAAGTCGTCAATGGAGATCCCCTCAAATCAAGGCGGCGTGGTAAAGGCCGTGCTGGTTAAGATCGGCGATAAGGTTAAGCAAGGTTCGGTGATCCTGCAGTTAGAGGCGGGTGCGAATGCGGGCGCTGCTGGTGGCGCCGCTGCAATAAGTTCTGCTGCAAGCTCGCTGGGTTTAACGCAGGCTGCAGCACCGATTGCAGGCGCCGCTGTCGCGAGTGCTGCACCGAGCGTTGCGATTGCAAAATACGACGGTAAGGTTGACAGCAAGTACGACCTGCTCGTGTTGGGCGCGGGCCCCGGCGGTTACTCAGCCGCCTTCCGTGCAGCTGATCTTGGTTTAAATGTGGTGCTCGTTGAGCGCTACGCATCGCTGGGTGGTGTGTGCTTAAACGTTGGGTGTATCCCTTCAAAGGCTTTGTTACATACCGCAGCCGTGCTCGAAGAGGCGCAAGCCTTGGCAGACCACGGTATCTCGTTTGGTAAGCCTAAGATTGATCTGGATAAGTTGCGTGCCTTTAAGGATGGCGTGATTGGTAAGCTCACTGGCGGTTTGGCGGGTATGGCCAAGGCTCGCAAAGTGACCGTTGTCACGGGTCTCGGTTCGTTTGTCAGTGCTAATCACGTTTCAGTTCAAACGGCTGCTGGTGTGCAAACGATTGAGTTTGCCCAAGCGATTATTGCTGCGGGCAGTCAGTCAGTGAAGCTGCCGTTTATGCCAGAGGATGAGCGCGTGGTGGACTCAACCGGCGCGTTGTTGTTACGCAATATCCCGAAAAAAATGCTGATTGTGGGTGGCGGCATCATTGGCCTAGAAATGGGTACCGTGTATTCGGCTCTCGGCTCACGCCTTGATGTGGTCGAAATGCAAGACGGCTTAATGCAAGGCGCAGATCGTGATTTAGTCAAAGTATGGCAAAAGAAAAATGCCCATCGCTTTGATAATCTGATGCTCAACACAAAAACCGTTGGTGCCGTGGCTAAAAAAGACGGCATCTACGTCACCTTCGAAGGTGCTGGTGCTCCTAAAGAGGCGCAGCGCTACGATTTAGTATTGCAAGCAGTGGGTCGCACACCGAATGGTAAAAAGATTGGTGCTGACAAGGCCGGTGTGTTGGTCAGTGACCGCGGCTTTATTGAAGTTGATCGTCAAATGCGTACCAATATCCCGAATATTTTTGCGATTGGCGATTTGATTGGTCAGCCCATGTTGGCGCATAAAGCGGTGCATGAAGGCCATGTGGCCGCTGAAGTCGCTGCCGGGCAAAAGAGTTATTTTGATGCGCGGGTGATCCCATCTGTGGCGTACACCGACCCTGAAGTGGCATGGGTGGGCATAACCGAAGACCAAGCGAAGCAGCAGGGCGTGGCGATTACCAAGGGCCTGTTTCCTTGGGCGGCTTCCGGACGTGCGATTGCCAACGGACGTGATGAAGGTTTTACAAAGCTATTGTTTGACGCTGCAACCCATAAGATCTTGGGTGGTGGCATCGTTGGCACCAATGCCGGCGACCTGATTAGTGAGGTCGCGCTTGCCATTGAAATGGGCGCGGATATGGTGGATATCGGCAAAACCATTCATCCACATCCAACCTTAGGTGAGTCAGTGGGCTTAGCTGCCGAGGCTGCTGAGGGTCATTGCACTGATTTGCCGCCGGTGAAAAAGAAATAAAAAAACGCCCTGTTCGTTGAACAGGGCGTTTTTTTCATGAGCAAACAGCGCTAAAGCGCAACCGTCGAAAACCACGGCACCGCCGCAATCGCGATCAAACCCACCATCAAGGCGATGATGTAAGGCCAGATCGCCCCCATCACATCATCAGGTGAAGCGTCGCCAATCCGGCAGGCCACGTAAAAGCCTATACCGATCGGAGGCATCATTAATCCAATATTCATGGCAGTGACGACCACCATTGAATAGTGAATCTCGTGAATGCCTAGTTTTTTGGCAATCGGAAACATGATGGGTGCCAAGATCAAAATCGCGGGTAAGCCTTCAAGTAAGCAACCCAAAATCAAGAACACTAAGATCGTCACCACCATAAAACCGGCGATACCACCGGGTAGGGTAGTTAAAAACGTTGATAAGCTTTGCACCACGCCACTTTGTGTAATGGCCCAGGCCATCGCAGAGGCGGTGCCCAAGATCAACAGGATCGCACCGCTCAACGCGGCAGTTTCGACAAGCATCGTATAGACCTTGCGCCAACCGAGGCCGCCGTACAACACCTGACCAATCATCATGGCGTAGAGCACCGCAATGGTCGAGACTTCAGTGGCCGTTGCTACGCCACCACCTACCGCACTGCGAATCAAAAAAGGCAACACTAAGGCGGGGCCAGCAATCAGCAAAGCCTTCCAGATCATTTTGATGGTTGAGCGTTTGACGTTATCCATTTGTTCGTGGCGGGCTTTCCAGCGCGCTAAGCCAACTAGGGCCAGCAACAACACCCCCGCAATCACGACGCCGCTTTGAAATAAGCCAGCGATCGAAACCCCTGCCACGGATCCCAGCACAATTAGCACGATGCTTGGCGGTACCGTATCGGCCATCGCAGCGCCAGTGGCTAGTAGGGCAATCATTTCACGCGGCTTGTGTCCTCGGCGTTTCATTTCAGGAAACAACGCCGGCGCAATGGTTGCCATATCCGACACTTTTGAGCCGGAGATGCCCGACACAATAAATAGCGAGCCAAGCAGCACGTAAGACATGCCAGCTTTAATGTGACCCAACAATGAGGCCAAGAAATCGACGATGGCTTTGCCCATGCCGGTGGCGTCGAGCACACAGCCTAGCAACACAAAGATTGGCACTGACACAAGGATCAGGCTTGACATGCCTTCATCCATGCGCCCAATCACAACCATTAAGGGCACGGTGGTTGAGAAGGCCAGGTAGCACAAAGCCCCTGCGCCAAAGCAAAACGCAATGGGCACGCCTGCGACTAAGCACAGGGCAACCAAGATGACCAAGAAAAATAAAATGTTGTAGAGCCCCAGTGACGTCAACCACCCAGAGCCTACCCAGCAGAGGGCCGCAAAGGTGCTCACAAAGACCGCTGCACCCAATAGGTTGAGCTTGCTCACCGTTTGGGCTGCATAGGCGACCAGTATCCCAAGCATGGTCAAAATGCCAAACGCCAACGCCGACACCCTAAAGCTATTGGGGATCCCAAGTGCAGGAGAGGTGACAAACCACTCGTCTTGCGCGTATTCGATCGCAGGGGTCACCAGGGCCAGCAGAAACGCAACAATCGTCACCAGCGCTACAGCGTGTACAAACCCACGTAAGCGCTCGGGCATCATTTGCAAAAACAACGTCAAACGTAAGTGTTCATTGCGATACATGGCGATTGCCGAGCCCAGCATGGCTAGCCATAAAAATGAAATAGAAACGACCTCATCAATCCAGACGATCGGCAGCGAAAAAACATAGCGCGATACGACACCTACCAGCAGCATCACGATAATCACAGTCATCAGTGCCGCGCTGATCACTTCAATTGGTTTTAATAGTCGTGACACGAGGGGATTGGAGGGAAGCGTGAGTTCAGTGGTCATTGTCGAATCTATGAGGCTTGAATGAAAAAAAATCCGGATGTCGCTTTTAATCAGCGAAGCATCCGGAGTATGCGTGTGGCGAAGCAGTCGTATTCGCCAGGACGTGAAAATTACGCTTAAGACAGCTTGCCGCTGTAACGCTCAAGCATCGACCAGGCTTCTTCGCCCAACTTGCCTTTCCATTCGGTGTAGAAGCCACCTTGGCGTAGACGATCGCGGAATGAATCTGGCTTGGTCTGATTAAAGACCATGCCTTTTTCAGTCAGGCCTTTTTGTAAGCCAGCGTTCATGGCTGCGACATCGGTACGCTCTTTCATACCTGCAGCGTTGATGTTTTTTGCCACGATTGTCCGCATGTTTTCTGGCAGTCTTTCCCAGGCGCGTTTGTTCGCTAAGAACCAGAAGCCATCCCACATATGATTCGTGATCGAGCAGAACTTTTGCACTTCGTTGAGTTTGGCTGTATCGATAATGGCCAAGGGGTTTTCTTGACCGTCGACCACTTTAGTTTGCAAGGCGCTGTACACCTCGTTAAAGTTGATCGAAGCAGGTGCCGAGTCAAAGGCTTTGAACATTGAGGTCCAAAGGGGTGACACTGGTACGCGAATCTTGAAGCCCTTCAAATCATCAGCGCTTTGAATAGGTTTGGTGGATGAGGTGATTTGGCGAAAGCCGTTATCCCAGATCTTGTCCATGGCCACCAGGTTGGATTTGCCAATCTCTTTACGTACGTGCGCGCCCAAGTCACCATCCAGTGCTTTCCAGACGGCGTCGTAGTCGCTGAACGCGAAACCGATGCCGGTAATCGAAGAGGCGGGCACCAAGGTCGCCAAAATCAAACCAGACAAGGTGAAGAACTCGACGCCGCCATTGCGCACCTGGCTCAACATGTCAGTGTCAGAACCCAGTTGGCTGCTTGGGAAAATACGAATTTCAACACGGCCAGCCGTTTCAGCTTGAATCGCATCGGCCATTTCTTTGGCGCGAATGTTCATCGGGTGGGTCAAAGGCAAATTATTTGCGTATTTGTATGAAAACTCTGCTTTGGATTGTGCCCAGGCGCTGCGCAAAGGGGCTGCCATGACAATGGCACCGGCGCCAACGCCAGCGAGTAGGTTACGTCGTGTGATTGACATTTGGGTATCCTCTAGTGTGATTTGTATCGTTGCGCATCATAGCAACGAACCCAAGGGTCTCGGCTGTTTTATGTCTCGATGAGCGCTAAAATAGGCGTTTTCCCCTAGCTTTACTGAATTTTTGCCTTAAATTAACCGTTAATTGGTCCTGACTGTGTCCCATATTCTGCTTGTGCTCGGCTCTTCTGTTTTGTCCCAGTTTCGTCAAGAACGTTTACTGGCAAGGTTCAAAGCGCTGGGCTTACCGATCGCCGGTATTGAGGCGCGTTTTGAACACTTTGTCTGGTGCGAGCAAGCGCCCGATAGCGCCACGTCGCAGCGTATCAAGCAACTTCTTGATTACGGGCCAAGCGCAAACACCGCAGAGCCGCAGTCGTCTGACTTGATCTTACGGGTGATCCCGCGCTTGGGCACGATTTCTGCCTGGGCCAGCAAGGCTACTGATATTGCCCACAACTGCGGTTTTGCAAACGTGCTTCGCATCGAGCGGGGTATTCGCTATGTCTTGACCCCAGAACGCGGTTGGCTGAAAACACAAAAGCTCGATGCGGCGATGCTTGCTCAGGCCGCCGATTGTTTGCACGATCGCATGACCGAAACAGTTGTTGATGCAGGCTTTGATCCGCAGGCTCTGTTTGCGTCGCTGCCTGGTAAGTCCATGCGCACCGTTGAGGTCATGGCGCAAGGCAAGCAGGCCTTGCTTGAGGCCAATACGACCTTGGGCTTGGCTTTGTCTGAAGACGAAATCGATTACCTAACGCAATCCTTTACTGAGCTCGGGCGCGACCCAACCGATGTTGAGTTGATGATGTTTGCTCAAGCCAACAGCGAGCACTGTCGCCACAAGATTTTTAATGCGCAGTGGGTGATTGATGGCAAGCCCACCGACAAAACCCTGTTTGGCATGATTCGCGAAACCCACGCCGCCCAGCCTTTGGGCACGATCGTGGCTTATTCAGATAACTCGGCCATCATGCAGGGTGGTGAGGCGCTGCGTTTTCAGGCGGCTTCACCAGGTGGCGCGCTGGGCGCGGTGTATGCCGCCAAGCCCCAACTTGTGCACACAGTTATGAAAGTCGAAACGCACAATCACCCCACCGCCATCGCGCCTTTTGAAGGTGCGGCCACCGGCGCTGGTGGCGAGATTCGTGACGAGGGCTCTACCGGCCGGGGCTCTAAGCCCAAGGCGGGCTTGGCGGGTTTCACGGTTTCACACCTGCGCTTTGATGATGCGCCACGTGTCTACGAAGCCGACCATCACGGTAGCCCCGATCGTATCGCAAGCCCCTTATCGATCATGATCGAAGCCCCTCTGGGGGCGGCCGCCTTCAATAACGAGTTTGGTCGCCCCAACTTGCTGGGTTATTTCAGATCGTTTGAACAATCAACGGCTGATACGCGTTGGGGCTATCACAAGCCCATCATGATTGCCGGCGGCTTGGGCAGTATCGACGCTGGCCAAACCAAAAAAGATGTGATCCAACCGGGCGCCTTGTTGATTCAATTAGGCGGGCCTGGCCTGCGCATTGGCATGGGGGGCAGTGCGGCCTCAAGTATGTCGGTCGGGTCAAATACTGCGGCACTTGATTTTGATTCGGTGCAGCGCGGTAACCCCGAACTCGAGCGTCGTTGCCAAGAAGTCATTGACCGCTGCTGGCAACAAGGGGCGAATAATCCGATCGTTGCTATTCATGATGTCGGCGCCGGCGGCCTGTCCAATGCGTTTCCAGAGCTTGTAAACGACGCAGGTCGTGGCGCAACCTTTGAGCTTAAGCGCGTACGTCTTGAAGAATCAGGCATGTCGCCCGCCGAGATCTGGAGTAACGAATCGCAAGAACGTTATGTCTTAGCAGTGATGCCTCAAGATCTTGAGCGCTTTAAAGCAATCGCCGAGCGCGAGCGTTGCCCGTTTGCAGTGATCGGCGTGGCGACCAAAGCGCGCCAGTTAACGGTGTTAAACGGCGAGGGTCTGCCCGGCTTAGATCAGCCAGCTTCGCTAGAAAACGGCGCAGTTCTTGGCGGTCAAGGTTCAGAAGCCTTGCTTACAAGCGCCTCGGGATCAAACGCGAGCTCAGGATCAGAAGCGGTCACTGGCCTGCGTCCGGTCGATGTACCGATCGACGTCATCTTGGGCAAACCCCCGCGCATGACGCGCGATGTCAAACGTTTACTGGGCCAGACAGCGCCTTTAGACCTGACGGTCATCACACTCGATGACGCTGTCACTCGCGTGTTGCAACATCCAACCGTCGCAAACAAAACCTTTTTGATCACAATTGGTGATCGCACCGTCGGTGGCTTATCAAGCCGTGATCAAATGGTCGGCCCCTGGCAGATTCCGGTTGCCGATTGTGCCGTTACCTTGGCGGATCACGATGGCACACGTGGCGAAGCGATGGCGATGGGCGAGCGCACGCCGCTGGCCGTGATTGACGCTGCCGCCTCAGGGCGAATGGCCGTGGCTGAGGCCTTAACCAACTTGGCCGCAGCGGATGTGGCGCGCGTCGAGGATATCAAACTGTCTGCCAACTGGATGGCCGCGTGTGGGGCACCTGGGCAAGATGCCGCGCTCTACGACACCGTGGCTGCAGTGAGCAAACTGTGCCAAGAGGTTGGGTTGTCGATACCAGTCGGTAAAGATTCGCTATCGATGCAAACGGGTTGGTCGCAAGAGGGCGAAGCGCGTAAAGTGATTGCGCCGGTTTCGTTAATCGTGACCGCTTTTTCGCCTGTAGAAGATGTTCGCGCAACGCTGACGCCACAACTGCGCACCGACGTGGGCCCGACAAGTTTGATTTTGATTGATCTTGGTGGTGGTAAGCAGCGTATGGGTGGCTCGATACTGACCCAAGTGTGTAATCAATTGGGTGAACAAACGCCAGACATCGACGACGCGCAAGCCTTGCGCACATTTTTTGTGACGATTCGCGCGCTGGCGCAATCGGGGATCGTCTTGGCCTATCACGATCGCTCTGATGGCGGTCTGTTGGCAACCGTTGCTGAGATGGCCTTTGCGGGTCACACAGGCGTGTCGCTCAATATCGACATGCTGTGCTACGACTATAACGCGCAAGATTGGGATGCCTACAATATTCGCGCCGCACAAGTTGCAGTGCAACGCAATGAATTGACCCTCAAAGCCTTGTTCTCAGAAGAGGCGGGCGCGGTCATTCAAGTACCCACAGCCGAGCGCGACGCCGTGATGCAAGTGCTGCGCGCGGCAGGCCTGTCCAAGCATTCACATGTGATTGGTTCGCCTAACACCACCGACACACTCGAAGTGTTTCGCGACGGCAACCGTATCTGGTCGCGTCCGCGTGCCGACCTGGGCACGCTCTGGAGCGATGTCAGCTACCGCATCGCGATGCGTCGTGATAATCCAGCCTGTGCCAAAGCTGAACTTGAGCTTTGGGCAGACGCGACGGATCCTGGCATGTCGCCGCAAGTGCAGTTTGATCCTCAGCAAGATGTTGCGGCACCTTATATCGGCAAGGGTGCGCGGCCACGCGTAGCGATCTTGCGAGAGCAGGGCTGCAACAGCCAAGTCGAAATGGCCTGGGCCTTTGACAAAGCTGGTTTCGAAGCCGTCGACGTGCACATGACCGATCTTCAGGCCGGCACTGCAGACTTATCGAGCTTTAAAGGCTTGGTGGCGGTAGGCGGTTTTAGTTACGGCGACACACTCGGCGCAGGCGAGGGCTGGGCACGCAGTATCTTGTTCAACACGCAGTTGTCTGATCAGTTCGCACAATACTTTGGGCGCTCTGACACCATTGGATTAGGTGTGTGTAATGGTTGCCAGATGATGGCAGCCTTAGCCACGATGATCCCAGGAGCTGAAAACTGGCCACGCTTTACCCGCAATCAATCTGAAAAATACGAAGCTCGTTTTTCGTTGGTTGAAGTACTTGAATCCCCGTCTTTGTTCTTCAAAGGTATGGCCGGTGCAACCATCCCCGTGGCTGTGGCGCATGGCGAAGGCTTTGTAAATTTCAGTCGCCAGGGTAATGAACAGGCTGCGCTGGCCGCTTTACGTTTTGTGGATCACAAGGGGCAGGCCACTGAGGCCTATCCGTTTAATCCAAATGGCAGCCCGAAGGGCCTGACCTCAGTGACGACAGTCGATGGGCGTTTTACAGTGTTGATGCCGCATCCCGAACGGGTGACGCGCAACGTCATGATGTCTTGGGCACCGCCAAGCTGGGGGCCAAATGACTCGAAAGGTGCCTATACCCCTTGGATGAGGTTCTTCCAAAACGCGCGGGTAGCGATCGGCTAGGTCTACTTTTTCGCGTGATTCAAAATCAAGCAAGTCGTCGTGGCGTGCGCATAGAGTTTGCCGTCCGGGCCCACAATGCGCCCCTCGGCCGTCGCAATTTGCCGGCCCACCTGAATGATCTTGCCAATCGCCCGCACGCGTTGGCCCGGCGCAGGCACGATGGCGCGAGTCATCTTGACACTTAAATCCAGAGTCGTATAACCCGTGCCAGCAGGCAACATCGTGTGGATGGCATTGCCGACTGCGCCGTCCAAAATACTGGCAAACCAGCCCCCGTGTACGGACCCCTGCACATTCATCACGCTTTCTGTGGGGTTACCTTGCAGCGTGGCTTGCCCCGGTTCGAGCGCCACAATCAGGTAACCACAGGTCGCAGCCATCGGACCGTTCGGTAAGTCACCGCGCATGACCGCTTGCATAACCTCCATCCCCGTCATTGCGACTGTTTTGCTCTTGTCCAACAACCCGATTGGGCGCCCGTTGGGCATGCAAGCAAGAATTTTTTGTTCGTCTTCTAGCCATTGCGCCAGGGTGTTTTCAGTTGTCATGAGTCAAAGTTTTGATGGATTTTGGTTGTTTTTGGTCAAAATCTGAGCAATTGGCGCTCAAACCAATAAGGTAAGGTGCGTTTTAGCACTAGTTGCCTCTCAAAAGAAGTCGTTCGTCCATCGTATAATCACTCTTTGCGCCCGGAGCTTTTTTATGCGTCTTATCCAAACTGCGCTCACCTTCGATGACGTACTGCTTGTTCCTGCGTTTTCACAGGTCTTGCCACGTGACACTTCGCTGGTTACCCGCCTAACCCGAAACATCTCACTCAATATCCCTTTAGTCTCGGCCGCAATGGATACCGTGACAGAATCACGTCTGGCAATTGCCATGGCTCAAGAGGGCGGTATCGGGATCATTCATAAAAACTTAACCGCAGACGAACAAGCCAAACAAGTCTCGCGCGTGAAGCGGCACGAATTCGGAATTGTCACTGACCCGATCACGGTGACACCTGACATGAAAGTGCGCGATGCGATCGCGCTGCAACGTCAACACGGTATTTCTGGTTTGCCCGTTGTTCAAGGCCGCAAGGTCGTAGGTATCGTCACCAATCGTGACTTGCGCTTTGAAGACCGCTTGGACGCGCCACTAAGCAGCGTGATGACACCGCAAGAGCGCTTGATCACCATGAAAGAAGGTGCAACGCTGGCCGAGGCTCAAAAGTTGATGCATCAGCATCGCCTCGAACGTGTGTTGATTGTCAACGATGCTTTTGAGTTGCGTGGTTTAGCCACAGTTAAAGATATTGTCAAAAACACCGAGCACCCTGCAGCATGTAAAGATAGTCACGGTCAATTGCTTGTAGGTGCTGCAGTGGGTGTGGGCGATGGTACTGAAGAGCGTGTCGAAAAATTAGTTGCGGCAGGCGTTGATGTGATTGTGGTTGATACCGCGCATGGCCATTCAAGCGGCGTGATCGAACGCGTACGTTGGGTCAAAGCCAATTACCCCAAGGTTGAAGTGATTGGTGGCAACATTGCCACGGCAGATGCTGCGCGTGCCTTGCACGAAGCCGGTGCAGACGCTGTGAAAGTAGGCATTGGCCCTGGGTCGATTTGTACAACGCGTGTTGTTGCCGGCGTGGGCGTGCCGCAAATCACTGCGATTTCTGATGTGGCTCGCGCTTTAAAAGGTACCGGCGTGCCGTTGATTGCAGACGGTGGCGTGCGTTTTTCGGGCGATGTGGCTAAAGCGCTTGTGGCAGGTGCGTCGTCAGTGATGATGGGCGGTATGTTTGCCGGCACCGAAGAGGCTCCTGGCGAAGTTGTGTTGTATCAAGGGCGTTCGTATAAGTTGTATCGCGGCATGGGCAGTTTGGGTGCCATGACCGATGGCTCGGCTGATCGCTATTTTCAAGATCCTGCTAACAACGCCGATAAGCTCGTGCCTGAAGGCGTCGAAGGTCGCGTACCCTACAAAGGCAGTGTGTTGCAAATTATTTTTCAATTGGTGGGCGGTGTGCGTGCCTCAATGGGGTATTGCGGTTGCGCCACAATCGAAGAGATGCGTACCAAGCCAGAGTTTGTCCAGATTACTTCGGCTGGCTTTCGCGAATCGCACGTGCATGATGTGCAAATTACTAAAGAAGCACCGAACTATCGTTCTGAGTAACGGCTAAAGACAGTAAAGAGGGTTCATACGGCTGTCTGATCCTCTAGCATTTGGTTGTGCAATTCATTGTGCAATTCGTATTTAATTTTCGCACCGGTCTCATGGCCGGTGTCTTTCATTTAGATATTTATACAGGTTAATTCTTCATGCATCAGCGCATTTTGATTCTTGATTACGGTTCACAGGTGACTCAGTTGATTGCACGTCGCGTGCGCGAGGCTGGTGTGTACTGCGAGCTTCATCCGGGCGATGTCTCGGCCGAGTTCTTAAAGAATCAGTTGTCGCAAGGGTTAAAAGGCATCATCCTGTCAGGCAGTCATGCCTCGGCGTACGATGAATCATCGTTAAAAGTACCGGCCGAAGTCTTTAGCGCAGGTGTGCCCGTACTAGGGATTTGCTATGGCATGCAAGCCATGGCACAGCAGTTAGGCGGCGAGGTCAGTTACGCCGATCACCGTGAATTCGGCTACGCCGAGGTGCGTGCCCGCGGCCACACACGTTTGCTGAAAGATATCGATGACTTCACCACGCCCGAAGGGCATGGCATGCTCAAGGTCTGGATGAGTCATGGTGACCAGGTAACGCGTTTGCCTGATGGTTTCAAAGTGATGGCGTCAACCGCATCATGCCCGATCGCAGGCATGGCTGACGAAGCCCGTAAGTTTTACGCAGTGCAGTTTCATCCTGAAGTCACACACACAATTAAAGGCCAAGCCTTGCTCGAGCGCTTTGTGCACGAGATCTGTGATTGTCAGGGCGACTGGACAATGCCTAATTACGTTGACGAGGCGATTGCACGTATTCGTGAACAGGTTGGTGATGATGAAGTTATTTTGGGTTTGTCGGGCGGTGTCGATTCATCCGTTGCTGCGGCCTTGATTCACAAAGCCATTGGCGATCGGCTGACCTGCGTGTTTGTCGACCACGGTTTGCTGCGCTTAGACGAGGGCAAGCATGTGATGGAGACCTTCGCCCAAAACATGGGCTTGCGCATCATTCATGTTGATGCCACTGAGCAGTTTATGGGCAAGCTTGCAGGCGTGTCTGACCCAGAAGCCAAACGCAAAATTATTGGTCGTGAGTTTGTTGAAGTGTTTCAAGCAGAGGCCGGCAAGCTTAAACAAGCCAAGTGGCTTGCACAAGGCACGATTTATCCTGATGTGATTGAATCGGCGGGTGCTAAAACGGGTAAGGCAGTTGCGATCAAGTCACACCATAATGTTGGCGGCTTGCCCGAGACCATGAATTTGAAATTGCTCGAGCCCTTGCGCGAATTGTTTAAAGACGAAGTCCGCAAACTAGGTGTGGCCCTAGGCTTGCCGCATGGCATGGTGTATCGCCATCCGTTTCCGGGCCCAGGCTTAGGGGTGCGTATCTTGGGTGCCGTCACAACTGAATTTGCTGATCTGCTACGCCGTGCCGATGCGATCTTTATCGAAGAACTCCGTAACACCATCGACCTTGAGACCAAACAAAGTTGGTACGACTTAACCTCGCAAGCGTTTGCAGTGTTCTTGCCCGTGAAGTCAGTGGGGGTGATGGGTGACGGGCGTACTTACGACTATGTCGTGGCGCTGCGCGCCGTGCAAACCTCAGACTTTATGACCGCAGATTGGGCGCCGTTACCTTATCCTCTGTTAGGCAAAGTGTCGTCGCGCATTATCAACGAAGTACGCGGTATTAACCGCGTGGTGTACGACGTGTCTAGTAAGCCACCGGCGACTATTGAGTGGGAATAGAAGTCTTATGAGGGTACAGCTTGCTCGATTAATCCATGCCTTGCTGGTGTGCATGGCATGCTGCCTTCCCACTTGGGCTCAAGAAGCGACCTCGGTCTTCATTTCAGAAAAACACGCGTTCCGATTGACCACTTTGGTGACAGGACTTGAAAATCCTTGGTCCGTTGCTTTTTTGCCTGACGGTCGGCTGCTGGTCACTGAAAGGGCGGGACGCTTACGCTTAATGAGTCAAGATTTCAAACTGAACCCCAAACCGATTGATGGTTTGCCTGAAGTTGTGGCAAAAGGCCAAGGTGGTTTGTTTGATGTAGTCTTGCACCCTCAGTATGCTCAGAATGGCTGGATTTATTGGGCTTACAACGCGCCCGGGCCGGGAGGCTGGGGTACAGCTTTGGCCAGAGGTAAGCTTCAAGGCCACCGCATGACCGAGGTAGCGGTGCTGTTCAGCATGCAGCCTAAAACGCCTGCAAGCTATCATTTTGGTGGGCGTATTGTGTTCGACCAAGCTGGCTTTGTTTATCTGACTTTGGGAGACCGTGGCGACAAAGATCGTGCCCAAAAACTGGGTGACCACGCTGGCTCTGTCATTCGTCTTCACGATGATGGTCGTGTGCCAGCCAACAACCCTTTTGTTAACCGTGCAGGCGCCCTGGCAGAAAAATGGACCTTGGGCAATCGCAACATGCAGGGTGCGGCACTGCATCCCCAAACGGGTGAACTGTGGACACACGAACACGGGCCCCAGGGTGGGGATGAGGTCAACGTGATGCGTTCAGGTTTGAATTACGGCTGGCCCGTTATCACCTACGGCGTCAATTACGGCTTGGGCACCAAAATTGGTGAGGGTCAGGCCAAAGCTGGCTTGGTGCAGCCCTTGCACGTGTGGGTGCCGTCGATTGCACCATCTGGCATGGCTTTTGTGAGCGGCTCACAGTTTCCTCAATGGCGGGGCAATTTGCTTGTGGGCGCATTGCGCGGGCAGATGCTGGTGCGTCTGACGCTCGACGGCGAGAAGGTCTTGGGCGAAGAGCGCTTGCTGCAAGGGCGGTCTCGCCTACGCGATGTGCGAATGGGGCCAGACGGTTTTGTCTACTTGTTGACCGACGAAGTGCAAGGGGCTTTGGTGAGGCTGGAGCCAGTCAAACCTTGAAAAGATCGATTCTGATTTACGATAGCTACCATGATTCAAACACCAAGGTTCAAGCGTAGCAGGCCCTTGAGAACGATTCTTGAGTCTTTTTTTGCTCGGCAGGTTTAATCCCAATGCTAGAGCACCTTGTTGCGATTTTGTAGTTTTTGATTCTCGGAGCCCTAAACATGACAAATCCTTCGGCAGACGAACAGCGCTTTGCGCGCCTTCACGTCGATCAAATGACTGACGAGCAAAAGATTTACTTCAACTCGCTGATGGCTGGCCCCATCTCTGGGACAGGCAGTAAGGGGGTGGTGCAGGGGGCAACAAGCTTAGGGGCTCCTTTCAACGTTTTGTTAAGAAGCCCGGTTTTAGCTGAACGGATGCGCAAGGTCGGAGAATATCTGCGCTTTGAAAGTGCTATCCCAAAACGTTTAAACGAGTTCGCGATTCTGATCACTGCTCGCACCTGGACGGCCCAATACGAATGGTACGCACACTTACGTTTAGCACTTAAAGAGGGGCTCGACCCTTTAATCGGTGAAGAGCTTGCGCAGGGGCAACGTCCTTCAAAGATGAAACCCGATGAAGAAGCTGTGTATGATTTTTGTCATGAGCTTCATACGCGTCACGGCGTAAGCGACGCACATTACAACGCCGTGCACAAGCTTTTTGGTGAACAAGGCGTTGTAGACTTGATGATGGTAAGCGGCTATTACGTGATGGTAGCGATGGCGTTAAACGTAAATCGTTCTCCGCTACCAGAGGGCGCCATACCCATCCCAGAGCTTTAAAGACGCGGCCGTTTCCGATCAAGCCGCTTCGGTTAATCGTCCCAATAGCAACCGGCTTGTTTTACTCTATGCTGAGCGCTATGGGTGCAGCGCTGTCAGCTCAACATTTTGTCTAAAGCAAGCTCAGCTGCAGATTCGCCTGCTCTGATAGCACCTTCAAAGTAGCCTGGCCAACGTGTAGATACTTCAGTACCTGCCCATATGATTGGCCCGATTGGTTCACGCCATGCAGGGCCAAAAGCAGTCCAAGTTCCTGGCGTTACAAAGTTGGTATACGCTCCACGTGTCCATTGCTCGTTTGGCCAATTGGCTTCATAGAAATGAGCGGGATTTGCGGCTTGTGGACCCCAATATTTCACAAGGTCGCTCATGATTGCTTGGCGGCGATCTTCCGCATTGAGTAAACCCAAGTTAACTGCTTTATTACTAGAAACGAAAGTCGTTAGAATGCCTGGTTTTCCAGAGGGCGGAGAGCTATCGGCTGTTAATTCTAGTAAAGGTAAATTACCAATTCCCATGCCACTTAAACCTTGGCTGCGCCAAAACGCAGTGGGATAAACGGCATTAACCTTGATGATGGAGCCCATAGGGGATCGCTGAATAAAGCCGCTGATTTGTGCTGGCAGTGGTGGAGAAAATTCAATACCCATTCTTAGCGGCGGAGGTACCGCTACGATGACTGATTTTGCGGTGTAAGTGACACCAGACTTTACAGTCACTTTCACCATTTTTTCTGCATACTCAATGGATCTGACGGGTGCATTCAATTGAATGGAGTCATTTAATTTTTGAGCGACGCGAATGGCTACTTGCCCTGCACCGCCATCGATGATCCAAGTTTCAGGTAATTCACTTTGAGGCGCGACGGCCTGTTTCCAAGCAAGATGTAACATCGAGGCTTCACTAGGCTCGAAACCTCCTTCACCGCCTACACGGGTGAGCCATTCGATAGTAAATTTTGCGATCTCTGATCGACTATTTTGATCAGCCCACGTATGGATCGTTTGTGAATCAAGCACTTTGGCATTAGGAGTCAGCCACGGCTTGTCACGATTGACTTGCGCCACAATTTTGGCCAACTTTTGATTTAATTCCTTTGTAGCCAGTAAATCCTCTGGTGAGAATGGCAATTCACTTGGCTCAAAGAACAACAAGCTTTTGTCATAGTCTTTTGCCAGATTGGCTAATACTTTTTTATCGTTCCATACAAATACACTTTTACCATCGTAGTAACTATCAAAGCGTTTAATTTTAAATTCATCTAGGATGGCAAGAAAGCGAGTTTGCGTTGGGCCTACCCATTGACCACCTAAGTCGACCACACCATCCTCAATGGTCTTAGTGCTTACCATGCGTCCACCAACACGCGCACGCGCCTCAAGCACAGTAACCGTCTTACCTGCTTTACGTAAAGTTCTCGCTGCCATTAAGCCTGAAAGGCCTGCGCCTACTACGATGACATCAACATTTGTAGCAGGGGATTGATTTCCATTTAAATTGTTTTGAGCATTAGCAAGACCGGCCGTTTCTGGTACCAAAAGACCAGAGCCCGCCAAGGCAACTAGTGATTGCCCCCCAAGATTTAAAAATTGACGGCGAGATGTCATGAAGATCCCCTAAATTTTTTATCTGGCTTGAGCAAATTTGAGGTCATGCCTCACTTTAGGTGAAGCACATGCCGCCAAGTTCCATCTGCTAGATGATTAGTTTCCATCCAGCCACTGGCATTGGCAAACTTTCCTGTACCCCCAATCACTGCGCGAGGGGTAGTTGCTGAGTTTTGTAGCGTAGCCTTAGCGCTTGAATATTCAGCAATCCCCTGAATAACAATTTGATCTGTAGTGCCTTGACCAAAAGAAAAAGTAGCACTCGTCATTCGGTATTGGATTTCCGTAGCGTCGACGATTCCGGTCGTTGTCATAATCCAATCCGTAGTCAATACATCCCCGTTATCTGTTTTCGCAGGAAAATGCCAAATCCTGATATCACCAACGGATTCACCAGGTTTGCCATGATCCAAAAAAGTCGGCGCTGGTACTGCAGGATGCAGCACGGTTATAGCTTTTTGGGCGTTAGCACCGAATGAAAATAGTGTGGCGAGCGAGATAAAAATTATTTTACAAATATTCATAGCGTGAGCACCGTATAAAAAAATAAGCTGTTGCACAAGGGTTCAGCTTTAGTTGAGGTCTTACAGTAGTGTAGCGAGCCACTCTAAATTAGTATAGCCAAGTCGGTTGACTCTTCAATAGCTCATGGTTAGTAGAGCGCCAGAAATTACACAAATTAATTTACCACCCCACGCTAATCTGAATTACAGTCGCTAATAACAACTTAGATAGCACTGTTCGTAGGCATGGCCAGCATCGTGAAGCCCTTCATCAGGCTGCCATTGTTCGAGTGCTTAGCTATTGAGTAGCCGTAGACATATTCATCAAGCCAAAGATATTTTGCAACACGTCTTGCATCTGTACTGATCAAAAACGCTTCATCACATCCGTTTCTCAGTGTCTCAGCTTAGGTCTACTTGTGAAATTAGCCCATATAAAATTTCTCACCTCACTTCATATTTTGTTTCTGTTTGCGTTGGCCGGTAATGCTGCCCAAGCAAAGGGCGTGGCGGTTGATTCTTCAGACGAAGACGCATTTAATGCGAACCTAACCTTAAATAGTAATTGGGTATGGCGTGGCTTAGCACAAAGCGATTACAAGCCCGCTATTCAAGGCGGCTTTGAATATGCCGACAAAAGTGGTTTTTATATTGGCAACTGGAACTCCACCGCAAGATGGGTATCTGACGGAGGTTATGCCCAACACGCCCCTGTTGAAATAGATTTATATGCTGGTCTAAAGAGGGAGTGGATCGCCAAGGGCTTCGCGACTGATATTGGATTGATCCTATATGCTTATCCCACCAGTGGAATTAATCCGGGCTACACCAATCCAAATACAGCTGAGGTCTATATTTCTCAGGAGTTCGATTTTGGTCCGGTTGATGGCACAGCAAAACTCTTTTACGCAATCAGTAATACCTTTGGAATTGCCAAGAGTGTGGGTTCTTATTATTTAGAGTTAAACGTTAACTATGAAACGGGTTTTTTTGGCATCGTATTAAATAGCCATGTTGGATATCAAAAAATTAATGGTCAGTCTTACGAGGCAGGCCAACCATCATATTCTTATGCTGATTGGCTTTTTGGTATTTCAAAAGATTTGGGTGAGGGATTTTATTTCTCTGCCGCTTACGTTGGCACAAACGTAAAAAAGGGTAGTGGTGCTTTTTCCAATACATATGCCTATTCCACATCAACGGGTGGTAATGCTGGTGGCAATACAGTTTTTGTTTTACTGACTAAAGCCTTTTGAATGAGAGTTAAAGAAGGGTGGTTTAGGGCCAAGGATAATCAGCTACCAATTTACCTTCTGTAGCGTATCGCTTAGCGAGAGCTCGTCTGTAACCCACAATGTCATCAATGTTGACTGCTCTTAGATGATCAACCTCTTCTGCTGTAAAGAGTTGAAAGGGCACATCGGGCTGGCCCAAACGCACTACGACATAATTCACCACCGCAGCAATTTCCTTATTACTTAAACCGCTATACGCGATACCTGGTACGTGCATGAGGTACTTGCGCCCTTCAGCATCTGAAGTAAACGCTTTGACTAGACTGAGTGATGGCACGCCCCCGGTACGCGAGCCTGTGCCATCGCCACGATGACAGCCACTGCAATGCAAAAGGTAGTTATTCTTGGCGTTAAGGGTTTGCGCAAATGCCACTTGCCCAAGGGGGCCATTTGCTAAACACACTAATATCAGCCCTGTCAGCCATTTCTGACGACTCATTTCGCTCCTTTGCGTATCCCACGTATCTCTGCATGTGGAAGCGGGGCTGCCTTAAGCTCATCAATCAAGGCAATACTGGGAGTAGAGGTCCCAGCATTTAATGTTTCTACAACGTATTTAGCGATCATTGCTAGCTCAGCGCTATCGATGAACGACTGCGCGGGCATAACCAAGCCACGATAATCGACGTCAGCGACAGTAATAGTGCCTGTCATACCGCCTGTCATCACACCGGCCATGTATTTTGCTCCATTCCCACCCAATGATTTCCATAGTTCAGGATTTTGCAATGGGGGTGCAAGACCCTCTACACCAACGCCTGCAGCGCCATGACAAGCAGCACAGCGGTTACCAAACAGTGACTTCGACTTATCCAAATCATCAGCCCAAGCGACTTGCGCAAGTGTTAAGACACCTATCGCTAGACTATTTGCGATTAACTTATTCATCGGCCAACCCCACTAATACGGTGACAGTACAGTGATAGCCTTTTGCTTCATTGGCCATGCACCAGTTAACATCATTATGTAAACCCATACGATAACCAGGGCGCTCGCCCTCGTTGTTATAGCAAAACAGAGAACCCACGACGACTGCTTTGCCGCAACAATCATTGTAAGAAACCAGATAGCTCTTTTTGTCTGCGGGGTTGAGGCAAGTGCCCACCCACGCAACCTTAGACATCTCAGAGCCCGGAGGGCAAGCGGTCGCTGAACCACCAGAGCTTGCACAGGTATTGCCATCTATGGCGCAATAACGCCAATAATCGCACGAGTTAGGGTCTAGCGAGGTACTTGCAGCGTGCGCCACACCTGAGGATCGGTCAAAAGGCAAAACCGGCAGCAGCGCAGCCCCCACTAAGACGCCTCCAATTTTTGCCAGCAAGCTTCGACGGCCTGAAATACTAGCGCTTTTGCGAACGCAAATTTCTGTACGCCTGTCGATCCACGTCATTATTTTTTTTATTCGATTCAACATCTGTATAGCTCCCTGAGCAAATTAGAGATTGACCACGTCAAGGTCCCGGCGACGACTAGGTTGACCAACGTACTCTTGAATTGATCTGTAACCCATATCTGCAGCATTGAATAGACTATCCAATTGCTCTCGGGTGTTAATCAATCCTTTGGCACGCACAGTACCATCGGCATCAAGCAGCACGGCAAAAGGCAGGCGAGAGACACGAAATGCCATCCCCAATGGTTGGGACAAGACATACGGTATATCTGTAAGCGCATATTTATGCATGAACTCTAGATGCTGAGCCTCTTCACCATCGCTGGCTAAAACAATGTTGAGCCAGTTTGATTCACTATTGCGGACAGAGTTAATTGCAGGCAGTAATTTATTGCAAATTGGGCAAGTGGGAGATAAAAAGAATAGCAGAGTACTTTTGGGTTGCATGCCACCGATCGTCACCTCGACTCCGGTTAAACCTGTGAGGCTAAATATGGGACTCGCCTCACCAATTTTGGGGCCGGCGTCGTTAATCATGGCACCCACGGGAGTAATGCGTTCGAATAGAACACCAACTTGGCGAGCCAAGGCAAACACCATTACCAGCAAGATGAGCACTATTATTGTCAGAGCGGCAACGGCGAATATTAAGGTATCCATCATCAACTAAAAACCCACCCAAAAGTGATTGCGACAGGTTGCATGTGAACTCACTGAAAAGAAGTTGGGCTTGCAGCTTGGTTTAAATTGGCCAATAACTGCTCAGCTACAACATAAAGTAAATAGAGGACTGCGCCAGCGGCGACTGCAATGGCAGTATCAATAAATATTGTTGGGCTATTTTTGCTGAATGCCAAGGGCAACGACATAGCTGCAATAACAACATTTCGCAAAACTAGCCCATAAGATAAATGCATAGGAGGACCGCCACAGCCGCACTCTATTTTAAAGTTGCCTCTGGCGACATTCAGTGCAATGACGGAGGCATACACAAGCAACAATCCTATGGCAAGAGTTGCGCCAAGTTGCTTAAATTGGGGGGTAAGCAGAAAAAGAGAGACCAATCCCTCGCAAACCATTAAGCCATAAGCCGCAGGAGTTAAGCTCGCATTTGGCAACACCTGATAATTACCCAGGAAGTTGGTAAAACGCATCAGGTCTGAGGCCTTATGAAATAACGCACTCAGAAACAACAACACTAAAAATGTTGTTGCTGTGGTAATCCACAAATTAATCAACGCATCTAATTGCATTAATTGTCTACCCACACCAGATAGGTATAGTCACCCTTAGCCTGAAATTCACTCACAAACTTAATTGAAAAATCTGAAGTGGAATCGATGTCGTATTTGCGTAGAACAGCCTTCACGTCGTCAACCGAAAACAATACGGGTTTTATGCCTTGCGTGACAGCGAGGGAGCTTGACTCGTTAATTGCCGAGCGACTCAGTATTTTTTTGGTGTTTAAGTTAATCGCCCAAACTTCTTTACCCGGTTCTTTATGGCTACCATTTT
Organism: Bordetella parapertussis; assembly: GCA_945911685.1. GTDB lineage: Bacteria > Pseudomonadota > Gammaproteobacteria > Burkholderiales > Burkholderiaceae_B > Zwartia > Zwartia parapertussis_K. Next base: position 30,651 of record CAMEAW010000004.1, read on the forward strand.
TAGCATTAGGGTGCATGTTAATAAACAGAATGCTGTTTGCCTCGTTATAAGCCATGAGGGCTATACCACCGGGCCCCCACTTGCCTGCAAGTCCTTCGGTGAAAGAAAATTTATCCGTTAAGCGCGCCACTTCGGTAGCATCTGAAACGCGATACAAACTTCCGTTGTAAGAGGAGAACACCCAATCATGACTTGCGCGTACGGCATGGGTATACAAAGGGTCAACATCCGCATTAAATATTTTTTCACTTTTAACGGGCTTGATAACACTACCATCTTCATTAAACGAGTAACTCGTCATTGTTCCATTGCCACATAAACTACTAAAGCGTGCTCCTTGTGGAGCAGGATAGATGCCATAGCAACCCGGTGTAGGGACTTCGACTAGCATTTTTCCATGCTTCAAATCCACCACTGAAACTGAAGTGGCAGGCGTTGCGTTTTGCACAAAGGCGTAGCGTTCATCAGCCGAGAGTTGTAGATGGCTAATTTGAGGTGAGCCGAGAACCATTTTTGGAGAAATCGCTATCTCTCGGCGCAAACTCAATGTACTGACATCAAACTCTTGCAGCACGGCCTCTAAAGGGCCGCTCACAATACGTTTGAGGTATACGGACATCGTGTAGGCGGTTTTATGGTCGCGCGACAAAACAAATTGCGCATTTAACCCCGTGGTCAGATTGCCTTTTTGTACAAACCCATCAGAAGACATGACGTTAATCTGGCTTACGCCGTACCAGTTCTGATCAATGAGGTATGCATTTGGACCTGCATCAATTGATTTTTTTACAGTGAACGTCTCTTGTACGAACGTGTCAGCGGCATAAGCAGTCAAACTGCTCAGTACCCCTGTTGCCATGCAGATAAGAGCATTTCTAAATTGCATGCCATCTTCCTTATTATTATTATTATTATTATTCGGCGCTGTCAGCAACACCCATGATCTAAAGCACTATCGTTGTAAACAACTGGTAATCAATCACGGCGCCTTAAGGACCTACCTGTTTGTAGCTATTCAGCTTTTCTTATATTTAGCTTTTCTTGATTTCAGCTTTTCTTAGTTCCAGCTTGAGAATACAGCTTGGATGCTTGTAATTTCAAAAATTATCAGACAAATCGCGCAATTCATGCCCGCCATGCGCAGTTTCTATTTGCGCGATACAAAATATTGTGCAAACACCTAAAAAAGTATCTGGCTTTGAATCCAGCACTGCTTGGCATCGCGCCTCCAGTGTTTAGACTGGTTTTACCTCAGCATGTGCTGCGGTTCATTTTCGTTGTTCAAATTACGCAATTCGCACCCGTAATACGCAGTCTCTTTATGCGCCGAAAAAATATCGTGCAACTACCCAAAAATATCATTTACTGTCAAAGGTTAAGGATAGCGGTGTACCTTGCGCGCGCGTCTCTTGATCGACAGTCTGTATAAATTATCCGTGAATGATTGCTGTGAGTAAAAAAAGAGAGATCAGATGATTGCTGACAAAGGCAGAGCTGAGCCCGGCATTGCGAGCGTAGCACCCGGCGTTCAAGAGGGTGCAGGGTCTTTGTTAAAGCAATTAGTTGAAATCGCCTCTATTCATCCAGGCGACGAAGCCTACCCTAGTATCAAGCAAGGTTTGCAAGCGCTCATCAGCCAAGTTTTAGAGCCACAACGATCAGTTGAGGCGCTATCACTGGCGACCGTCGATGACATGATCGCGGAACTCGATAAAAAGCTCTGCGCCCAACTTGATCTGATTTTGCACGATGAGCAATTGCAAAAATTAGAGTCGGCCTGGCGCTCGTTAAAGTTTTTAGTTGATCGTACTAATTTTCGAGAAAATATCCGCCTAAATTTTGTAAGCGTCAACAAGGCAGAGTTATTAGCCGACTTTGAAGATGCACCAGAGATTGTCAAGTCAGGCTTGTACAAAACAGTCTATACCGCAGAGTACGGGCAGTTTGGTGGCCAGCCTTATGGTGCCATTATTGGTCATTACGAATTTGGTCCTGGGTCGCAGGACATGAAGTTACTGCAGACCTTAGCAAGCGTTGCTGCAATGGCGCACGCACCTTTTATTGCTGCGGCGAGCCCTGAGTTTTTTGGTTTAAGTAGTTTGAATGAACTGCCAAACCTTAGAGACTTGCAATCTATTTTAGAAGGCCCTGATTTTTTTAAATGGAATGCCTTCAGACAAACCGAAGACTCTAGATATGTTGGACTGACCGTGCCGCGTTTTTTATTGCGCTTGCCTTACAGCCCTGAAACCGTGGCAAGTATGCGCTTTAATTACACCGAAAATATTTCTGAGGGTCGGGCAAATTTTTTGTGGGGAAACGCAGCGTTTGCCTTTGCCACGAGAATTACCGAAAGTTTTGCTGACTACCGCTGGTGCGCCAACATTATTGGACCAGAAGGCGGTGGTACAGTCAGCGATCTTCCGATTTACAGATTTAATTCAATGGGCGAGATTCAAAACAAGATCCCCACTGAAGTACTGATTTCAGAGCGTCGTGAGCATGAACTTGCAAGTCAAGGGTTTATTGCTTTGACCATGCTCAAAAACAATGATGGTGCGGCATTCTTTTCTGCCTTTTCAGCACAAAAAGCAAAGTTCTTTGGCAACAGCAAAGAAGGGCAAGAGGCTGAACTCAACTATAAATTAGGCACCAGTCTGCCTTATATCTTTGTCATTTGTCGTTTGTCTCACTACATCAAGGTGATTCAGCGTGAGCATATTGGTACTTGGAAAGAGCGTGGTGATTTAGAAAGCGAACTCAATACTTGGATTCGCCAGTATGTTTCTGATATGGATAGCCCCGGGGAAGGCGTTCGTAGTCGCAGACCCCTGCGCCAGGCAGAGATCAAGGTCCTAGATGTTGACGGTGAGCCAGGGTGGTATCGAGTGACTTTGGTTGTGCGACCGCATTTCAAATATATGGGTGCTTCATTCAATTTATCTCTCATTGGAAAGCTGGAAAAAACTTAAAACCTTATTGCGCCGCTGATGAGTGATTGCGATGACTCACCAGCGTTGCTTTTAAAAGGAAATTTCATTTTTAACGGGATTTACGCATGCCAATGCCATGTTCAATGCAGGTCGAAGGTGAGACGCAAGGGAAAATTGAAGGCTCTTGCAAGATTAAAGGTCGTGAGGGTCAAATTGCAATTCAGTCCTTGCGCCATAAAATTGAAATTCCCCGTAGCCCTCAAACAGGTTTGCCAACGGGTAAGCGTGTGCATCTACCGATGACCGTGACTAAAGAGGTTGATAAATCTAGCCCTAAGTTGTATCAGGCGCTTGGCTCGGGCGAGGGCATGAAGTCAGTCATACTAGACTTTTATCGTATTAATCCAAAGGGCCAAGAAGAAAAGTATTACACAACGAAGCTTGAGAATGCGATTGTTGTCGGCATCAGCGCGTGGATACCAAATTGTATGGATTCTGAATATTCGCAGTTTGGCCACATGGAGGACGTGTCATTTTCGTATGAAAAAATTACCGAGACATGGCTGAAAGACGGTATCGAAACGCAAGACTCATGGTTGGCCCCAAAAGCCTAGATTCATCTATTTATCATTTTTAAAGAGTCGTAGGAGCAGGTTATGCCAATGCCATGTTTTTTAAGCATCACTGGAAAGAATCAGGGCAAAATCGAAGGTTCTTGTGCGATCGACGGACACGCCGGAACCATTTTGGTTCAAGCTGAAATCAGTAATGTGAAAATTCCGCGTAATCCTCAAACGGGTTTGCCCGCAGGCAAACGCGTGCATGAGCCGTTCTTGATCACTAAAGAGATTGACAAGGCGTCGCCCAAAATATTGCAGGCCTTGACCACTGGCGAGCAATTGAGTGAAGTTTTGCTCGAATACTTTCGGATATCCAGCGCAGGAAAAGAAGAACTGTACTACACCATTAAGCTCGAAAACGCGATTGTGGTCTCTCTCGAGAAATGGTTTCCGAATTGCCTAGATAAATCCAAACAATCCTATGGTCACATGGAAGATGTGTCTTTTTCTTACGAAAAAGTGACTTGGTCCTTTACGCCTGACGGTATTGAGGCGGATGACTCTTGGTTGGCGCCGAAGTAATTTTTTTTAAAGTGAAATAAGCATAAATGTCCTCAATTTTTAATCGGTTCTACAGTACAGAGTTGGCAAGGTTGCGAACCCTTTCTGTCGAGTTCGCCAAGTCCAATCCAAATATTGCACCCATGCTCGGGGCCGAGTCTGCCGATCCGGATGTAGAGCGGATTCTAGAGGGCGTTGCCTTTTTAAATGGTTTGACCTTACAAAAATTAGATGATGAGTTTCCGGAAATCGCCCAAGAGTTAGCCAGTCTGCTAGCACCTCAAATTTTGCGTCCACTCCCTGCTGCAACGATGGTTGCGTTCACCCCTAAAATGCTGTTAATGGAGATCGCTCATATCGCTGAAGGCACCGAACTTGGTTCGGTTGCTGTCGATGGTGTTACCTGTATTTTTAGAACGACGACGTCCTTAAATGCCTTCCCAGTGAGTGTGAAGTTTGCTCGACTTGATGAAGCGACGGATGGCAGCAAAACGATATCGATTGGCTTGCAGGGAAATATTTTTGTAGACACCGGACCTAAAAAACATAACTTACGCTTTTATTTAGGTGATGAACAAACTGCAGCCGCTGATCTTTTTTATTTGCTACAAAAGGATCAAATTGAATCGATTCGCTTGACCGATGGCTCAGGGCAATCCGTTGCACTGTCGACGCAACTGTTATTTCCTGGTCTTGACGAAGCGCTGATTCCTTACCCAGACAATGCCTTTCCAGGGTTTCGCTCGATTCAAGAATTACTTTTTTTTCCACAGAAATTTTATTTTGTCGAATTTTCTGATTTTTTCAAAGGATCAGGTCGGTTGAAAGGCGCAAGTTTCGTCATCGAAATTCGCTTGAAAAAAGCAAATCTTCCAATCCCCGAGATCAGCGCCACCAGTTTTCAGCTGAATGTTGTGCCTGCGATTAATGTGTTTAAACATTCTGCAGAACCGATTCAGGTCAATCATCAAACCGCTGAGTATTTAGTGTTGGCAGAGGGCCTCAAGCGCGACCAATTTCAAATTTACTCAATTGATTCGGTCATCGGATTTAAGCAGGGTGATCGCGAGCATAAAACCTATTTACCTTTTGCACTGCTAAATTTTGCTAATCATGATGGTCAAAGTAGTTACCGTATTTCGGTCAGAAACTCCTCTGTCAATGACCGAGTCGAGTCGTATCTGTCAATCGCCTATTCGCCTAATGATGCACTGACAAATGAAACCCTTTCGCTTAGTTTGAGCTGCACGAATCGCTCGTTGCCCGAAAACCTAAAGCTGGGTGACATTAATCGGCCGACCAGCACTTCGTCCGATCGCTTTACCTTTAAAAATATCAGGCCGATCACGGGTGCGATCGATCCTCCGCGAGGTGAGGCGTTACTCTGGAGTGTCGTCAGTCATTCGGCGTTGAATTTTTTATCTTTGGGTGATGTTGATACGTTGCGCAGTATGTTGCGCCACTATAACTTCAAGAGAAATCAGGATCATTCTTCCGTTAGTGCGAATGAGCGTCTGATTGAGGGAATCACTAAGCTCGCGGTAACCCGTGAAAACCGTTTAGTCAAAGGCACGATGCTGCAAGGTCAGCATATCGTGATGAGCTGTCAAGGCCAGAACTGGCCGACTCTTGGATCTTTGCATTTGTGGGGAACAGTGTTAGATGTTTTCTTAGCGAGTTATGCGGGGATTAATTCATATACCCGCTTTGAAATTTTTGATGAAAATACTGGGATCGTATTGAAATGGCCGATGCGCTTGGGGCAAAAACAACTGCTATAAAGTCGCGCTTGCTTGGCAAAGGTTCTAATTTCACCTTTTTCCAAGCTTATCGACTGTTGCGAAATCAAGCCCTGCTTGAGGGCAGGACTGAGCGCGCGATTAAGGTTCGACCTCAGTTGAGTTTAAGCTTTCCAGAAAATGATATTCATAGCATTACTGAAGATGAACACGGCTATCAACTGACCGTGAACTTCTTAGGGCTCTATGGCGTGGTGTCGCCTTTGCCGACGTTTTATACCGAAGATTTATTAGACGAGCAGTTGTCTGACGGTAAGGCTGGCCGTGAATTTCTTGATATCGTTAATCAAGATATTTATCCCATGTTTTTTAGGGCGTGGCTCAAGTCAAAACCGCATTTTCGGCTGATTGAATTTGATGATCGGCGTCTGCTAAAAATATTTTATTCTTTGGTTGGGTTTAGCGAACCCGAGAAATATAGCAAGCAAGCTGGGTTTGACACGCTCTTAAGATTTGCGGGTATCTTTCAACAGTCACCAAAATCTGCGTTGGGGTTGCAAACCATACTAGCAAGCGTCTATCCAGATCTTCAGGTAAAGATCGAGCAGTTAGCGTTACGCACCTTGAAAATCCCTAAAGAGCAACAGTGTCTCTTGGGCCAGCAAGCCAACACGCTCAGAGGCACTGCGCACCTGGGACAACAGATTCAAACCCGTAACAACAACATCAGAATCGTGTTTAACGAAGTTAGCCAGGAATTATTTCAGCAACTGCAAGTGGGTGGTACTGAGTATGAGAGAGTTCGTTTTTTAGTTCGTAGTTATTTGGTTGATCCTCTCAACGTACAGCTAGAGCTTCGTTTGAAAAAAGCTGCGGCACAAAAATCAACGCTGGGTTCGAAGTCTTGGGCTTCATTAGGGCGAGATACCTGGCTGTGTTCGCAACCGGATCAACAAAGTGCACACTTAAAAATGAATTTGTAAATTGAATAGGTTAATCCTTAACCGATGGCTTTGAGTCGCTTGATCATGTCTAACAAGTAGCATAAAAAAAATTAAAAGGGTACTTAAAATGGCTGATGATTTAGACCAAGAACTGCGGTTTTTCTTTAAATCCGCTGGGCAGGGCCCAGCATCGCTCAATGTCGTGCGGCTCGAAGGTAGCGAAGCGATTTCACAGCTATTTCGGTTTGAACTGATCCTCGTCAGCAATAGTGCAGAGATTGATTTCAAAGACATGCTCAGTAATAGCGCGACGCTTACCATTCGCTCGTATGAGGGTAGTAAAGAATTTCCGTACCATGGCGAGCTCGCTGAGTTTGAGCAGCTCAATAAAGTCAATGAATTTGTTTTTTATCGTGCGGTACTGGTGCCTAAAGTTTCAAGGCTTTCGTTGAATCAAATCAATGAGGTCTATCTAAATGAAAAGTCTATCCCCGAGGTGATTGAACAGGTCTTAAAGGTTGACATCACCAATAGCGATTTTGAGATGGTCTTAAAAGATAAATCTGCTTACCGTAAACGCAGTTTTATTTGTCAGCATCAAGAAAGCAATTTAGATTTCATCTCGCGTTGGATGGAGTTTGAGGGTATGTACTATTTTTTTGAGCATGGCGATGCCGATTCCGGAACGGATAAGCTCAAAATCTTGGATTACAAGCAAGGCCATCCTAATCAAAGCCTTTCTTTAAAGTATTGCCAGGCTGAAGATCTGCAAACTCAGTTTCAAGATCAAAATGTCACGGGTTTTATTTGCAGGCAAAAGCCACTGCCCAAAACAGTGATTGTGCAAGACTTTAATTATCGACAAGCAAACCTCGAAAACCTAAAGGCCACCGAGACAGTATCGGATACAGGCCGCGGCGAAGTCATGTTTTACGGAGATAACCTACGCACCAATGAAGAAGCCAAGGCTTTAGCTAAAGTCCGTGCGCAAGAGCTGCAAGCGCGTGGCCAAATTTTCTTGGGTGAGGCAACAGCGGTTGGTCTTCGCAGTGGTTATTTTTTAGAATTAACAGAGCATTACCGTGATAGTTTTAATGCCAAATACCTCATAACTGAAGTGCAGCATTTTGGTTCGCAAGCAGGCGCCATACTGGCTGGTAATGTCACCCCCTACAACTCCGATGGCGGTATTACCAATTACCGCGCCAGTTTTATTGCGATACCGGCTGAGATGCAATACCGAGCAGAGCGTGTCACCCCCAAGCCCGTGATTGCAGGCACCATGAGTGGGGTCGTGGATGGCGAAGGCAGCGGTGACTATGCCGAGATCAATGAACACGGCCAATACAAAGTGCAGCTCCTGTATGACTTATCCGATAAGAATGACAACAAAGGCTCTGCGTGGATCAGAATGGCCAGCCCCTATGCAGGCTCGCGTAATGGTATGAACTTTCCGTTGCTCAAAGGCGCTGAAGTATTGCTCTCTTTTATTGGCGGTGATCCTGATCAGCCAGTGATCATGTCAGCGGTCCCGAACTCAGAAAATCCTAATGTGGTGACGAGTGACAATCAAAACTCTTCTGGCTTGCTGACCCCCAGCGGTAATCGACTCACCTTCAGTGATGAACCGGGTCAGAGTGGGTATGAAATTTATGTACCAGGTGTTGGCGTTAAGGGCTACACGGGTGGCTCTGGTTCACCGAAGCGCAAGTTTCAAAGCCTGAGTGCAGACGCTGCCGACGAAGTCGTCGGCGCAGTAAAGGGTTATAGCTACACTGAAGGATACGAGATAACTGTTAACAAAGGGGGCTCTTCTAAACTTAGCATGGCAATGGATGCCTCGGGCGAGTTATCCATGGCTAATAAGTTAGCGGTAGGCATAACAAATGAAGTTAAGTTCGCCATGGATGTTAGCGCAGGCTATGGAGGCGGTGTATCGATGAGTTATGACACGAAAACCGATCTGGAGCCATCATGGTCGCCTTTGCATAAAAAGAGAATTAAAGAAGACACACACTCAGGCGATATTCGAGCTGAAGAGTTTTACCAAATTACCTCTGGCACCAGTGTTAATAATCCAATTAACACGGCCTTACAGATAGTTGAACAAGGTTTGGAAGCTTTGATCGCCATGGCGCAGGTTATAAATGTCGTTTGCCTTTCGCTTTCTTTTGTCAAGGTCGGTAAAAAAGCCGATGATTTTGGAAGGAAAGATTATTCCGCCACAGAAGAATCAAATGCAACTAAAGAGGAAGAGGGGCAACGTAGCTCAAAAATGGGCAGTAACTTTGATCCTGATCATATATCTTTGGCTCAATACACCTCTTTAGCTTTGAGCCTTGCCGCCTTTATGTATGTTGTGATGGATAGATTCAAGCCAAAGCCGTTAACTCCAGCAAGCGCTCTTAACGTAAGCAAAGACGGAAATTTTCTTGGTGCTATAGGCATACTGAACTCTTCATATCTTAAACAGACGCCAGATTATATTGAGCTTAAAACAGGCTCTGCGTTTATCGCTCCACCCCCTTTATGGAAATTAAATAGTAATTTAGTCGGTGGTATCAACCACGCGGTGGCTAACTATCGGGCGAAGTTAAAGTTAGACGGCGGAAACCTCGGTATCAGCGCTACTCATGGCGTGAACATAGACGCACTAAGCTTTGTTGTAAATGTTCCTCCACTGTTTCCGCTAGACCCAGTACCGCCAGTACAAAATCGCGCGATAGCAATTTCTTCAAATGAAACTGCACTTAAGTCAGGCCCAATCGGTACATCGTCTCTTACCTTGAAAGATGCAGGTGTTGAACTGATATCGGCGACGAGTGGGTTGGAAATTAAACCTTTGGAATTTTCGCTCGCAACGATAGGCAGTCATATATCGGGAAAGGCGACAAAACTGCAATTGGTGGGCCCCACAGTGGAGGTTCTTGCTGCCGACATCAACCTTGGGGGTAGTATAAATATTAAACCTGGTCTTATGACGGTGGGTGATATTACATGTTTGGGTGCGGGGGCCGCTGGCGTAGGTCTTTTCGCTCAGGCGGCAGCTCAAAATGCAACAATCGCCGCGTTGAATGCAAAGGTGCTAGCGTTGCAGACTGCACAAGTTGTAACTGATTCAGCCGTAGTGACTGCGCAATCTGCCGTTAACACTCTTAAACAAGCGACTGAGGATGCGATTGACTTGTTGCATGAGGGCGTAGAAATTCTTTTTGGCCAACTATGAAATCCCATCACCCCACCCCCGCAGAGTACATCAAGCGTGTGATCTCACCAGCGACTGGTGAGTACGTCATGTCGTATGGCGTCATCACGACTTTTGCTTTGCATCCTGATGGCCCAGCAGAAAATCCCTATATGTCTCAGGTTTGGCCGCTTGCGATGGCTGCGCTTGGTGAAAGCAGCATCCTTGATGAGGGCTGGCCGAAAGCGGCTGGCGAGTTTGTTGCTTATGGTGCGGCATTTTGTCCTGCGGGGTTTACCGAGCAACCGGTATCTGTGCGCATCAGGGTAGGCTCACTTGAAAAACAATTAGCGGTGTTTGGGAATCGCACGATTAATTTTGCCGGCACTATTAGTCAGCCTAAGGCATTTATGCGTTTGCCGATCACTGCAGAAAATGCTTTTGGCGGTGAAGGTTACGATAAAAACCCGCTAGGAAAAGCCGCGACCCCTATCATTAGTGAATCGGGTGAGTCAGTGTGGCCCATGCCTAATGTCGAGCTCCCTAATAAGCTGATGATCAAGCAATCTGATCAATTAGAGCCTGCGGGATTTTGGGCTTTGCAACAAGCGGCGCCACAACGCGCCCAACACCTTGGCCCGTTTGATGATGCTTGGATAAAGCAGCGCTGGCCCCATCTACCTCTGGGTACTAAACCTGCTTTTTACCAATCTGCCCCTGCCGATCAGCAGTTAAATGATTACTTTAAAGGCGATGAGCGCATTGTGATTCGCAACATGCACCCCCAGCATGCTGTCATCGAGTCGGCTTTACCGAGTTTACGCGCGCGTATTTTTGTCGAACGTGCACGGCAAAATGGTGAGATCGAATTTACTGAATACACGAGTCGTGCTGAAACAGTTTGGCTCTTTCCAGAAAGTCTGACCGGGATGATTTTATTTCGAGCGACTTTGCCAACACGCGATGCAGATGCGGATGACTTACTGCATGTGTATGCCGCTTTTGAATCTCTGAATCAATCCCCACAACCGATTGAAGTGCATTACCGAGATTTTTTGGTCCGTGCAGGCAGGGTGACGTTGCCCGAAGCCGCACCCAGTTTAGCGACAGGCTCTTCTGAATTTGATGCTGAAATTCAGTCTGAGCAAAACGAACTCAAGGCCGTTCAGGCTTGGGCTAAGTCTTAACCTGAATGCGTGCAGATCAATTGCATGATATTTTTTACTGGAGAGCATGATGCCTGAAATCCCACCAGAGATTACCTCCTTGTCTCAAGCAAAAGAGTTGCTGCCGCTTGCACAATCCGGTCTGGCTAACGCGATGGAGACTGCTGGCATCAGTGAAGCAGACATGATTCAATTTATGATGTCTACGCCCAAACTGCAGGGCGCCGCAGAAGAGTTACTCAAAATGGGTGGCTTAGATGGTTTTTTTGCAGACCTTAATAAAAATGCCGATCAATTGCTCTTAGAAGAGCAAGCACGAAATGCTGAGATTGCGGCAGCTGGTGGAATCGAGGGGGTTGAGGCCAAACTCGCGAAGGATATCGAGGAAATACAGGCTAAAGCAGAAAAAGACATTGCCGAAATAGAAGCGAAGATGCCTAAGCCGCCTGCGCCAGCTGAGGCCCCTGCGGTCGAAGCTGCAGATGCTGAAGCTGCAGCGACCGAAGCTGCACAAGCCGAAGCTCCACAAGCTGAAGCGACCGAAGCTGCACAAGCCGAAGCTCCACAAGCTGAAGCGGCTGAAGCTGCACAAGCCGAAGCTGCTGCGGCCGAAGCCCCTGTAGCTGCCACCGATATCAATCGTGAGTGGGTGATCGCCCATCACGGTGAAAGTAAAACTTTTACTTCTTTAGACTTAACGGGTCTAGATTTATCTAACCTCGATTTATCGGGGGCTGACTTTTCTAAGGCCGTACTGAATGAGGTGAACTTTGCGAATACCCAATTATTAAGCACTAAATTTGACGGGGCATTTTTAACCGGTGCGATCTTCAGTGCTGCAAATTTATCTAAAGCGAGTTTTCAAAAAGTCAGTGCTAGTAAAAGCAATTTTGAAAATGCTCAGATGACAGGCGTCAGTTTGAAAGACGGTGATTTTTCAACAGGAAACTTTTCGGGTGCGCAGCTGCAAGAGACGGATCTAAAAAATGGCATTTTCTCGGACGCAAAATTTAATCTCGCTGATGCAACGAGCGCGGTTGCCGACAGTGCGCAGTTTGATGGTGCGGATTTGTCTAAGGCCACTTTTACTGGCGCCCGTCTCAAGTCAGTAAATTTTTACGGCGCAACGTTAGCGGGGGCAAACTTCTCGCAAACGGCGTGCCCAAGTGCCGTTTTCTCAGGTGTCGATGCCAGTGACACGACGTTTTCTGAAGCAGACTTATCTGCCACACAGGCCGATAGTAAGACCTCGTTTGCCCGCAGTCATTTTCTCAAAGCCAATCTCACTTATGCAAACTGGAGCAAAGTGAATTTAGAGAGTGCCGTGCTAGACGAGGCGACGCTAGAGAATGCTGATTTATCGGGCTCTAATATGCAACAAGGGCGGCTGGTGCGCGCCAAAGCTAAAAAAGCCTGCTTTGATAAAGTCGATCTGCAAAATGCGGATTTAAACGGGATTAACCTTTTTGAGGGTTCTCTACGCAAGGCGAATCTTCAAGGCTGTCGCATGCAGGCTGCTAACTTTTACGCGGTTGATTTTCTTGATGCGCAAGTTGAGGGTGCTTTATTCGATGGGTCAATTTTAGAAAAAACGATCTTAAGCAGTCGTCAAACTTAATTCTTAAATATAAAAATGTCAGAGCTACCTCAATCCAAGCCGTCACAGAAGCATTTTGAAGACTGTTCGTTTGCAGAGCAGGATTTATCCCATGCTACGTTGGCGGGTCTGTCTTTTCGTGACGTGTCCTTTAAAAATACAAACTTTAGTCATGCAAACCTGTCTGGGGTGCAGTTCATGGGGTGCAATTTAAGCGGCGCCAATCTAGCCGAGGCGACACTGACAAATGCCCAGATGATGGACTGCAACGGCGAGGCAATTAATTTATCTGGCGTTGTAGGAAAAGGCGCCTTTATTAAAGACAGCAATTTAAAGCGTGCCAACCTGACTAGCTCAAACTGGAAGAAAGCATTTTTTCAAAACTGCAAGCTTGATGGCGCTCAAATTGTGAGTGCAGATTTAGATGAAACGTGTTTTTTTACCTGCCAGTTCGAAGAGGCGAACTTCAGCCGTTCGATTCTGATGCGCACCATGATCGCTGATACGGATTTACGCACTGTTAAGTGGAGTCAGGCTAACCTCACCAAAGTCTATTTACAAGGATCTGACTTAAGTGGTCAAGATTTTAGAAGTTGTGAGCTGACGATGAGTTTGTTTTACAAGACCAATCTAAGCAAAGCAAATTTTAGCGGCTCAACCCTTAAGCAAACGCAATTTACTGGCGCCAACCTCACCGAAGCGAATATGAGCGGCGTAGATGGCCAATACGTGGCGTTGATTGCATGCGATTTAAGCTTGGCTAATTTTAGTCATGCCAAATTAGACTCAAGCAATTTATCAGAGTCAAAATTAACTAAAGCTAATTTTCAAGACTCAGTGCTCTACAAATGCACGATGATTAAAGCTAGCTGTCTCGAATCAAATTGGTCCCGAGCAAAATTAGATTACTGTAATTTATCGCATGCGAATATTGATCAAAGTGATTGGCAAAATAGCGTACTATTTACGAACAATTTTCATGCGCTGTCTCAACGTGAGACCAAGTGGGATAGCGCGAAATTAACAGGTAATTTAAAAACCAATGAAGCGCTCTTGCGTGCAGAAGAGTGGGAAGCACAGCGTTGAAGACGAATTAAATTTGAACGTGCGTTGAGTTGAAACGAATGGTTTGAGGAGATACCGATGAAGAAACACCATTTTGCATCCCAAGGGGCTTTGGCTACGCCTTGGCCGGATTCTGCGCGACCAGGTCAAATGCAGATGGAGCGCGGCACGATCAGTGGGCAAGTTGAAGATTGGTTTTTTATTCAAGGGCTGATGGCGTGCGAGCGTGCCAAAAGCGCTGCGAGCTGCTTGGTTCTACCTGAGACGGGTGATGAGGTGCTGGTCTGTCATTCGTCAGATGAGGCACCTGCGTATATTTTGGCAGTCTTAAAACGCAAAGCGCCTAGCGAGGGTTTACTACGTTTGCCGGGTGGTGCGAGCATGCACACTGATTGCGGCAAGCTCACTATTCACGCAAAAGAAGTCAGCCTGCAAGGTAAAGACCGCGTGCAAGTTGATTCTGCTCATCTCGCGATCAACACCGAAAAAACAGAGCTCAAAATGAAGCATTTGCATGCTTGGTTTGATTTGCTTGAAACCTACGCATTGCAGGCTAACCTGGTTGCTAAAAATATGACGAGTACGGTTGGGCGTTTACTGCAACGTGCGCGAGAAAGTTTTCGGTGGGTGGAGGAGTTGGATGAGACCCGAGCCGGCCGAGTGCGGGTAAAGGTCGATGGGCGCTATCAAATGCAAACAGAACACACGACCATCCAAGCAGAGGGTATTGTGAAAATTGATGGTCAAAAAATTGACTTAGGTTAACTATTTTTAAAGGATAGATGATGTTTGCGATCACGATGGCCGGCGGCACTAGCATGTCTTTCCCTGATGCGTGCATGACACAAGTGGGCCCCGTACCTGCGCCTCTGCCGTATCCCAATACGGGGCAAATGACAATGGGTTTTCCGACGACGATGAAAATTTTAATCGGCGGCATGCCTGCCCTACATAAGTCATCGATGATCCCCTTAACGAATGGTGATGAGCTGGGTAATGTGCCTGGTGGCGTGATGTCTGGCACCTTTATTCAAAAGATGCAGTTTATGTTGTGCAGTTTCACAGTGATGTTCGAGGGGCAGGGCGCAGTGAGGTCTACGATGGATTCTGTCAACGGTAACGGCAATACACCGATGATGGGCATGGTGATGGCGCCGAGTCAATTGACCGTAATGGCTGGCGGGTAATTTCACTTTGAGTTTTGATAATTAATTTAATGTTTACATTTAATCACTGAGGCTAGCAAAAAAGTTTGCGCTGAACGAAATAAAAGGATGCATGCAATGGCTGTTGATTTAGACCAAGGACTACGTTTTTTCTTTAAGTCTGCGGGGCAGGGCTCGGCATCTCTCAATGTCGTGCGGCTCGAAGGTAGCGAAGCGCTTTCGCAACTTTTTCGGTTTGAACTGATCCTCGTCAGTAATAGTGCAGAGATTGATTTCAAGGACATGCTCAGTAACAGCGCGACGCTTACCATTCGCTCGTATGAGGGTAGTAAAGAATTTCCGTACCATGGCGAGCTCGCTGAGTTTGAGCAGCTCAATAAAGTCAACGAATTTGTCTTCTATCGCGCGGTCATGGTACCTAAGGTTTCAAGACTATCCTTGAATAAAATCAATGAAGTTTATCTAAATGAAAAGTCTATCCCCGAGGTGATTGAACAAGTCTTAAAGATCGACATCACTAATAATGATTTTGAGATGGTCTTAAAAGATAAGTCTGCTTATCGTAAACGTAGTTTCATTTGTCAGCATCAAGAAAGCAATTTAGATTTCATCTCGCGCTGGATGGAGTTTGAGGGGATGTACTATTTCTTTGAGCATGGTGATGCCGATTCCGGAACGGATAAGCTCAAAATCTTGGATTACAAGCAAGGCCATCCTAATCACAGCATTTCTTTAAAGTATTGCCAGGCCGAAGATCTGCAAACTCAGTTTCAAGATCACAACGTTACGGGTTTTATCTGTAGGCAAAAGCCACTGCCCAAAACAGTGATTGTGCAAGATTTTAATTATCGACAAGCAAACCTTGAAAATCTAAAGGCCACCGAAACTGTATCGGATACAGGTCGGGGTGAAGTGATGTTTTATGGGGACAACCTACGCACGAATGAAGAAGCCAAGGCTTTAGCTAAAGTCCGTGCGCAAGAGCTGCAATCTCGTGGGCAAATTTTCTTGGGTGAGGCAACAGCGGTTGGTCTTCGCAGTGGTTGTTTTCTAGAGTTAACAGAGCACTACCGCGATAGTTTTAATGCCAAATACCTCATAACTGAAGTACAGCATTTTGGTTCACAAGCGAGCGCCTTATTAGCTGGTGCTGCTACCCCCTACAGCACCGATGGCGCGGTTACCAATTACCGCGCTAGTTTTATTGCCATACCAGCTGAGACTCAATTTAGGCCAGAACGCGTCACCCCCAAGCCCGTGATTGCGGGCACCATGAGTGGCGTCGTGGATAGCGAAGGCAGTGGTGACTATGCCGAGATCAACGAATACGGCCAATACAAAGTCCAACTCCTGTATGACTTGTCCGATAAGAAAAACAACAAAGGTTCTGCCTGGATCAGAATGGCCAGTCCTTATGCCGGCTCACGTAATGGCATGAACTTTCCATTGCTTAAAGGCGCTGAAGTATTGCTCTCTTTTATTGGCGGCGACCCTGATCAGCCCGTGATCATGTCAGCGGTACCGAACTCAGAAAATCCTAATGTTGTGACCAGTGACAATCCATATTCTTCTGGCTTCATGACGCCTAGCGGTAATGAATTCACTTTTAGTGACGAACCTGGTCATGGCGGCTATCAACTTTATGTGCCAGGTGCTGGAGTAACGGGCTACACGGGAGGCTCTGGCTCACCAAAGCGAAAGTTTCAAAGCCTGAGTGCAGACGCGGTTGAAGAGCCAGTTGAAGACTCGATTGTGGATTTACCCGCTGCCGCTGGCTATAAGTATTCAGAGGGCTATGACATTACTGTCTTAAAAGGTGGGACATCGAAAGTGACTTTATCCATGGATGCTGAGGGTAAGGCATCCATGAGTAATAAACTCAGTTTAGGAATCGCAAACGAAACTAAAGTTGCCTTTGATACGTTATTTAATTTTGGATCAAAACTGTCTTATGCTGGTGCGGGCGACTATAAATTACCCTATCCAAAGGATATTGCTGAAGGGCACTTTTATAAAGGTGGGCTCTCAAGCAAAACTGAAAAAGCTGGACATTTTTTAAGAGTAGGCGCGGGCGTTCTTATCCCCACAACCCCAGTTGCAATCGCGGCGCGTGCTGCTGAGAAAACTCTCGCAGGCGTGACATTTGTAGCTGCAATAATCAATACGGGGTTATTAGGCGTTAGCCTGAACAAAGTTCATGACCTAGCAAAAAATTTTGGGCAAGCGCACAAAGGCGTTAAAAATCCCGATAGGGTGACCGGTTTAGCAAATGATGCATCTTTAACATTTAGTAAAGACGACTATATCAAAATTGCTGAATGCAGTTCTTTTGCATTGAGTGCGGCGTCGTTTTTGTATCTACTTGTTTATAAAAGTGTACAACCTGCGCCAACGGCTGTCATCAATCACCTGTCCGAGGACAAGTTTATTGCGGGGTCATCATCGCTCTTAAGTGGTAGTTCAAGCATTGTTCTCGAGGGAAAAAAAGTACGGATTCGATCTTCACCCTTAGGATTAGAAGTTCCGTATAACAAGGGCGATGCTTTTGTCAAACATCAAGATCCTTCAGGTTTATTAACCTCGGAGATTGCACTAACTTATACAGATGCCATTTTTCACGCCAAAAACGTTTTTTTTCGTGGACCAGGCGGGCCACTAAACTTCTTTAGCGTATATACGAATTTAAAAATTACGCCAACGTTGGCGTATTTAGGATTGTCTTCTGGTGCAGGAATAAAAACTGAGACTTTGAAGACAAGCATAAACAATACGACAATCGAAGCAACTGCAGTTAAAGATATGAATTTAATAGCTGGCACAAGTGGAGTAAGGATGTCTAGTACTGGCATCATTATTGGTGGCACAAAAGTATCTATAGTGGGAGCACAAGTAGATATATTTGGAGGGGCTTTTGTGTCAATGGCAGGTATAACAAAGGTTGGGGATATTACAGCGCTGATGGCCGGTAACCCGGCTAGTTTCACGGCCGCTATAGCCGACCATGCGTCTAAGCAAGCTGGGGCTCTTGCGGCTCAGGGAGCAGTTGCCGCTTCTTCAGTTACAGCTTCGGCTGAGGTTGTGGCAGATCAAAAAGGAGGTCAGATAATTGAGCAAGTGCAGGATTTTATGATTGCTGCTGGAAACGTTCTCGACAGCAATATGGGCAAACATGGCACTTGAATGTCTCCCCCATCTTTGCAGAGCATATCAATCGTGTGCGGTCACTTTGAAGCAGTACAAGCTTGAGCTTTGTTTAATTAAATGAAGACTGACGCCTTCACAAATATTTACTGGAGAGCATGATGGCTAAATATCCATCGGAAATTACCTCGCTCAAGCAGATCAAAGATCTGTTACCTGAAGCCCAAAATGATCTGAGTGCTGTCATGGAAGCTGCCGGCATTACTGAGTCAG
This sequence comes from Bordetella parapertussis, assembly GCA_945911685.1. GTDB lineage: Bacteria > Pseudomonadota > Gammaproteobacteria > Burkholderiales > Burkholderiaceae_B > Zwartia > Zwartia parapertussis_K. The sequence continues at coordinate 48,980 of CAMEAW010000004.1, forward strand.
AAATGATGGATTTTCTACTGTCTAAGCCAGAGCTCATAAGTGGTGCTGACCAATTAAAGGCGATGGGCGGTATCGATGGATTTTTTAAGGAATTAAATAAAGCGACCAACGAGATGATTGCAGGCCAAGAGGCAAAAGATGCAATCATCGCTGAGGCTGGTGGGGTAGAGGCATTTGAAGCTAAAGCTCAGGCAGAAATAGACGAATATAAGAAACAGATTGACGAATTAAAAGCAGAACAGGCTAAAGCTGAAACCCCAGAGGCAGTAGTTGAGGCTGCAGGCGAGGCTGAGGCTGAAGAAGCTCAAGTTGCTGCAGCGGATATCAATCGTGAGTGGGTGATTCAGCATCATAGCGAAGCAAAAACCTTTTCTACTTTAGATTTAACGGGTTTAGATTTATCTAATCTAGATTTATCTGGAGCTGACTTTTCTAAGGCGATACTCAACGAGGTGAACTTTGCTGATACACAATTAGTTGGTACCAAATTTGATGAGGCATTTTTAACTGGGTCGATTTTTAGCGCATCCAATTTAGCTAAAGCGAGTTTTCTACAGGTCAGTGCCAGTAAAAGTAATTTTGAAAATGCGCAGATGAATGGTGTCAGTCTGAAAGGCGGTAATTTTTCTGAAGCCAGCTTTTCGGGTGCGCAGATGCAAGATACAGACTTAAAAAATGGCATCTTTTCTAAGGCTAAATTTATTGCAACAGACGCTACTAACGTGCTGGCTGATCACGCACAGTTTGATGCTGCGGATTTTTCTAAGGTGCTGATGAATCGGAGCCGCTTGAAAATGACTAATTTTTATGGGGCGCGTTTAGCAGGGGCTGATTTTTCTGAGGCAGTCTGTCAAAGTGCTATCTTCTCAGGTGTCGATGCCAGTGATAGCTTATTTACTGGCGCTGATTTATCTACCACCCAAGCCGATAGCAACACTTCGTTTGCTCGCTGTAATTTTTTAAAGGCCAATTTGTCTTACGCTAACTGGAGTAGAGTTAATTTAGAGAGCGCATTATTTGACGAAGCCACCCTAGAGAATGCAGACTTCACGGGTGCGAATATGCAGCAGGCTCGCCTGGTACGTGCCAAGGCTAAGAAAGCCTGCTTAGATAAAGTTGACTTACAACATGCTGATTTAAATGGGATCAATCTATTTGAAGGCTCTATGCGCAAGGCAAACCTGCAAGGGTGCCGTCTGCAAGCCGCTAACTGTTATTCGGTTGATTTTATTGATGCGCAGGTTGACGGCGCCTTATTTGATGGATCAATTTTAGAAAAAACGATCTTGAGTCATCGTCAAGGTTAATGCGTCAGAGCAAATATGATTTCAGACTGGACAGCAGGCTACGTTGCGGATATTAGTTATACCTATGGGTATTACGAGCATCTCAATCCCCTGCGGGCTAAATTAGCATTTATAAATTCAGGCTTACGCTTTCCTGAGGTCAAAAACGCCTGTGAACTTGGTTTTGGCCAAGGCTTGTCAGCCAATATTCATGCGGCGGCTTCAACGACCATCTGGTATGGCACAGATTTTAATCCTACACAGGCAACCTTTGCACAAGAGCTCGCCACTGATTCTAATAATCAGGCCAGGTTATTTGATGACTCTTTTGCGCAGTTTGCAGCGCGAACTGATTTTCCAGATTTTGATTACATTGGCTTGCATGGGATTTGGAGCTGGATATCAGATGAAAACCGTGCAGTGATTGTTGATTTTATAGACCGTAAATTAAAACCTGGCGGTGTGTTGTATGTGAGCTATAACACCCAGCCTGGCTGGGCGGGTATGGTCCCGATGCGAGAATTATTGACAGAATATTGTGAGGTAATGGGTTCGAGCGGGATGGGTATTGTCAACCGTATCGAGGGTGCCTTAGATTTTTCAGAGCAATTGTTCAAAACCAATCCCTCATTTTTGCAAGCCAATCCTTCTATCGCGAATAAAATAAATAATTTCAAGAAACAAAATCGTCAATACTTGGCGCACGAGTACTTTAATCAAGATTGGTTGCCGATGTCATTTTCTCAGGTGGCAAAGTGCTTGGCTCCCGCAAAGCTTAATTACGCTTGCTCGGCAAAGTACTTAGACCATATTGAGAGCGTGAATCTTACAGAAGAGCACCAGGCTTTTTTAAAAGACATACCTGACGCCATGTTTCGGCAAACGGTGTATGACTTTATGATTAACCAGCAGTTTAGGACAGACTATTGGGTAAAAGGGGTTAGAAAATTGACTCCTTTAGAACAAGCTGAACGTTGGCGAACTCAAAAAGTGATGCTGGTGCAACCTAGAGTGGATGTTTCGTTTAAAGCTGCGGGTGCGATAGGTGAAGTGACTTTAAATGAGGCGTTCTATGGCCCGATCGTGGATGTGTTATCAGATCATCAGCCCCAAACACTGTCCCAGATTGAGATTGCGCTCAGTGATGTCAAATTGGATTTTTTTCAAATCGCACAAGCCATTCTAATTTTATCGGGCACGGGCGTAGTTGCTTTAGTCCAAGAAGACGTAGTGATCGCTCAGGCTGAAAAGATCACGCAACAGCTTAATCTCCAACTAATGATTCAGGCGCGTAGCAGAAATGATATGAGTTATTTAGCAAGCCCAGTAACGGGGGGTGGGGTCAACGTGAGTAGAATGGCCCAGATATTTATTTTGTCTATTATTCAAGGAGATAAGTACCCAGAAGACTGGGCGAGCGCCGCTTATAAGCTTTTGACGTTGCAAGGCGAGCATATCAACAAAGACGGTCAATTACTTGAGACCCCAGAGCAAACCCTGACAGAAATTACAAAGCAAGCCAATCTGTTTTTACAAAAACAGGTGCCGATTCTCGTCGCCTTGCGAATTCTTTGAGGTACGCACGTTCTAAATTACGACGGCTTCTCTCCAAGCACATAATCTAAGTGAAGGTTCAGGGCTGCAGATCCAAACCGAAATCAGGGCATGTATCCAGCAAGTGCACCCACCACAGTACCGTCTTTTAAAACCTGGATCTTGTTTTCTGGGGGAAACTTAAACGCTGCCTGACGTATTTCACCTTTCCACAAGTACGACGCGAAGTACGGCCCCCGTTGATAGATCGCTTCTTGTGTTGGCGTGCACACAGTTTCGATTAAAAAATGTTGATTTTCTAAAAACTCACCTGGCTTAAGAGATTTTGCTGCGGGGTTAGACGGGGTCAGCCATCTGGTTAGCATCGATTTTTTACTTTCCGCTTCGATAGCCTTATCTCGTTCAGACGCCAGCGCTTGGTGACAAACGTCAGAGGTGAGGCTGGTGACAGTAAGCTCTGAGGTGACCTCAATCACATCAACCCAAGTGCCGGCGTCTTTCTTGACCGCCGAGAATTGAGTGCTCTGTGCCTCTGCTGCGAAAGAGAAGCAACATAGGCTGATTAATAGGAAAAGAGCTCGTCCAAAGTGTGACAAGGTTGATCTTTCAAAGGGGACCATATTTACAAACATAGAATTCAGACCCGCTCGGGCGCTCGTCTATTTTAAAGTTTTATCCACGCGGTCTTGCATGATTTTTTGGATAGAGCCTTGCGGAACGATTGCAGTCTTTCCATCGGCCCAACATTGTCCGATCACCTCGGGCACTTTAGATTGCATACGGATCACGTTGCGACGCTCGATCGGCGCTGACTGTCCGCTACCTTTAAAAAAGTCGCCCATCGTCAGAATGTCTTCTTTGCCATCAAAAATATAATTGACATTGATGTTTTTGATATTTAAATCTTCTAAATCCTCTGCCGACTCAAAAAAATCATTTGGCGTAAAACGCCTTGTACCATTTTGAAACTCTTTGATGAAGTTCACCAAGCCTAGTTGACCTGGGTAGCGTTTCGTGAGCACAAGTTTATCAATTCTAATTTGCAGCCTGACATCGCCACATTCTGACGGCGACCATAGAAGAGAGGTGCTTGCAGGCGCATTAATATTGTTCAGTAGCGTCTCACCTTTTGCGCATTGAATAGATAGTGAAGTAGAAAATGGCCTGGCTCTAGCATCAGCATTGACGCCTGTCGGAATCGCCGTAATCGTTAATTTGCTGGCCTTTCCTTTGAGACTCTCAAAGTTTTGCTCTTTGATCATTTGATCAATGCGCGCATTAATCGCGCTATTAAAAAATGGCAAAAATTTAGTGTTAAGTGGTAGCGTAAATCCATTGACTTTCGCGAGCGATACTTGTCCATTTCGTTGCTGGATAAACGGTTGTGCCGACCCGTCTAAAAATGCCCAAACTGAGCCCTGCTCACCGTACAACTGATTTTTGAGTTCGTCATCACTGATGGCCATCTTCGAGCCCCAAACCACGTTCTTTTGCCAGTCTTTCTCGACTGAACAAGAGGCCTGCTCAAGTGCGTAGCTAACCAATACCTCAAGGGGGCCGCCCACCAACTGCCAAACAACTTGGTTGTTGGCTTGCGTGTAGCCCGCCACTTCTCTGAATTTTTTAAAATCTACAAAGGCCGTGTTTAATTTAGATTCAGGTACTGCGGGGTCGACAGAAAATAAAAAGAACTCTTTTGCTAACTGATACGATTTGCCATCGCCTGAAAGCGCCTCTCCGCTAGAAAGCTCAAAACTACTTTTAAATTTTTCATAAGAACTTACAGTGGCGAGATAACTCTTTATTTCGGTTGGTAGAGCAGGGCTGTCTGTTTGTAAAGCGTTACGCATTGATTGCCCGCCAAGCAGATTGAACGTAGCAAAATAAGACTGAACACGCTCGACGATACCTGCCCCTGATGGCTTAGTTTTGCGTATGCGATTGAAGTTCAGCGCAAAGTTCAGCCATTCTGGTAGCTGTTCTTCTGGATACTGACTAAATTCGCTTTGAAGGCGATTTAAATAAAGGTTGTAGGGGCTATTTTCAGTATTGAGCTTGCTAACTAATTCGCGCCAGGCCGGCTCGCCCACAATAAGTTTCTGACCCTCTGAGAATGACCAACTAAAAGCATTCCAGGCAGTGACCCGGGTGTTTAGATACCAGCTTTCTAGCGCTTTTCTTTGCACTATAAATTCAGGCTTATTATCAAACATTTGACCGAGCTCTTTCAAGAACTCTTGTATTCGCTTCTCACCATCCCGAGTGAGCGCTGGACGAATTTTGAAGCCCTCTGTGCTGATGCTGCCTGTCAACCAAAACGATCTCAACGTTACGGGCTTTATTTCTGTTAAACCATCCGCCCAATCCAATAGCCACTCCATTTTGGGCGTTTGAAAGGTCTTTTGCGTGATGATTTCACGGTGGTTTTCGGGCAACACACTGTGCTCTGCGTCATTAGGGCTCCACGCTATGTAAGCGACTAATAATTTATTAAAGTCCTTCAACTTTTTTGGGGGTAACTCTGGATAGAGCGCATAGACGAGTTCCTGAGGCAATAAGGGCATTTTCATTAACTCGTCGTAACTCGCTCCTCGTCGATTCGCTGTTTCAAGGTTTGCGCGTCTGACCAACCCTAATAAGGCGTTTGCATAATGAGGGCCATCAGGATTTTCTAGCAAAGTCGTAAAACGCTTTGCCGTTGAGCCCGTCTGGCTATTAATGCGTTTTAAATTACTGACGTACCGCGCCTTAATGTCTAGTTCAATTTGAGCGATATTTGGGCTAAACGCAAGCCACTTGCCGGTCCATTGGTTCTCATAGGTATTGATCAAGTCAACCACTTCGCGTAAGGATTCCAACTCTTCCAGAGCCTCAGAGAGTTCTGAGGTCTGAATGGCGCTCTTGCCTGGGTAAGCAGCCTTAATGGCTTGAATATCTTGTAGGGTGACAGCATAGGACACTAAAACAAAAATCAAGGCTGCTAGCATCAACGAGAGCCAAGAAACTAAAGCAATATTTTGTGTGACTTTTCTCCAGTGGTTAACCACCACGGTAGGCAAAGCACTCGAACGATCACTTGGAAGTACCCTGCCGAAAAAATCATGAAGAAAGATGCCTTTATTCGACTCTTGCTTACGAGGTGCAGGAACTTGAATAAGCTTGCTCAGTTCGCTCGGGATAGTTTCACCCGTTTGTTTACCGCTAGAAAAGAAAATGCCGCGAAGTAAAGGCTGCTCTAAGTAAGGGTTATTGCCCAGACAGGCAGCTAAAAAGTAACGTAAACCAGGTCGCAGGCGATCTAGCTCTGACGGAAAGGAAATTAAGGAGGACGTGAGTGACGCGCCTTTGAGGGCAAGCTCAAGACGGATTTGTTTGAGTCGATCTTGAATTTTATTAAGCGCGTTTTCGAGAAAATTATCCTGTGTGTGGTCACCCTCAGCGGCAGAGCCCATATAGCCCATCGCTTGCTCAAATTGTTTTTCTTGCAGTACCTCTGCCCAGGCGTCGAAGCCCGCAATACGATCACATTTAGTGACCAGCACATAGACAGGAAAGCGCTTATCAAACAAGCGCATTAACTGATCGATTCTTTCTCTTAAAATCTTTCCTTCGGCTTCAAGAAGATCAAGATCTTTCTTAATTAGACGATCGACATCAATGACTAAAACCAGACCGTTAATGCCTTCTTTAGAGCGGTATTTGGCGAAGAGATCTAAAAGATTTTCCCACTCTGAAACGTCTTCTTCCAAACCCTGCGGTGCTACATAGCGACCCGCAGAGTCGATGATGATGGCCTTGTTAGAAAACCACCATTCACAGTTAACCGTTTGTATAACAGAATCTGATTGGCTCACTCTTTTGATCGTTGTATTGAGCCGTGAACGAGTGATTGCCGTAGTCTTTCCGGCGCCAGACTCACCAATCACCAGATACCAAGGTAAGACGTAAATCGGATTTCCAAGCCGTTTTAAGCTGCTGTTTCGCAGTTGTTCAACGGCACCCTTAAATTTAGCGTTGAGCGCTTTGATCGGTGACAACGGACTCGCGACGCCAACGCTGCCAACTTTTTCAGAGCGCGCTAAGGCTGCCCTCGATTTCATGGCTAGCTTAAGGCGCTTGACGTAAAGCACACCAAAATAGGCCGCGATGACCCCGAAGAAGATCGCAAAGGCACCCCAGGCGGGCCAAAACAAAAAAAGCGCCAAGACCCAGGCGCCCAAGGCGAGCACGATCAGCAACAGGATGACGAGCAAGATTTTATAGAAAGATTTCATTTGGAAATGAGCTGATAAAACTGGTCGACAGACTCGGATAATTTTTGATCAAAAGCTAGCATTAGCAGCACGATGATCACGGGAGGCACCGCATAGAAGAAGATTATTTTTAAGACAGACCAGAGATCTCTTAAGGCTAGAGACAGACCAGTTTGGGTAGAATTTAATTTGTAGGCAAATGGAAAAAGTAACGGACTATCGTTCGCGTTGAATAGAAAGCCCGAGTTGTTTAATAGGTAATATTGGGTGGCGCGTAAGTTGCTCAGTTCAATCGCTTGGGGGTCGGTGCTGTATCGTCCCAAAAATCCCATACATAAACAAAGCAGGTAGAGCTCTCTGACACCTTCTTCTTCGGTTTCGAGCGCCTCTAGACGCTGAAAAAACTCTATGCCAGCAACCGTCGTTTTAAAATATTGCTTTTGCAAAAGATAGCGTTGCCATATCAAATTACTTTCCCAACGGGTAAGCCTTGAGATCTGCTCGTCTGCCCAGGCAACAACCGGAAATAAACCGGCATGAAATTCACGTATCGAATAGCCGGCAGTGAGTGCGTTTTTTTCTGCTGTGGCAATGAGGTGATTCAGCTGCTTTGAGGCCTCTTCAGCGGTGCCTGAGGACGACTCCTCAAGTGCCCTGACGTAAGCAAACATGGGCATGAAAAAATCAGATAGTTTCACGCTTAACCTTTCAAGACGACGATTTCAGCCCTTAAATCGGCTGGGGCATCGGGCCAAAATAAAGCCAAATCACTTTCTTGCTCAACAAGTTCCCAGCCGGCACTCATCTGCTCAATTCGGTAGTACCGAGAGTTAGCCCTTCTTGGCAGACCCTGAGGCGCGGTTGCGATGTCAATCAAATCAATACCCGGAAGTGCATGTTTGATCAGGTTTGGCATTTCGCTCAAAGCACCCAAACGAGCCGAACGATGAAAATCATCAACAGAATAGTTTTTGTTTGAATTCGTTTGAATAATTAAGTAAAAGCGGTTGCGGGTGGCAAAAAAGTTCTTGGGCAAAGTGGCCGCAAGATAGTCGCCTCTTTCTTCCATAATGGCTAAAAACTCTGGTCCAACAGAAATTTGATTGAGCAACTGATTAATCAAAATACGTGCCGCTGCAAAACAAGGTCCTAAGTTGAGATGGTCGTAGGCAGGCAAGCCTTCGCTTGAGCCTTTCCGTTTGCCAAACACATCTACATTTTCAGAGAATGTACTGATTTCCCCAATGATGACGCGCAGTAGTCCATAAACATTCCATGGATGTGCCTGATTCGTTTCCGTTTGGTGAAAAATTGCGGGCACTAAGCGATTGAGAGTTTGTACGACTTGAAGTAATACAAAATAATCTGGGTCAAGGTCTTGCTGTTGTATTTCGCGAGGAATTTTATAATCCTCAAGCTGTCTCAGCCTTCCTGCCATATCGTCGCGAATATCTTTGATGATCTCGGACAACATGCTAGAGCCTGCTATGTTGTAGCAAGGGGGGATGTATTGAGGGACTGTCTTGATACCATCGCTATCACGCGTTAGACGCGCAACATGTATAAGATCGTAATTGTCGAGCGAATTTAATTCTGATTGAAAAAAGATCTGGACTGAATACTGCACTGTCGGTATAGCGGCTTCTGGCCCAGCGCTATACAGGTCTGGAAATTCTTGAGCGTCAGTGAGGCTCACCATGCGAGTGTCTGTAGAGGCCGCGTCATCAAGTGAATGAAGCACGGTGACATTAGGCGCCACCGCAGACATTTTTTTCAGACCAAGATAGACGTCTAAAGGCTGGTCACTATTAGTCCAATTTTTTTCAAAAGAACGAGGGCAGATCACCGCGTTGCCCGGAAACTCAATAAATGTTTGATCTTGAAAAATAAGGTTTGCAGCGCGTACATGAAACGATCGCGTATTTAAGGCTTCAAGGCTTAATTGAATGTGCCCAACGCCAAAACAGTAAGGGGTTGTCAAGTCACAAAGTTGCTTTTTGGCATACTGGTTTTGCAACTCAAGCAGTTGAAAGTGCTGTGGTTGCAAAAACAACCCTTGATGCCAGTAAATCCCTTGTTTAAATTCCATGGAATGTAATCCTCGACTCTCAGAGTTTGGTGGCAGCGGCGTTGAATTCAAGCGTTTGTTTGAGTTCACCCGGCGTGATCAGCATTTTTTGAGGCGGACTCTTGATCGGCAAAAGTTCGACAACCGCTTTTTTTTCTGCATCGTAGGTCAAGGATTGGGAATTCACGATTCCACTTTTTCCAAGAAAAAGACGAAAGGCTAAAACTGCCGGTAACGCCGTGTAGGATTTGGTAATCAATCCTTCGGATTCCATATTGATGGGTATGCGAAAGATACGCGTCGAGGTAGCCGTTTCCTGATTGTAATAACCCGCGATGACACCCACATATTTAGTACCTTGAACCCGATTGATTTTTAAAATAATTCTTTTGCCTGGGTTCAAGGCATAGCGATCCAGCTGAAGGATGCCTTCGCTATTAGTTCCTAAAGTCAGAGTGTTTGAGATTAACTCTGTACTCGTTAAAATTTTCTGAAAACTTGCTTCTTCAGCAGTTTGATACAGACCCAGCACAAGAGTGTGCGCCTGATCGTTAAAGAGGTTAAGGTCATGATCCATCACAAGATCGACCAAAATAGCGTCTTTTTCAAAGGGCCAACTGGTGACCGCACGTGCCTCTTTAGTCGAATTACCGCCCAGTGCTGAATTCACTAGAGCACAAGACTGCAATAAAAGGGTACTGAAAAAGACTAAGAAGAGTAAAACGATTCTCATTTTTGATACCACCTTAGAATACGCTGCACCGAGAACAGCTTCCTGCGCCAAACAGGTGAAGTTTGCTTCGGATTCTGAACAGGTCGATCGTTATGGTCTTAATCTTTGGCACTGCTCGAAGATGCTGTTTGAATATTAGTGCCCCACTCTTAGGTGCAGTGGTTTTGGCTACGGCAAGGTCGCCGCATTGTGTCGCCAATCGCGCCGATGGGTTTGATCGACATTTCAATCCTGAAGGCTGCGATCTGAAAGTACACCTTTCAGATCGCATAGATACTCGCGCTTAAGCGACCATCTCAAGCTTGCCTGTCTTTAAGTTGTACAGCATACCAACCACTTTTAGCTTACCCTGGGACACTAAGCCGCGAAGAATTGGGGTGGCCGTGCGCAAACGCTCGACGTTGATTTTGATGTTTGCTTTAGTCGTATTGTCGAGCATATCACCTGGCATTTTTTCTGCCATGTCAACTGCGCCACCCAGGGCGGTGGTAATTACCTGAATATGTCCAGGAAAAGCGGCGTTATCTTTTTTCGCTGCGATGGTTGCTTTCATTGCACCGCAATCTGTGTGCCCAAGCACAATAATCAGGGGTACACCTAACACGCCTGAACCAAATTCCAAGCTCGCGAGGATATCCAACGAGGCATAGTTGCCTGCGACGCGGGTGACGAACACATCGCCACGGTCTTCGTCGAAAGTGCTTTCAGGACTGATACGCGAGTCGGCGCAAGACAATACCGA
>CAMEAW010000005.1 GCA_945911685.1 Bordetella parapertussis
CGCGAAAAAATCGGTTTTGAAAAAGCGCATATCTACCGCAAAGGTCGTCCTGCAATTTGCAGCGACCCCGCACCCCCTCAATCCTTGCTCGATTACGCCAACACCATTGGCTGCGATCTTTGGTTGTTTGGTCGTGACTTTAATTATTCGGGCGATCGCCAGCAATGGGCATTTGCCGGGCGCCAGCAGCGGCGCAATGCGTTGGCCTATCCTGCATTGCGGGGGGCCAATCAACTGCTCAATGCCTCGGGCGCTTTGGCAGCCCTTGAAGCGCTGCGCGAGCGTTTAGCGGTACCGCAACAGGCCGTGCGCTTAGGCTTGCTGCAAGCGTCGTTGCCTGGGCGGTTTCAGATTTTGCCCGGTCAGCCGACCGTCATTCTTGATGTGGCCCACAATCCGCATGCCGCGGCAGTTCTTGAAAAAAACTTGGGCAATATGGGTTTTCATCCTTACACCTACGCGGTGTTTGGGATGCTGTCCGATAAAGATATTGCCTCAGTGGTCAAGCACATGGCCCCCCGCATCGATCATTGGTTCTGTGCCGGTTTGCCCGGTAAGCGGGCGTTAACCGCCGAGCAACTGTCGAGCAAGGTCAAAGAAAGTATCGCGGGCCATCAGCAGACAGGCGAAGCCGAAGTGACGGTCAGCGCCCACTCTTCGGTTGCCGAGGCTCTGGCGGCTGCCCACAATCTCAGTAAGCCAGATGATAGAATCGTCGTATTCGGATCGTTTTTGACTGTGGCTGGGGCATTGCAAGCCAGCGGACGTTCAGCTTAAACGCTTTTCGCCGACATCAGGCGCTTTTCGGGTATGTCTTTTTTTTGAGTCAGGGTGTTTGGATCAATGGGACTGTTTTCCAGAAAAGATAGTGCAGCGCCGCGTAAACCTCCGGGTAAGGTGCGCCCCTCTGTGTCCAGCGAGGCTCAGGCGGCTGACTTGCGCGTGCGGGCCCGCCGGCGCCTAGCGGGTGCCGTGGCCTTGGTGCTGGCCGCCGTTGTGATTTTGCCCATGTTGCTTGATTCTGAGCCCGCACCGGTGTCAAGCAAAATACCCATTAAGATCCCTGATCGCAACGCGCCGTTTCAACCTAACTTAAGCGATCCTGTCGCAAGCAACAGCACGTCAGCGCCCGCTCCAGACACTTCGGCGGCAGCTCCCGCAACAACGCCGCCAGGCACGTCTGCGCCCGTTTCGACTGCTCCAGCCAAACCCGAGGGCAAACCACGCGTTGATCCGGCGGCGCCAACAAAAACAGACCCTCCTAAAGTCGAGGCGGCTAAACCAACGCCTAATTCCGCACCCATCAATCGCTCTGACGACGGTGCGCGTGCGGTGGCGTTGCTTGAGGGGCGTCCAACCGCCGAGTCTGCGAGCCCGCCTGGCTCTGTCACAACTCCCAAGGCGCCAACGCGCGGTAATTTCGTGGTGCAAGCGGTGTCACTTGATGCTTCGGCTGACGCACAAGCCCAAAAAAATAAATTGTTAGCGGCGGGTGTAGGTAACGCGTTTGTAGATGGCCCAGTTGATGTGGGCGGTAAGGCAAGATACCGCGTACGCGTTGGGCCTTTTCCCTCACGAGAAGCCGCGCAAGCCGCACAGACTCGTCTGCGCACGCTTGGGTATGACGGCGCCTTTATTGCTACCCAGTGACCGGATTTGATTTTGTTTTGTTAGGGGTGCTGGGCGTATCGGCCGTGCTCGGTTTGATTCGCGGTTTGCTCAAAGAACTCTTGTCGCTTGCGGCTTATGCTTTTGCGTTTATTGCGGCGATTTGGTGGGGCCCCCGGGTCGCCGAATGGCACTGGCTCACGCACTGGGTCACCCAAGATTTTTTGCGCGTAGCGTTGGCCTACATTGCTGTATTTATTGCCGTATTGTTGTCGATTGGCGTAGTCAATATGACGCTGTCGGCCTTGATTGATAAAACGGGTCTGACCCCGGCCGATCACGGCTTGGGCGCCGTGTATGGTCTGGCCAGGGGCGTTTTGTTTGTGTTGGTCTTGGTGACGCTCGCGGGCTATACGTCACTGCCATTAGAACCTTGGTGGAAAAACGCCATGTTTTCGAAGCAAGTAGTCGGCGGGGTGCAACAAATCAAGGCACGTGTGCCAGAGCCTATCCGAAGTTGGTTGCCCTACTAAGCCCAACAGAATCTAAACAGAGTGGCTTGAATCTGTACAGCAGAAGTTAAATAGCGTGGCTTAATTCATAAAGACAGAATTTAAACGTGGTTGTGTGTTTTACGAAGTACGACAGAATTTAAACGTGGTGTAACTGTTATCAGGAAAGTACATGTGCGGAATTGTTGGTGTAATTGGTCGTGGTCCTGTCAATCAGCTTTTGTATGACAGCCTGCTGCTGTTGCAGCACCGTGGTCAAGATGCAGCTGGCATTGCCACTTCAAACGGCAACCATTTCAATATGTACAAAGCGCATGGCCTAGTACGCGATGTGTTTCGCACGCGTAATATGCGCTCGCTACCAGGTACAACCGGCATTGGCCAGGTACGTTACCCAACCGCGGGCTCGTCAGAAAGCGTCGAAGAGGCGCAGCCTTTTTATGTCAATGCGCCGTTCGGGATCACCTTTGCCCACAATGGCAACCTCACCAACTGGCGCGAGTTGCGTGTATCGCTTTTTACGAATGATCAGCGCCACATCAATACCAACTCCGATTCAGAGGTATTGCTAAACGTTTTAGCACATGAATTGCAGCGGGCGGCAAATGGTGTCTCGCTTGACGAGTCAGCGATTTTTCGTGCAGTCAAAGCCGTACATCAGCGCGTCAAAGGCGCTTATGCGGTTGTCGCACAAATCGCTGGTTATGGTTTGCTAGCATTTCGCGATCCGCACGGTATTCGTCCGCTGTGCATCGGTCGCTTTGATACCGCGCAGGGCCCCGAGTGGATGGTAGCGTCTGAGTCTGTCGCGCTTGAGGGTTCAGGCTTTCAATTTGTGCGCGACGTCTTGCCAGGCGAAGCCGTGTTTGTTTCGCTTGACGGCAAGTTCAGTAGCGAACTCTGCGCGCAAGTTGCAGTGCATGCGCCCTGTATTTTTGAATATGTTTATTTTGCACGGCCAGATTCAGTCTTGGATGGCGTGTCGGTGTATGGTTCACGTTTAAAAATGGGTGAGTACCTGGCGGATAAGTTAGCGAAAACTTTACGCTTAGGCGATATTGATGTCGTCATGCCAATCCCCGATTCATCACGGCCTTCGGCTATGCAACTTGCTGATCGCCTCGGCCTAAACTATCGCGAAGGCTTGATCAAAAATCGGTATGTGGGTCGAACCTTCATCATGCCCGGTCAGGCCGTACGTAAAAAATCTGTACGCCAAAAACTCAACACCATCGGGATGGAGTTTAAAGGTAAAAACGTCTTGCTGGTTGATGACTCAATCGTACGCGGAACAACCAGCCGCGAAATCGTCGACATGGCGCGCGCAGCGGGCGCCAATAAGGTGTATTTAGCCTCGGCTGCACCGCCTGTACGTTATCAAAATGTCTATGGTATTGACATGCCCACCCAGCAAGAACTCATCGCGACCGGGCGTGACGAACAAGCGATTGCCAAAATTATTGGCGCCGATGCGCTTGTCTATCAAGACATCGATTCGATGCAAAAGTCTGTGTCAGATCTCAATCCTGCCTTGACGCACTTTGATACCTCGTGCTTTACCGGTGAGTACGTGACCGGAGACATTACCCCCGAATATCTCGAGCGTTTAGGTCAAACCCGTCAGGCGGTTCGCGAAGAGCAAAACGGGCTGCTCTTTAATATGGGCTTCGCGGCTGAAGCTTAGAAGTTCTGACGAGAAGGGCATCACGCTGAATTGCGCGCGGCTAGAAAGCCTTTCATGATGAACGCAATCAAGAGACCGAGCAGTACGAACAGCAGCAGACTCCAGTATGCATACTCGAGGCCAAACAATTTAACGCGCGCATCCATACAGCTTGCATAAATGCCAAACAAGGCGGGCATTGCGGTCTCAAGGCCGGTTTGTGTCATCAATAGGTCAGCCAGTGTCTGAGCGCATGAAAATGACTGAGACGCGACTTGTGCCTGAAACCACGCAGCTGAGACACCGGCAATCGCTAGGCTTAACCCCACCATCGCACAGACCAGGCGTGGGATCAGACTTTGCATTGAGGCTGCGAGCGCGGCCACCACCGCCAAGACTAGGTAGATGAGCCGCTGAAAGACACACCAAGCGCAAGGCTGCATATCAAAGACATGTTGCGATAGCAAAGCGATGCCAACGCCCGCAACACACAAACCTGAGATCAACCACCACAATTTTTTTTCAAGCAGCACGTCGTTCAACCTGCGTGAGGGCATCGAGCATGGCGCGTTCAAATTGCCGCTGGGTGCGTGGTTGTGAAAGTGTTTCTCCGCTTACAACAAATACGTCTTCAACGCGGTCACCTAAGGTCATGACCTTTGCCGTCTGAAGATTGATGTTGTACGTGACAAAGACCTGTGCGATGTCGCCTAAAAGTCCTGGTCGATCGGTGGCGACAAGTTCTAAGCGCCAGTTTTGACTACCCTCGTCTGGGTGCAAGGTCACGAGCGGCGGGACCGGAAACGCACGCGATAAACGCGAAGGGCGCGCGAGCCCGTTACGCGTGATCAGTGTGTCTGCGGGTGCGGTCTTGAGGTGTGCGTCTAGTTCGTGCTCGATCAAGGTGGCCAAAGTGCGCAGTTCTTCGGTGCTGTCTGCAGGCAAGATGATAAAACTGTCCAACGCATAGCCTCGGCGCGTTGTGTGGATACGTGCATCCAAAATGCTGAGGTTGCGACTGCCGAAGAAGCTGCAAATGCGCGAGAACAGGTCGGGCACGTCTTTGGTGTACACCATGACTTGCAGCCCCTCAGCGCCTTCAGTTGGTCGCGCTTTAACAATAGCTTGCTCGGGTGCGACCCGGTAATAAAGATGTCGAGTGTGCCAGGCGATATCCGATGCCTCATGCCGCAAAAAGTAGGCCACATCTAATTGCTGCCAGAAGGCCTCGCGGGCGTCGTCGCGCAAACCCACTAAACGTGTCAGCGTTGCCGCCTGCTCAATCCTTTGGCGCAGCACGGTATTTGTATCGTCGATGGTACCGCCCAGCGTTGCCCGAGTTAGATCATAAAGATTCTCAAGCAGCTTACCCTTCCAGGTGTTCCAGACCTTGGGGCTTGTTCCGCGAATATCGGCAACAGTGAGCAAATAAAGCGCTTGTAGGTTACGCAACGTTTTGACGTGCGCCGCGAAATCGGTGATAACTTGCGGATCAGAGAGGTCTTTTTTCTGAGCGACCTGAGACATCAACAAGTGACTGTCGACTAAAAACACCACAAGATCGGTATCGTCTCGATTGAGGGCGTGCGCCTTGGCAAAACGCTTGACCTCGATTGCTCCTAGCGTTGAGTGATCTCCGCCGCGTCCTTTCGCGATATCGTGAAACAGGGCCCCCACATACAGCAGCCAGTGGCGCTCGAAGGCCGCACTCAGTTTGCTGGCCAACGGATACTCTTGCGCATGCTCTGGCATTGTGAAGCGTCGCAGATTGCGGATCACAGCAAGGGTATGTTGATCGACGGTGTACACATGAAATAAATCGTGTTGCATTTGACCGACTACACGCCTAAAGACAGGCAGGTAGCGCGGCAAGATGTTCAGCATCGTCATTCGGCGCAAGGCATGTACGATGCCTTGCGGCTGTTGCAAAATATTCAGAAAAATATTTTTATTCTCAGCACTACGCCTGAAAGTGGCATCAATCCGATCGCGGGCATGCCAGATCGCGCGCAGTGCCCGGCCTGACAGCTCGTGTAACTCTGGATGTTGCTGCAACACTAAAAACACATTGAGGAGTTGACTTGGGTTCTTTTCAAACAGTAAGTCATCTTTAATATCCAGGCGATTGTGACGCGACACGTAGTGTTCGTCGATCTCTCGGATGTCGGTCGCATGAAGAACGAACAAGCGCTCGTCGATGTTTTGCACCAAAAGCGTATTGAGCTGTGTCACTAAACGCGCGGCCCAGTAATAGCGCTGCATCAAGAGCTCGCTGGCGCGACGGGTAGCGGTTGCAGTGATGCCATAGGCGTGTGCTAAACCGTGTTGCAGATCAAACAGCAAACGGTCTTCGCGCCGATTGACCAACAGGTGCAGCTCAATGCGCACCCACTTAAACGCTTGTTCAGCACGCTTCAGGTCACGCGCTTCGGCGCTAGTCAGTAACCCTGCGCGTGCAATCGCTTGCCAGCTTGCGCCAAAGCCCGCAGCCCTGGCCATCCACATAATGACCTGCAGATCACGCAGACCACCGGGCGACTCTTTGCAATTGGGCTCAAGTGAGTAGGGCGTGTCTTGGTGACGGGCGTGCCGCTGTTGCATCTCGGCACGTTTGGCTCGAAAAAACTGTTGCGGGTCAAGCCTCGCCGTCATGGTTTTTTCGAAAAGTTTGGCCAGAGTTTTGCTACCCGCGATCCAGCGACTTTCAAGCAACGAGGTTTCGACGGTGATGTCGGCACCAGCTTCTTTAACGCACTGCTCAATCGTTCTGACGCTATAGCCAGGTTCAAGTCCGACATCCCACATTGCCGCAACCAAGCCGCTCAGGGTCGCTTCAGCCTGTGTGTCGAGATCGTCTTTCAAAATGATCAGTAAATCGACATCCGAAAAGGGATAAAGCTCACCACGTCCATAGCCTCCGACGGCGGCCAGCGCGGCGCCTTTTGGTAAAGGAAAGAGTTCGAGAAGTTGCCTGAGCGCCTGGTCAGCACAGTTGCACAGCGCAACAAGCAAGGTATCAGGACGCAACGCTTGGCGATACTGCTCGATCGCAGCCTGGCGGCTGCTTTGCAAACTGGCACGGATTTCTGCGATGGCGCTTTCGTCAGTCATGACGCCAGCCTTTAAGCCGCGATCAGGGCTGGCGGCGCAGGCATGCCCTCAGAGATCGTGAGCACCTCGTAGCCTGTCTCGGTAACCAAAATGGTGTGCTCCCATTGCGCGGACAAGCTGTGGTCGCGCGTCACGACGGTCCAGCCGTCGGCCAACTGACGAATTTCGCGCCGACCCGCATTGATCATGGGTTCGATGGTAAAGATCAAACCCGGCTCGAGCTTATCGCCTGTGCCCGGGCGCCCATAATGCAAAATTTGCGGCTCTTGATGAAAGCGTTGACCAATGCCATGACCGCAAAATTCGCGCACGACTGAAAACCCTTGTTTTTCAGCATGCTTTTGAATCGCACTGCCGATATCACCCAGCGTATTGCCCGGCTTGACCTGTTTAATCCCTAGCCACATACACTCGTAGGTGATGTCCGTTAGGCGTTTGGCTAAAATCGAGGGTTCACCCACAAAATACATCCGGCTGGTGTCGCCAAACCAGCCATCTTTGATGATGGTGACATCAATATTAAGTACGTCGCCAAGTTTGAGGACACGGTCGCCCGGAATCCCGTGGCAGACTTGGTGATTGACCGAGGTGCAAATCGCGCCCGGAAAAGGTGTGTAACCTGGAGGGGCGTAGCCGACCGTTGCCGAGGTGACTTTAAGCTCTTGGGTTAAAAACTGCAGGCAAAGTTGATCGAGCTGGCCGGTGGTAACCCCCGCTTTGACGTGTGGCGTAATGAAGTCGAGCACTTTGGCTGCATCTTGGCAGGCTGCGCGCATCAAGTCTAAATCGGCTAGATTGGTGACTAATCCCATGGCTACTTGAATGTAAGTGGTGAAAGATAGTAGAATTATAGGCTTACTGTGTTTTTGGTACGGCTGAAACCCATACCGTACAGTAAGTTTAATGAATGTAAGTGAAAGCAAGCTGAAAGAAAACATAAAGCAAGTTGAATGCAAGTTTTGAATGCAATCGCGTCTTGGCTTGCCTTTAAAAATTTTAGTTAACACTATCGGTCTGTGTCTTTTGCGGCTTTGCAACATTTGATTGCGCAAAAAGTCGTTCTGGATGAGATCAAATCGCGTGTTACGTCACCAGGGTGCTGATTTTTTATAGAAAACAGTGCAGGCGTAATACAAGACTTAACCCTCGGAGCCTTAAATCATGTCGTTAATGCGTGAAATGTTAGAAGCGGGTGTGCACTTCGGTCACCAAACCCGTTACTGGAACCCCAAGATGGCACCTTTCATCTTCGGTCATCGCAACAAAATTCATATTATCAACCTCGAAAAAACGGTTGCTAATTACACCGACGCAACAAAGTTTGTGAAATCAGTTGCTGCAAAAGGCGGTAACGTTTTGTTCGTAGGTACAAAGCGTGCTGCGCGCGAACTCGTGGCACAAGAAGCCACCCGAGCTGGTATGCCTTTCGTTGATAGCCGTTGGTTGGGCGGCATGCTCACAAACTTCAAAACGGTCAAAAGCTTGATCAAGCGTTTGAAAGACATGGAAGTCATGATCGCCGACGGCGGTACTGAGCGCATGAGCAAAAAAGAAGGCTTGATGTTTCAGCGCGAGCTCGACAAACTCAACAAGTCGATTGGCGGCATTAAAGACATGAACGGCTTGCCTAGCGCCATTTTCATGATTGACGTTGGCTATCACAAAATTGCGGTTCTTGAGGCGCAAGCTTTGGGTATCCCAGTCGTGGCTGTGGTCGACACCAACCATTCACCTGATGGCATCGATTACATCATTCCTGGTAATGATGACTCAGCCAAGGCTATTGCACTGTACGCCAAAGGTATGGCTGATGCCGTACTCGAAGGCCGTGCGCAAAGTCTGAACGGTATTGTTGAAGAACTTGCTTCTGGCGAAGAATTCGTCGAAGTCGCTGAAGAAAAAGCGTAAATTTTTCTGGTGCCTGCGCGAATGCGCAGGGCATTGCAATAGTGCGCCTCCGACCATGCGTCGGGGCGCCTCTCACTAATCTTGGAGCAAACATGGCTGAAATTACTGCCGCAATGGTTAAAGAGTTGCGTGAAAAAACCGACGCACCCATGATGGAGTGCAAGCGAGCTCTGACTGAAGCAGACGGAGACATGGCTCGCGCAGAAGAGATCTTACGTGTCAAGCTTGGCAGCAAGGCCAGTAAAGCGGCTGGCCGCGTCACGGCCGAAGGCCTGATTGGCTTGTACATTTCGCCCGACGCCAAACAAGGCGCGGTCCTTGAAGTGAATTGCGAGACCGATTTCGTTGCAAAAAATGACGATTTCGTTGCCTTTGTTGCAGACTTGGCTAAACAAGTCTCTGCTAACGACTACGCCGATGTTGCGGCGCTGTCAGCGGCCAACCTTGGTGCCGGCACAGTTGAATCGGTGCGCGCTGCGTTAGTCGGCAAAATTGGTGAAAATATTTCGGTTCGCAGATTTAAGCGCTACACCACAGCCAACAAGCTCGCGAGCTACGTGCATAGCGGTCGTATTGGCGTGTTAGTTGAGTTTTCGGGTGCCGACGAAGTGGGTAAAGACCTGGCGATGCATATCGCCGCGACCAAGCCACGGGCACTAGACGAATCTGGCGTAGCGGAAGCAGACAAAGAAGCCGAACGTTCAGTCGCGCGCCTCAAGGCTGCCGAGTCGGGCAAGCCCGCAGAGATCGTCGAAAAGATGGTTGAAGGCTCGGTTCAGAAGTTTTTGAAAGAAGTTGCGCTGCTATCGCAACCTTTCGTCAAAAATGACAAACAGACCGTGGCTCAAATGCTTAAAGAGAAAAATGCAGCCATTGCTGGTTTTTCACTGTTCGTTGTAGGTGAAGGCATCGAAAAGAAAACGATGGATTTTGCCGCTGAAGTTGCTGCAGCAGCTGCCGGAAACGCTTAGTTTTGTGAAAAAACCAAGGTCACGCCCTACGCTTACCTTGGTTTGTCGTACACTTTTTCACGTGTTTAACCCTCCGGAATCCTGAATCATGGCCACCCGAATGCACAAAAGAGTTCTTCTTAAACTTTCTGGTGAAGCGTTGATGGGTGACGATGCTTTTGGCATCAACCGCGCCACCATTATGCGCATGACCGAAGAAGTCGCTGAGGTTGTGTCGATGGGGGTGCAGTTAGCGATTGTGATTGGTGGCGGCAACATTTTTCGCGGTGTGGCGCCTGGTGCTCAGGGTATGGATCGAGCGACCGCTGATTACATGGGGATGATGGCGACCGTCATGAATGCCCTGGCTTTACAAGATGCTCTAAAGCACCGCGGTGTAGATGCTCGGGTGCAATCGGCCCTCAACATTGAGCAGGTCGTCGAACCCTATATTCGCCCCAAAGCCCTCAGGTATCTTGAAGAGGGCAAAGTCGTTGTATTTGCTGCGGGTACGGGTAATCCATTTTTCACCACCGATACGGCCGCCTCTTTGCGGGGTGCCGAAATTGGTGCTGAAATCGTTTTAAAAGCGACTAAAGTGGATGGTATTTATAGTGCTGACCCAAACAAAGATTCTTCCGCAACACGTTACAACCGTATTAGTTTTGACGAAGTGATTAATCGGCGGCTTGAAGTGATGGATGCCACAGCATTCGCCTTATGCCGCGATCAAAAATTACCGATCAGAGTGTTTTCGATTAACAAACCTGGCGCGCTAAAACGGGCGGTCAGCGGAGAAGACGAAGGCACGTTGGTTCACGTTTAAAGGAAACGAAATGAGTATTGCAGATATTCAAGCCTCTGCTCAAGGCCGTATGGCTAAGTCGCTTGAACAGCTTAAAACGAATTTGGCAAAAATTCGTACCGGCCGGGCACACCCTGGCATTCTTGACCACGTGCAAGTCGAGTATTACGGCTCGCCGGTGCCTATCTCTCAAGTCGCCAACGTCAATTTGATGGATGCTCGCACCTTAAGCGTGCAGGTCTGGGAAAAAAACATGTCGGGTGCTGTCGAGAAGGCGATTCGGGATTCGGATCTGGGCTTAAATCCGATTGGTATGGGCGACAGCATTCGTGTTCCGATGCCAGCACTGACTGAAGAGCGTCGCCGCGATTTGAATAAAGTCGTGAAATCAGAGGGTGAAGACGCCAAAATCGCTGTGCGTAATTTACGTCGTGATTCGAACGAATCGTTTAAAAAACTTATTAAAGACAAAGAGATTTCAGAAGACGACGAGCGACGTGCGCAAGACGTTGTGCAAAAGCTGACAGATCGTTGCGTGATTGAGATCGACAAGATGGTTGCACAAAAAGAAGCCGAGATCTTGACGGTTTAGGCCGCCTCTGACATGGTCATCAGCTCAACCCGCGAAATCCCGGTGACGGGTGCAATCCCAACGCATGTGGCAATTGTCATGGACGGCAATGGCCGTTGGGCACACGCGCGCTTACTGCCCCGTACTGCGGGCCATGCCAAAGGGGTTCAGTCGGTACGCCGTGCGGTAGAAACCTGTGGGGCTGCAGGGGTCAAGTATCTGACATTGTTTGCGTTTAGCTCTGAAAATTGGCGTCGCCCGGCCGAAGAGGTGTCGTTGCTGATGCGGCTGTTCGTGCAGGCGCTCGAGCGTGAGGTTGCGCGCTTACAAGAACAGGGCGTTCGCTTGCATGTAGTCGGTGACTTATCGGCCTTCGAGCCCAAGCTCCAAGAGCTGATTGCTCAGGCGCAACAAAAAACTGCCCACAACGACAAACTGCACCTGACGATCGCTGCCAATTACGGTGGGCGGTGGGATATCCTTCAAGCGACCCGAGCTTTGCTGCGTGCGCGTCCTGACCTGGCGGCAGATCCTTCTGGCCTTGACGAGACAAGCCTGGCACCTTATTTATCCATGGCTTGGGCACCCGAGCCCGATTTGTTTATACGTACGGGCGGTGAGCAACGCATTTCAAATTTCTTGATCTGGCAAATGGCCTACACAGAACTCTACTTTACAGAGTGCTACTGGCCCGACTTCGGCGAGACCGAGCTGCATCAATCGTTTGAGTGGTATCGCACCCGCGAGCGCAGATTTGGCAGAACAAGTGCGCAAGTCCATGCCGTGACAGCAAGCTGACGGGCATGCTCAAGCAACGAATCATCACCGCTATTGTGCTGCTAGGTGTGTTGGCCTTAGTCGTAGCGGCGACATCGCCGTGGCCCTTCCTGCTATTTTTGGCACTAGCCTGTGCCCTCGCTGGCTTTGAATGGTTGCGACTGACCCTCGGGTCACGCAGTAGCTGGGCCCCGATCGGCGCATGCGTTTTGTTTTTGGTGTCGGTTTGGCAGGCCAACCGTTGGATTGAGGGTCAACTCAAGCCGCTGATCATTTTGCAAGGCATTGTTTGTTTAGCCATTTTGCTGTGGATCGCGCTGTTGTTGCCTGCCTTATGGCGTGCACAGGTGGCGGTGCCTACGTATCGTCTGGCAAACAGTTTCGCCGCAGTGGTTACTTTACTTGCCACGTGGGGGGCTTTGTCCTACTGGTATCTGCAGCGTGGTGCGTTGTTTGTCGTTTCATTGTTGATTGTGGTCTGGGTGGCAGATATCGCGGCCTATTTTGCGGGTCGAGCCTTTGGTCGTCGAAAATTAGCCCCCAGCATTAGCCCCGGTAAGACTCTCGAAGGGGCCTTTGCGGGCGTAGTGGGCGTGGTGGCGTGGTTAGCGATTTCTACCCAGTGGCCCCAAACGTTTGCATCAAGCTTGTTATCACAGGGGTCTTGGCTTGCGCTCCTGAGCACTGGCGTATTGTTGGCAATCTTTTCAATTGCGGGCGATTTGTACGAGTCGTTGCTCAAGCGCCGCGCTGGTGTCAAAGATTCAAGTCAGCTGCTGCCGGGTCATGGTGGCGTCTACGACCGAATTGATGCCGTGGTTGCGGTTGTCCCGCTGGGCTTTTTTCTCATCGAGTGGCGCACATGGTGACCCCAACATACGTCACCATTTTGGGCTCGACAGGCTCGATTGGTCACAACACCTTAGATGTGATTGCCCGACATCCCGAGCGTTTTGCTGTGCACACCCTGACTGCTCACAGTCGGATGGATCTTTTAGCAAAACAAGCGTTCGAATCAAAGGCCGTCGCCGTGGCTGTGCCTACCGCGGTAGCGGCTGAGCGCTTTAAAACGGCCTGGGGTGATGCGCCCAAGCGCCCTGATATTCGTGTTGGGGCTCAGGCTTTGGTTGAGGTGGCGAGCGATCCGGCAAGCCAGGCCGTTATGGCTGCCATTGTTGGCTCGGCGGGCCTGCCTGCCGCGCTCGCCGCGGCACAGGCAGGTAAGCGTGTGCTGCTGGCGAACAAAGAGGCCTTGGTTGCCGCGGGTTCTCTTTTTATGGCAGCGGTCCGGACCTCTGGGGCTGAGCTTTTACCTATTGATAGCGAACACAACGCAATTTTTCAATGCTTGCCGCATCATGATCGGGCCAGTGCGCCAATAGGCCCCGCAGCGGGAGTGCGGCGCCTCGTGCTCACCGCCTCGGGTGGGCCGTTTCGCAACCAGCGCTGGGCCGAGCTGGCGCACGTTACCCCAGAACAAGCCTGTGCACACCCGAACTGGAGTATGGGCAGAAAAATCTCTGTTGATTCGGCCACGATGCTGAACAAAGGGCTAGAGGTTATTGAGGCCCATCACTTGTTTGCTATGCCCGCTGAGCGGATTAGCGTCGTGATTCATCCGCAAAGCGTGGTGCATTCGATGGTTGAATACGAAGATGGTTCTGTGCTTGCACAGTTGGGTCAACCCGATATGCGTACGCCAATCGCCTACGGCTTAGGGTTCCCAGAGCGCATCAGTTCGGGGGTGGGGCTGCTAGACCTCGCGCTAGCCGGGCGTCTGGATTTTGCTCAGCCGGATCTGAAGGAGCTGCCGTGTTTGGCCTTGTCGTTTCAGGCTTTAAAAGCCGGGCAGGGTGCTTGCATTGCCTTGAATGCCGCCAACGAAGTAGCGGTTGCAGCCTTTCTTGATAAGAGACTTGCATACACCAAGATTGCACAAGTGATCGAAGCCACTTTAAACTGGCAAATCGGGCGACCTGACGCCAGTTTGTCGTCTTTAGACGATATCATTGCACTAGACGAATTATCCCGTCAGGCCGCGCGTCGCGCGGCATCGGATTAACGACAGTCGCGTTGTTTTCAAAAAGAGAAATATGCTTTTCACTTTGTTCGCGTTTCTGGTGGCCTTGGGTATCCTGATTACCTTTCATGAGCTAGGCCACTACTGGGTGGCTCGCTGGTGTGGCGTTAAAGTCTTGCGTTTTTCGCTGGGCTTTGGAAAAGTTTTGCTTAAGCGAGTTGATCGTCACGGAACAGAGTGGGTGCTCTCGGCGCTGCCCTTGGGCGGCTACGTCAAGATGCTTGACGAAGAGCCGCAAGACGTCGCTAGTGGGCAGGGCCACGTTCAGCAACATCCGCAAAGTTTTCAGGCGCAGCCAGTGGGTAAGCGCTTTGCGATCGTGGCGGCTGGGCCGATTTTCAATTTGCTGCTAGCGGTTGCGTTTTACGCTTCGATTAACTTGGTGGGTACGCAAGAACCCGCGGCCATTCTATCTAGACCACCCGCTGCCACGGCGGCCGCGGTGGCAGGCCTGCAAGGTGGCGACCAAATTACTGCGGTGAACCAACAAGCGGTGGCCTCGTGGCCGCAGGTGCGTTGGGCGTTGTTGCAGTTGGCGGCGGATGGCGGGCAGGTTGAAATCACGTTTGAGCGTGCCGGAAGCCCGTTGACGCGCGTGCTTGAGATTCCGGCTGCGGCCGATCCCTCTAGCGAAGACCCGATACGCAGGTTGGGCCTGGCGGTTGGAGGTGCGACGCCACAGATCCGTTTAGTGGTTGAATCGAGCGTGGCCCAGGCGGCAGGCCTTGCGGTGAATGATTTGATCCTTTCCATTGATGGCGAGCGCAAGCCAGACGTGGCCCAGGTAATTCGTATCATTCAGGCGCACGCCAATCAGCCACTTGCGCTAGAAGTTGAGCGAGATGGCAAGATCAGGCAGATCTCGTTGATCCCGGCGGCTGTGACGCTAGAAAACGGCAAAGTCGTTGGTCGTGCAGGGTTTCAATTAGGCGGTAGTCTGCCAACCGTCGAAGTCAGTTATGGCTTGATCGAAAGTGTTTGGCTGGGCGTGACTAAAACCTTTGATACCGCCTGGTTTTCGCTCAAAATGATGGGAAAAATGCTGATTGGCGAAGTTTCGATCAAAAACATCAGCGGACCGGTCACTATTGCGGATTATGCGGGGCAAACTGCGCGAATTGGGTGGGCTGCCTATATTTCGTTTCTGGCGCTCGTGAGCGTCAGCCTAGGTGTACTGAATTTACTCCCAATTCCCATGCTAGACGGCGGGCATCTGCTGTACTATCTAGTTGAAATCGTACGCGGCAGTCCACCTTCAGTTCGCTCGGTCGACTGGGGGCAAAGGGCTGGCATGGTAGTGCTGGCCGGCTTGATGGTCGTTGCCCTCTTTAATGACCTGGTGCGCATTTTTACTTAGGTCTTTTCTGCCTTAAAATCGTGCTTTAATTTTATTTATGACCGTTAGCTTGTTTCAAGGATTGTTCAGAATGCCCGTCAGCTTGGATTTTTTTCGCGCCCGTTGTCGGCAACTATGGTCTACCTACTTTGTGCGGGTACTGGTGCTGCTTTGTCTGGCCAGCCCCTTAACAGCTAACGCCTTTACGCCTTTTGTTGTCAGCGATATTCGCGTCGAAGGCATTCAGCGCACCGAAGCGGGTACCGTCTTCGCTCAGCTTCCTGTCAAAGTCGGTCAGCAATTTACTGAGGCGCTTGCCACCGAAGCGGTCCGCCGCTTGTACGCAACAGGTTTGTTCTCTGATGTGCGCATTGAAACGTCTAATCGCTTGGTCGTGGTGGTCGTGCAAGAGCGCGCTACGATCGCGTCGTTGTCTTTTACGGGGATGCGTGAGTTTGAGCCCAAAAACATCACAGACACGTTGCGCCAGATCGGCTTTGGCGAGGGGCGAGTCTTTGACCAGTCAATGCTTGAGCAAGCCGAGTTTGAATTGCGTCAGCAATACCTGACCAAGGGCAAATACGCCGCCGAAATCACCTCTACGGTCACGCCGCTACCACGCAATCGTGTGGGCGTGAATTTTGATGTGTTTGAGGGCGGAGTCGCCCGCATACGCGACATTAAAATTGTCGGTAGCGAAGCCTTTACCGAAAGTAATTTGCTTGGCCTCTTTAAGATGACGACCCCAGGCTGGTTGTCTTGGTACACCGATAGTGACAAGTACTCCCGCGAAAAGCTCGAGCGCGATCTCGAGACCTTACGATCCTTTTACCTCGATCGTGGTTTTCTTGAGTACAAAGCCGAGCCTCCCCAAGTAACGATCTCGGGTGACCGTAAGGATATTTTCATTACCCTGACTATCAGTGAAGGTAAGCCCTACAAAGTCACGAGTGTGAATTTGGCCGGCAACTTGCTTGGGCTAGAGGCCGAAGTCAATGCATTGGTGCAAGTCAAAGCGGGCGAGATTTTTTCGGGTGAAAAGACAAACGCGACAGCGAAAAGTATCACTGACTACCTGGGCAACTTGGGCTACGCCTTCGCCAACGTCAATCCAAATCCAATCCTAAACCGCGAAGCCCAGACTGCTGATCTAACGTTTTACATCGATCCTAGTCGGCGCGTGTATGTTAGAAAAATTCAAATCACGGGCAACCACCGTACCCGAGACGAAGTCGTGCGGCGCGAGCTCCGGCAACCCGAGGCTGCCTGGTATGACTCTGGCAAGCTTAAGCTTTCGCGTGACCGTCTTGATCGCCTTGGCTACTTTAAAGACGTGAAAGTATCGACCGAGCCCGTGCCCAATTCACCCGATCAGGTTGATGTCAATCTGTCCGTGACTGAAAAACCCACAGGTATGATCAATTTAGGTGTGGGTTACGGTCAGGTAGATGGCGTGATTTTAACTGCGGGCATCACAGAAGATAACGTCTTCGGCAGTGGCACAAACCTGACGCTGAACTTGAACACCAGTTTGTATAACCGTTCTGCGGTGCTGGCGCATACCGATCCTTACTTTACCAACGACGGTATTAGCCGAACCACTTCGCTTTATTACCGCACCATGACGCCGTATTCGAATAATCCGGGTATGTATCAGGTGACGACCCTTGGCGCAGGCCTGAGTTTTGGTGTGCCCATTTCAGAATTTGATCGCATCTACGGCGGTGCCAACGTTGAACGCAATACGATCGGTTTGTACGACAACTCGCCTTTAGCGTATCGCGAGTACGTCTACAACTACGGCGACACCACCACGGCCGTTATTTTGAACACTGGCTGGGCCAAAGATACGCGTGATAGCGCTTTGACGCCTACCCGCGGTAGCTTTACCCGCTTAAAGGCTGACGTCGGCACGGTCAATTTGAAATACTACATGTTGGGTGCTCAGCAACAACTGTTCATTCCGGTCGGACGCGATTACACCCTTGCCTTTAACGCTTTGTTTGACTACGGCAAAAGCTATAGCGATCTGCAATACCCAATTTTCAAAAATGTGTACGCCGGTGGTATCGGTACCGTTCGAGGTTTCTCGCAAAACTCGATGGGCCCTCGCGACTTGCTGACAGGTACTTACCTAGGTGGCTCGAAGCGCGTAGTGGGTAACGTGCAGTTTTATTTCCCAATGCCTGGCACTCAAAACGACCGCACCTTACGTTGGTTTACCTTTGTGGATGGTGGTCAGGTTTACGGCACAGATGGCTACGGTAACGACACTGCGATTAATTTAGCCAATATTCGTTATTCGGCTGGTATTGGTCTGTCATGGATATCACCGCTTGGTCCGCTGCAGCTTTCGCTTGCTAAGCCTTTAAATGCTAAAGATGGCGATAACTTACAGGTCTTCCAGTTCCAAATCGGTACCGGCTTCTAGGTTTAATTATTTGCACAATTGCGTGCTGAAATATGTTTTTTGTGAGACTTTAATAATGTCTGTTTTTATGACCACCACGAATCGCTCAGTTTTCAATCGCCTTGCGTATCGCGCGCTTAGCTTAGTTGCCGTGTCAGGCACCGTGCTGACACTTGCACTGACGACACCCGTTATCGCTCAAGGGCAGGGCACCAAGATTGGGTTTGTGAATACAGAGCGGATTTTGCGTGATTCTGCGCCAGCAAAAGCTGCGCAAACCAAGATTGAAAATGAATTCAAAAAGCGTGCCGAAGAGCTCGAGAAGCAAGTGAATAATCTACGTAGCCGTGCGCAGCAGCTCGAAAAAGACGCGCCAGTCTTGTCCGAGTCTGAGCGCAACAAACGTCAGCGCGAATTAGCCAACCTCGATGCCGACTTACAACGCAAACGTCGTGAGATTCAAGAAGACTCAAGTCGCCGTCGTAACGAAGAGTTTGCCACCATTATTGAAAAAGCAAATGCCGCAATCAAAAAGATTGCCGAGCAAGAAAGCTATGACATCGTGATTCAGGATGCTGTGACGGTTAACCCACGCGTGGATATCACTGACAAGGTGATCCAGGCTCTCGGCAAGTAACCTGATAGAACGATGCCTGTTTTACTAGCCCCCGAGCGCGCACCTTTACTTTCTCAGTTACTGAAGGCGATACCTGGGGGCTTGGTACAAAAAGTTGTCCCTGGAACAGGGCAATTTATTGATCCAGTTGTGGCAGGCTTGGGTGCTTTACCTCATGCCGGTCAATACGAAGCCTCTTTTATCGTTCATCCAAAGTATCTAGAGCAACTGGCGGTGACCAAAGCCGCCGCCGTGATTGTGTTGCCTGAAATTGATGAACTGCTCTCGCAGGCGCCCGTGCAGCCCGCTTACGCTCGCGTCGTCTGCAAGCACCCTTATTTGCTGTACGCCCGAATTGCCCAGTGGTTTGACTGGGCCCGGCAGCCTGCGCGTGAAATCAGCGTGCACCCTTCAGCAGTTGTTGATCCAACCGCTGTCTTAGCACCAAGCGTGACGGTTGGCCCGTTGGCCGTAATTGGCGCACGCTGCGTGATCGACGCCATGGTGCAGATTGGCGCGGGCTGCGTCTTAGGGGCCGATGTCAAAGTTGGCGCCTCATCGGTGATTCAGCCACGTGTCGCGATTTATGATGGTGTACAAATCGGCTCGCGCGTGATTGTGCACAGTGGCGCTGTGCTGGGTGCAGATGGCTTTGGTTTTGCGCCAGACCCAAGCCTGGCAAAAGGAGCCTGGGGAAAAATCCCTCAGCTTGGCGGTTTGCTCATCGGTAATGATGTCGAGATCGGGGCCAACACAACGATTGATCGTGGGGCGCTTGAAAATACCGTGATTGAAGACGGCGTTAAGCTCGATAATCAAATTATGATTGCGCATAACTGTCGTATTGGCACGCACACTGCGATTGCGGCTTGTACGGCTGTGGCGGGCTCGACCACGATTGGCGCACGTTGCACCATTGCTGGCGCCGCTGGGATTGCGGGTCATCTGACTATCTGTGACGATGTCTTTGTTTCAGGTGGTACCGGCATCACAACCGACGTTACAGAGCCCGGTCGTTACACCGGCGTGTTTCCGTTTGCGCCACACGCAGAGTGGCAACGTAATGCGGCTGTGGTCTCACAGCTCTCGGTGCTGCGCAAACGCTTACGCAAGCTCGAGCGCGAATAGCGCCAGGGTCGGTGCGCCAGATTATTGTTTAAGAATAGCCCTTCTTGGGCTTCACAGGAATCTCTATGCAGCTTGATATTAAAAGTATTCTTGAGCGTTTGCCTCACCGTTACCCGATGCTTCTCATTGATCGGGTCTTAGAAATGGTACCTGGCAAGTCGATCAAGGCACTTAAAAATGTCTCGATTAATGAACCGTTTTTTGTTGGGCATTTTCCGCATCATCCAGTGATGCCTGGCGTGCTCATTCTTGAGGCGATGGCGCAGGCAGCGGCGATTTTTTCGTTTGCTGAAGAAACGGGTCTCAAGCCTAAAGACCAAGAAAGTGTTTACTACCTCGTGGGCATTGATGGCGCGCGGTTTCGCAAGCCCGTCTTGCCTGGCGATCAACTGCACATCGAAGTGGTCGCCGAGCGGTTAGGTAGCAAGATTTGCAAGTACCAGGGGCGCGCCTTTGTGGATGGTCAAGAGGTTGCAGAGGCTAAGCTGATGTGTGCCATTCGCCCAGTGGAATAAAAAATGTCAGCGCTCATTCATACGACCGCGTTGGTCGATCCCCTGGCACAACTGCACCCAACCGTGAGTGTTGGTCCTTATTCGATTATTGGGCCAGACGTTAAAATCGACGCTCATACCAAGGTTGGGTCTCATTGTGTCATTGATGGCTACACCACGATTGGGCAGAACAACTATTTCTATCGTTTTTGTTCTGTAGGCGGTATGCCTCAAGACAAAAAATACTCAGGCGAACCCACGCTACTTGAGATTGGCGATCGGAACATGGTGCGTGAATACGTGACGATCAACACCGGTACGGTGCAAGACGTAGGCGTTACACGTTTAGGATCAGACAATTGGGTGATGGCCTACGTACACGTCGCGCACGACTGCCAAATCGGTAATAACGTGATCTTGGCCAATGGCGTACAGATGGGTGGACATGTCCATATCGGAGATTGGGCGATTGTTGGCGGTTTGGCAGCGATTCATCAATTTGGACGTGTCGGTGCTCACAGCATGACCGGAGGGCATAGCGCTTTGCATATGGATGTTCCGCCTTACATCATGAGTTCGGGAAATCCGTGCGTTCCGGTCGGGGTCAATGCTGAAGGATTAAAGCGCCGTGGCTTTTCGCCCGAGCAGATTAGTGCCTTGCGTGATGCCTACAAATTAATCTACCGACGTGGTTTGTCTTTAGACGAAGCGCGTTTACAAATGCGTCAACGACAAACCGAAGAGCCTGCAGTTGCGGCCGCGCTTCAGGTCATGCTCGACTTCTTGGACAGCAGTACTCGAGGCATTATTCGCCCATGACCTGGCGGCTTGGACTTATTGCGGGCGAGCCTTCTGGGGATTTGATCGCTGCAAGAGTTTTAGCCGGAGTGCAGCAGGCAGACGCTGAGGTCCGGGCCGAGGGGATTGGTGGGCCGCAGCTGATGCAACAGGGTTTGGCGCTTTGGCACCCTATGCAAGCCTTGACCGTCTTTGGCTACCTTGACGCGCTTAAGCAAGTGCCAACCTTGGTGCGCACCTATCTCGATGTTAAACGCCGTTGGCTGAAAGAGCCTCCGAGTGTGTTCTTAGGCGTGGATGCGCCTGATTTCAATTTGCGTCTTGAGCACACGCTTAAGCAATCGGGTATCCCGACTGTCCATTTGGTCAGCCCTTCGATTTGGGCGTGGCGCTACGAACGTATTCACCACATTCGCGAGGCTGTTTCGCATATGTTAGTGATGTTTCCGTTCGAAGAAGCACTGTATCAAAAAGAGAAAATTCCGGTCACGTTTGTGGGGCACCCTCTGGCCGATGCGATCGCGCAAGAGCCCGACCGGGCAGCGGCGCGCCAACGCTTAGGGCTTGATCCCAGTGCCAGAGTGCTGGCGATGTTGCCCGGCAGCCGCGCCTCTGAGATCAAATGGATTGCGCCCAGGTTTTTGCAAACCGTTCAGCGCTTACAAAAACGTGATCCGCACCTGCAAGTGCTGGTACCAATGGTCAATGCGGCACGTTTGGCAGAATTCAAACAGATATTGCAACAGTATCCGGTTGAGCATCTTCACATCTTGACGGCAGACACCACACCACTAGCAAGCCCGGTGGCGTGGGATGCGCTTGAGGCTTGTGATGTAGCGTTAGTGGCGAGCGGTACGGCCACACTCGAGACGGCGCTGTTCAAACGACCCATGGTGATCTCGTATGCCGTGTCGCCGTGGGTGCGCCGCATCATGGCCTGGAAATCGGGTCAACAACGGCCTTATGTGCCTTGGGTGGGGCTGCCGAATGTGTTGCTCAACGATAGCGTCGTACCAGAGTTGATTCAAGAAGACGCCACACCTGACAAGCTTGCGCAGGCGGTGTACGAAAAATTTACCGATGAGCGTAAAGCGCGCGAGATCGAGGCGAGGTTTCATGGGCTACACCATTCGTTAAGGTGCGATACAGCGAGTCGTGCAGCCGAGGTCATTTTAGAACTGGCGCATCGGTCAAGCACGTCGGGCAGGGACCTGATTCATACTGGTCAAGCCGGTGGCATCGATCACACCGATCACACCGGTAACACGGATCACGCAACTCCATGAGTCGTGCTGTGCAGCCAAGTTTGTTCGTCAGCATCGATCCATCGGCCGAATATTGTGCCGGAGTCGATGAGGCTGGTCGCGGCCCTTTGGCGGGCGATGTGTATGCCGCGGCAGTGATACTAGACCCCGCCCAACCGATAGAGGGCTTGGCAGATTCAAAAGTGTTAACCGAAAAGCGTCGCGAGGCCTTGGCGCCCTTGATCCAACAACGTGCGCTAGCGTGGTGTGTGGCCCTCGCGACGGTGCAAGAGATTGACGAGCTTAATATTCTTCAAGCCACATTATTGGCGATGCAGCGCGCGGTGCAGGGCTTAAATATTTCCCCTCAGCTTGCCTGGGTGGACGGTAATCAAGCACCACGTCTGGCCTGCCGTGTGCAAACGGTTGTTAAAGGCGATGCGCTCGTGCCTGCGATTTCAGCGGCGTCGATCTTGGCGAAAACAGCGCGTGATGCAGAACTGCTGCGTTTGCATGGCGAATACCCAGAGTATGGTTTTAATCTGCATAAGGGCTACGGCACTGCGTTGCATATGGCACGATTAAAAGAGTTTGGCCCTTGTCCTGCGCATCGTCGCAGTTTTGCACCTGTACGACGTTTATTGGAAGTATCTTGAAACATATTGAATCGCGTTCGAACCCACTGTTTAAGCAGCTGTATAAATGGCAGTCGAGCGCTGGGCGTCGTGGTGAACCTGTGATTCTTGACGGCATTCATCTGTGCGAGTCTTGGTTGACGGTGGGGCGCCCGCCGCAGTACGCGATCTTTGATATCGACAGAGTGCAAGAGCCTCAGTTGCAAGACTTAATTGATAAGCTCGCGCCTGAGCTCTGCTTGACCATGTCGGGAAGCCTTCTGGGTGGTTTGTCTGACTTCAATACCAATCAAGGCGTATTGTTTGTGGTTCAACCAAAGGTTGATACCTTACCAATGCGCATCAAAGAGTCGGTGGTGGTGTTGGATCGCATTCAAGATCCGGGTAATGTAGGCACCTTGCTTCGCACCTGTGCGGCAGCTGGCATCAAGCGGGTCTTTGCCACAACAGGCACAGCCACCTTGTGGTCACCCCGCGTATTGCGCAGTGGGCAGGGCGCACATTTTGCTTTACGTCTGCACGAGCAAGCAGATCTTGACGCGATGATCGCCACACTCGAGATTCCGTTGGTGGTGACTTCTTTAACTGAAGCGCAAGACTTGTTCGCAACAGAGCTGCCAGACCATTGCGCCTGGGTCTTTGGTAACGAAGGGCAGGGTGTCGATGCGGGCTTACTTAAACGCGCCAAGCTTCGTGTCAAGATTGCCCACGATCTTACTGGCGCTGAGTCACTCAATGTAACGGCCGCCGCTGCGATTTGTTTATTTGAACAGCGTAGGCAGCATCGCAAGCTGAGTTGACTAAAGCGGTTTAGTGCTAAGTGTCGTGGTCCGAACGTTGACTGATCAAGTTCAACCTCGCGCATCACTATTACGCCGATCGCCGATCAAGTTCAATCTCGAGAGTCCTCAGTACGTCGAGTGCTTATCGAGCCCAACTTCTTGCATGACAGTCGTTGAAATTTCTTCGATCGATTTCGTTGTAGTGGAAAGCATCGGAATTGAATCGCGTCTCATGAGGCGCTCGGCCTCTGCGACTTCGTGACGACACTGCGCCAGCGAGGAGTAAACGCTATCAGGTCGACGCTCGTTGCGCACTTCGGTTAGGCGTTCGGGTTGAATCGTCAATCCAAATAATTTTTGCTTGTATTGCGTTAAAGTGCCGGGCAATGCGTTGCGCTCAAAGTCTTCAGGGATCAACGGAAAATTCGCGGCTTTGATTCCGTATTGCATGGCAAGATACAAACTAGTAGGCGTTTTGCCACAGCGTGAGACGCCAATCAAAATCACATCGGCTTGGGCGAGCCCCTTTACAAACTGCCCATCGTCGTGGGCCAAACTAAAGTTAATCGCCTCGATACGATTGCGATACGCGATTGAGCTGACCGAGAGATGCGATTTACCAATCGAGTGACTCGACTTGATTCCTAAGTTATGTTCAAGTGGTTCAACAAAGGCGCCAAATAAATCCAAAAACAAAGCGTTGGCAGTTTTGACGCGCGCTAAGATTTCTGTATTCACTAGGGTCGTGAATACGATGGGTTTATTGCCCTGATCAACTGCACAGCGATTGATACGCCCCACAACACCTTCGGCTTTTTCGACGGTGTCAACAAAAGGCATCCGAACTTGCTTGAAACTGACAGAGTCAAATTGCGATAAAACAGAATGACTAAAGGTTTCAGCCGTGATCCCAGTGCCATCCGAGATGATAAAGACGGTGCGATCGAGCGGCGAGCTATTCATTCAATTTTAATCCGGAACATTATTCTTGAGTAGTATAATGCGATGCAACAAATCGAGTGTATCGCGCAGCCGATTTAAGCTAGACCGCAGTGACGACTAATCACGATTTAAGCTTTAACGCAATGACGACTATTGACGACTAAGGCCAGTTTGGTCAGCCTGTTAGGCACGTTGACCAAACTCGCTTTCTTATATTGTCCAAGGTGGTTTCTATGTCGTATGTTGTTTCATTTGAGCATCTCCGCATGACGGATGTTGACTCGGTCGGGGGTAAAAACGCTTCACTAGGCGAGATGATCAGCCAACTCGCTGACGCAGGGGTACGCGTCCCAGGCGGCTTTGCCACAACGGCCCAGGCGTTTCGTGATTTTTTATCTGGCACCGGCCTTGATCAGCGTATCGCCGAGCGCCTCACCACCTTAAACCCTGAAGATGTGCGTGAACTGGCGTTAGCCGGTGCACAAATTCGTCAGTGGATTACTGAAGCGCCCTTACCGCAGCAGTTGAATGATGACATTAAGTCAGCCTTTGCACTGTTGGATGCCGACGGCAAAGGTTCGTTTGCCGTGCGCTCTTCGGCAACCGCCGAAGACTTGCCTGACGCCTCGTTTGCCGGTCAGCAAGAAACTTTCTTAAACGTGGTGGGCTTTGACGATGTCATCGACAAGATTCGTCACGTGTTTGCCTCGCTGTACAACGATCGTGCGATTTCGTACCGCGTGCATAAAGGTTATGCCCATGCTGATGTTGCACTGTCAGCAGGTATTCAACGCATGGTGCGCTCTGACAAAGGCAGCGCGGGCGTGATGTTTACGCTTGATACTGAATCGGGCTTTGAAGATGTGGTGTTTATTACGTCATCGTATGGTTTAGGCGAGACCGTTGTGCAGGGTGCCGTCAACCCCGACGAGTTTTACGTGTTTAAACCCACGCTTGAATCGGGCTTTTATCCAATCGTCAACCGACGCATCGGCTCAAAGCTTCTTAAAATGGAATTCGATCCCGAGCGCCCCGAGGGTCGGGCCGTACGTACCGTCGATGTGCCTGTCTCTGAACGTAATCGTTTCTCGCTCACTGATGATGAAGTCATCGAACTTGCACGCTATGCCGTCATCATTGAAAAACACTATCAACGTCCAATGGATATTGAGTGGGGTCGTGATGGCATTGATGGCAAGATCTATATTTTACAAGCACGCCCAGAGACTGTTAAATCACAGCAGGGGCACAACGATGTGCAATTGCGCTATCGCTTAAAGGCAACCGGCAAGGTGTTAATCACCGGTCGTGCAATTGGGCAAAAAATAGGTTCAGGTCGCGTGCGTATTGTTGGCGACATTTCAGAAATGGATCAGGTGCAACCGGGTGATGTCTTGGTCACCGATATGACCGACCCTAACTGGGAGCCCGTGATGAAGCGCGCCTCAGCGATTGTGACGAATCGCGGGGGTCGCACCTGCCATGCTGCGATCATTGCGCGTGAGCTTGGCATACCGGCGGTCGTGGGCTGCGGCGACGCCACCGATTGCTTGACCGAAGGCTCGCTGGTCACCGTCTCGTGTGCTGAGGGCGATGAAGGGCGCATTTACGACGGCTTAATTGAAACTGAAGTCGAAGAGGTGCGTCGCGGTGTGATGCCCGAGATCGGCCTGAAGATCATGATGAACGTTGGCAACCCACAGCTAGCGTTTGATTTTTCGCAGATCCCTAATCATGGCGTTGGGTTAGCGCGTCTCGAGTTTATTATCAATAACAATATTGGTATCCATCCAAAAGCTGTGCTCGATTATCCAAATATTGACACCGAACTTAAAGTGGCTGTCGAGTCGGCCGCACGTGGTCATGCCAGCCCGCGTACCTTTTTTGTCGAAAAACTTGCGGATGGCATCGCGACGATTGCAGCCGCTTTCTATCCTAAATCGGTCATCGTACGCTTGTCTGATTTCAAATCAAACGAATATCGCAAACTGGTAGGCGGCGCTCGCTACGAACCCGAAGAAGAAAATCCGATGTTGGGTTTTCGTGGTGCTTCGCGTTACGTTTCTGAAGATTTTGCCGAGTGTTTCAAAATGGAATGCGAAGCTCTCAAGCGCGTGCGTGAACAAATGGGCCTGACCAACGTTGAGATCATGGTGCCTTTTGTTCGCACGGTTAAACAAGCCGAGCGTGTTGTCAACCTGTTAGCAGACCATGGCTTGGCGCGTGGTGAAAATGGGTTACGCATCATCATGATGTGTGAGGTTCCGTCTAACGCTATTTTGGCCGAGCAGTTTCTTGAGCACTTTGATGGTTTCTCAATCGGCTCTAATGACATGACTCAGTTAACGCTTGGTTTAGATCGCGATTCTGGGATGGAACTTCTAGCCGCCGACTTTGATGAGCGTGATGATGCCGTTAAGTTCATGCTGCAACGTGCGATTGGCGCCTGCCTCAAAGCGGGCAAGTACGTTGGCATTTGCGGCCAAGGCCCGAGCGACCATCCTGATCTTGCGCAGTGGCTAAAAGATGAAGGTATTTTGTCGATGTCGTTGAACCCCGACACCGTTGTCGATACTTGGCAACGTTTAGCTGCGAAGTAGTAGCAGCGACGCTGAGTCGCCTTGTTTGAGCAAAAAAGCGAAGAGATCTCTTCGCTTTTTTGTTTCCCAAAGGCGCTCGTTTGAAAGTAGAGCCTTAATCGCGATGACGGGTGTCGTGCTTCATGAGACGTTCTTTTTCACGGGCCCAGTCTTTTTCTTGCGAGGCGTCTCGCTTGTCGTGCAGCTTTTTACCTTTACCAAGGCCAAAATCGAGCTTGATACGGCCATTTTTGTAGTGCAAATTGATCGGCACCAGGGCAAAGCCACGTTGCTCGACCTTGCCAATGAGTTTACTGATCTCTTCGGCCTTCAGCAGCAACTTACGGGTGCGCGTTGCGTCAGGCAAAATATGGGTTGAAGCTGACAATAAAGGGCTAATATGCATGCCGATCAGCCATATTTCGGCCTCAAGCACGACCACATAGCTTTCTTTAAGTTGCGCCCGACCCTCGCGAATTGCTTTGACCTCCCAGCCTTGCAGCACAAGGCCCGCCTCGAAGCGTTCTTCAATTAGGTAGTCGTGAAAAGCTTTGCGGTTTTCAATAATGCTCATGGGGCCTAAGACTTCTGGTGTGATACCGGTAAAATGCCTCTATTCTAGCAACCATTCACGATCCACAATGCATTGCGTCGAGCGTTCTATCCTAGTCCCTTTTAGTGCAAGCCAAATGTTTGAGTTGGTAGCCGAGGTCGAAAAATATCCTGAATTTATGCCTTGGTGCGGCGGTGCGGCCGTCAGTCAGCGTGACGAGCACGGTATGCAGGCCTCAATCACCATCGCCTTAGCGGGTCTTCGACAAACGTTTACGACGCGCAATCGGCACGATTACCCCAATAAGATTGAGCTTGAATTGGTCGATGGGCCTTTTTCTGAGTTGACCGGTGAGTGGGTATTTTTGCCGCTTTCTGAAGACGCTTGCAAGGTGCTCTTTACCTTAAAGTACGCCTTTTCAAGCCGCACGCTCGAGGCCTTGGTTGGCCCAATCTTTAACCGGATTGCCTCAAGTTTTATCGACTCGTTCACCCAGCGCGCTCAGGCTGTTTATGGTCAAGGCTAAAGGCAGTGATGGCGACAACTGACAATCGTGACACACAGAGAAATGAAATGCGGTCTGAGCCGCCAACTGAGTCGCGCACCGCTTCTCAGATCGGACAGAATGCCGAGCCGCAAGTTGAGCAAGAGGCTTCGGTCGACTCTGGTGCACTGGCAGTTTCGGTCATTTGGGCTAACCTCGATCAGGTAAGCTCGGTTTCACTCTCTGTGCCTGTCGGCACGCAGGTTAGGCAGGCGATTGAGCTCAGTGGCTTGT
Organism: Bordetella parapertussis; assembly: GCA_945911685.1. Lineage (GTDB taxonomy): Bacteria > Pseudomonadota > Gammaproteobacteria > Burkholderiales > Burkholderiaceae_B > Zwartia > Zwartia parapertussis_K. The sequence goes on from CAMEAW010000005.1 coordinate 28,281, forward strand.
TACAAAAGTATCAACCGACTGGTTTTGCTATTTTTGGGCAGCGTTGCGATTTAACTCGGATATTAAGCGACGGTGACCGTATCGAGCTTTGTCGCCCACTGGTTGTTGAACCGAAGGCTGCGCGCCGACGGCGGGCGCTTCATCGTGAAAAAGTACGAAATATTAAAAAGAAAATGCCGATTGATGATTTGACGGTGTAACACTTTCAGGAGACCGCGATGGATATGGAACTGAATGAGGATCAAGTGGCCTTTGCACAGGCCGCAAAAGAGTTTGCTTTGGGCGAACTCGCACCGCACGCTGCGCGCTGGGATCAAGAGTCTATTTTTCCGATCGAGACGCTTAAGCTCGCTGGGCGCATGGGGTTTGGCGCTATGTACGCCTCGCCAGAGATTGGTGGCTTGGGTTTGCCCAGGTTGGATGCGACCTTGGTGTTTGAAGAGATGGCGGCGATCGATCCCTCAACGGCTGCCTTTTTAACCATCCACAATATGGCGACGTGGATGGTGGGCGAGTGGGGTACTGCTACTGTGTGTGAGCAGTGGGGCAGGCCCTTGGCTGCAGGCGAGAGACTGGCCTCGTACTGCCTCACCGAGCCTGGTGCAGGATCTGATGCGGCATCGTTGACCAGCCACGCAGTGCTCGAAGGCGAACACTATGTGTTGAATGGTGCCAAGGCTTTTATTTCTGGTGGCGGTGATACCGACGTACTGATTGTCATGGCGCGTACGGGGGGTAACGGCCCCTCTGGAGTGTCTGCCTTTGTGGTGCCGGCAACACTCGAGGGTATCAGCTTTGGTCGTAAAGAAAACAAGATGGGCTGGAACAGTCAAAGCACCCGCGCCATCAAGTTTGAAAATGTACGCGTACCGGTTGAAAACTTATTAGGTAAAGAAGGCGAGGGCTTTAAGATTGCCATGCGCGGCTTGGACGGAGGCCGCATTAACATCGCAACTTGCTCGGTAGGCGCCGCGCAAGGTGCGCTTGAGGCAGCCCACACCTACATGCTTGAGCGTAAACAGTTTAAGCAGCCACTCGCGAGTTTTCAGGCTTTGCAATTTAAATACGCAGATATGGCAACCCATACTGTGGCCGCGCGACAAATGGTGCGACTCGCCGCCTGTAAGCTCGATGCGGGCTCGCCCGACGCCTCAACCTACTGCGCGATGGCTAAGCGCTTTGCGACCGATCTAGGCTTTCAAGTTTGCTTGGATGCGCAACAGCTGCATGGCGGCTACGGTTATCTGAAAGATTACCCACTCGAGCGGTTGGTGCGCGATACGCGCGTGCACCAAATCCTTGAAGGGACCAACGAAATCATGCGTGTGATTATTGCGCGCCAATTACTTGAAAAAGGTGCTGACGTACGATGAGTGCTGTAGAAAACAACAATGCAGTTGTTCTGTTTGATGAACTGAACTGTGCAAATGGCACGCGGATTGGGGTCGCGACATTGAACGCGCCTAAAACCCTTAATGGCTTGTCACTCGAAATGACGCGTTTGCTGGCAACGCAGATTGAAGTCTGGGCAAAAGATCCTGCGATCGCGTTGCTGATTCTTAAGGGTGCCGGCGATAAGGCGTTTTGTGCGGGGGGTGATCTGCACGCGCTACACCACAGTATGGTGAGCAACCTCGGCAAAGCTGCGATCGACAACACACACGCCGGTACGTTTTTTGCAGAAGAGTACGCGCTAGACTACCGCCTGCATACGTTTCCTAAACCGATTGTGGTTTGGGGCGATGGTATCGTGATGGGTGGCGGTATGGGGTTGATGATGGGTGCCAGTCACCGCGTTGTGACCGAGACTTCGCGCTTGGCGATGCCAGAGATCTCGATTGGTTTGTTTCCCGATGTGGGGGGCACATGGATGTTAAATCGCTTGCCTGGCAAAACCGGTTTGTTTCTCGGTTTGACCGGTGCGCAGATCGGTGCCGCCGATGCTTTGTTTGCCGGGATGGCGGATTACCATTTGACGCGTGACACGTGGCCGCTGTTGCTTGAACAACTGACCAAACAAGCTTGGTATGCGAACGCGGCTCAAGCAAACGGTAAAAATGATGTCCAGGCCGACAATCAAAGCGGTGTCCAAGCCAAGGGTCAAAACGATGTCTGCGCAAACGGTCAAAACGATGTTCAAGCAGCGGGTAAAAACGAGGCCTTGCTAGATGAGGTGCTCGCGCGCTTGGCGACTGACCCTGCCGTGGCAATGGGGCCTTTGCAGCAACACTTATCTTTGATTCACGCGTGCTGCGTGGGCTCAGACCTTAATAAAATCGTAGCGGCCTTAATGGCTCTCACCGAGCACTCTGACCCTTGGTTACAGCGTGCTGCAAAAACGCTTGGCGCGGGTTCACCCGGCTCGGCTCGCTTAACGTATACCTTGCTCAAACGGGTCAAGCACTTGTCGCTAGCTGATGCCTACCGCTTCGAGTGGGTCGCCGGTTTGATATGCGCCTCGCATGGCGATTTTGCCGAGGGGATTCGGGCGCTCTTAATTGACAAAGATAAACAACCGAAATGGAACCCCGCGACGCTTAACGAGGCCACTGAAGCGTGGGTAGAAAAATTCTTTACGCTACCGTTTCTCGCTGAGCAGCATCCCTTGTATCGCCTGGGTCTGAATAATTAGGTCGGGTAAAGCTCGAAAAACCACAAACGCAAGAGCGTCTGTCAGTGCTCGGGGGCAGCCCCGGAATTCAAGCGGGCTTGGTCGAGTAGGGCAGGCTGAGCAATGTGATCGGTGCGCCATCGCGTGCACCTAGGTGCAGCGCGTTGTGTTCGAGCGCGTCAAAGGTTGTTTCAAATAATACGTAGGTGGTGCCTGCATCGCCAGTTTTGGTTGCGCCTTCGGGGTGTGACTTAACACTTGAGGCGCTGTTAATGACGCGTCCGCAGGCTTGTTCTGAGCCTTGTGCATCAAAAATATCGGCTCCAGCGGTTAGGGTCAGTGCTTGATCCGCCTCGATTTTGCCAAAGTGCATACGACGTTTGACCGTACCGCGGTAGTGGCTACGGGCAACAATTTCTTGGCCGGGATAGCAGCCCTTTGTAAAACTTACGCCCTCGATTAAATCTAGGTTCAATGTTTGGGGGATCAAAAGGTCTTGGGTGGCCGCTTCGATCCAGGGCAGGCCAGCGGCAATATCCTGACAATGCCATTGCTCTGCGGTGCCCAACACATGAGGTAACTTCAAATCTTGACATAACGCCGCGTTCGCCTCGCTTGCCAGCCACCACCAGCGTAAGGTCGCAAGACCTGGTTCAGTCGAGGCGGTTGGGGCACAGATCCACAGACCTGTGGCCGTGGCGGCCACCTGCCAGGCAGACATTGGCAGCGTATGCCCAAGCGCTTGAGTCAATGCGCCAACTTGATGGGCAGCAAGTGAGGCACCGACCGCGCTAGAGGTGCTCGCGCCGAATTTAACTTTGGCACGCAGCACAAACATACTTAAGCGCTTTAGTACAGAGGCTAAAATGTCTTGTCGCATCAGCCCGATCAGTCCGCCTGCTGGCGCGTCGGGCAGTGCGGTCATGACCATGGTCGCGAGTAGCCGGCCCTGCGCGGTGCAATAACCTGCGAGCTTGGCCTGCTCTGGGCCTACACTCAAAATATCGTTCGTAATCTGACCTTGCAAAAACGATAAGGCATCGGCACCCGTGGCTTCAAACAAGGCCAAGTCCTCTAAGGGGTAAATCACCAAAGCCTCAGGCAGGCTAGCAGCCTTAGGTGTAAGCGGTTGGGTCAGTATGGGGTGCATAGGTCTCAATCATTCGTTTTTGAATCGCCGTGTTACATATTAAACTGTCGTACCTATGAATGCCTTGAATAAACTTCTGCTTTATCTGGTTTTGCCCCTGATCCTGTTGGTGGGTGGGGCGGCGACGACTGCCTACGTCTGGGTGAATGGCGCACTCACGCTGCCGACTGAACGGGTAGATATCCTGGTGCCGCCTGGCGCGACACCTTCAAGCATCGCACAATTAATCAATCAAGCCGGAGTCCCTCTGAACGCTCAGGCGTTCGTTGTGCTCGCGCGCTTAGGTGAGCTCGATACCAAAATTAAAGCAGGAGGCTATCAACTGGTCCACGGGGATAGCCCCCGTACGGTGCTGCGTCGCATGGCGCTTGGTGATGTGACGGCTCGGCAAATTACCTTCGTTGAAGGCTGGAATCTGCGCCAGATTCGGTCTGCATTGGCTCAGCATCCTGATATTAAACAAACGCTTGGGCAAGTCAGCGATGCTGATTTACTCAAGCGTGTCAATCCACAAGGGCAAGCTAGCTCGCTAGAGGGATTATTTTTTCCGGATACATATATATTTTCAATTGGCACCACAGATGTCGAGTTGCTAGAACGCGCCGCCCGAACCCAGCAAAAAATCTTAGAGCGTGCCTGGGCGAATCGAGCGCCAAACAACGTCTTGAAAACTCCCTACGAGGCGTTGATCTTAGCCTCAATTGTTGAGAAAGAGACGGGTCAAGCGGCCGACCGGGCGCGCATTGCGGGGGTATTTAGTAACCGGCTGCGTATCAATATGTTGTTGCAAACGGACCCGACCGTGATTTACGGACTGGGCGAAAGTTATAGCGGCAAATTGCGTAAGCAAGACCTCACGACCGACACACCCTACAACACCTACACCCGCCTGGGCCTACCGCCCGGCCCAATTGCTAGCAGTGGTCGTGCCGCCCTTGCCGCCGCGCTGAACCCCGAAAAACATAATTATTTGTACTTCGTTTCAAAAGGGGATGGCAGCAGCGCCTTTGCGGTCACGCTTCCTGAACACAATAAAAATGTGGCGATCTACATTTTGGGTCGCAAGCCTTGAACAAACAGTCACGCGGGCTATTTTTAACCCTAGAGGGCGTCGATGGTGCCGGCAAAAGCACGCACGTGCAATGGTTAGTCGATCAATTGACTGAGCGGGGTGTGCAAGTCGTTTGTACCCGCGAACCGGGTGGTACCGAGCTCGGCGAAAAGCTGCGTGCGCTCTTGCTGCACCAATCCATGAGTCTTGAGTGTGAAACCTTGCTCATGTTTGCCGCGCGCGCCGAGCATCTTAAGCTTGTGATTGAGCCGGCCCTGAGCGCGGGGCAATGGGTGGTGTGCGATCGGTTTACCGACGCCACCTTTGCCTATCAAGGCGGCGGCCGCGAACTTGGCGTCGAGCGTATTGCCGCGCTTGAACATTGGGTGCACCCCGACTTACAACCTGATTGCACCTGGCTATTTGATGTGCCACTCGCCGTTGCGCGCGAGCGGCTCGATCGTACGCGCGAACAAGATCGCTTTGAGCAAGAGGCGGATGCCTTCTTCGAACGCACTCGCGCCGTTTATCTTGCCCGGGCTCAACAACACGGCGCGCGTATCCAGCGCATTGACGCGACGCAAACCATTGAACAGATCCGTCAGCACTTGTCGCAACAATTAGATCAGCTTGTCACCATGAGAGGCCTCGCATGAGCGCCGCTCAATTGCAGATCGTAACGAAGTGGCGCCCCATATGATTACCGCTCAATTCTTTCCGTGGCAGCTCGAAGTGGCGCAACAGTGGCTTGGGCAGCGCGAGCGCTTTGCCCATGCTTGGTTGGTACACGGGCTGGCTGGTATCGGTAAACGTGAGTTTGTCTTCGCGGCCGCGGCTGCGCTGATGTGCGAGTCACCTGTCAACGGCCTGGCCTGCGGTCAGTGTCTGGCCTGCGGCTGGGTTGCCAAAGGACATCACCCTGACCTCAAGCGTATTCGTCCCGAGGTCATTGCACTCGAAGAGGGGGCTGACCAAGACGATGAAGATGGCGCCGAGAGCGCGCCAGCTGCTGAGGCGACGGGTTCTTCTAAGCGCGCGCCCTCAAAAGACATTCGTGTAGACCAGATTCGTAATCTTGCGCCTTGGTTTAATAACGCCACACACCGCTCAGGCTTTAGAGTGGCGCTGATCTACCCAGCTGAGGCGCTGACACATATTTCAGGTAATGCTTTACTTAAAGTGCTTGAAGAACCGCCTCCGGCCACGATCTTTTTATTGGTGGCTGATGCACCCGATCGCCTACTGCCAACACTGTTGTCGCGTTGCAGACGGCTGCCTTTGGCCACGCCCTCGGCCGCCATTGCGCAAGCTTGGTTGGCCGAGCAAAAAGTCACCAACGCTGCAGCCTGGTTAGCCGCCTCAGGAGGGGCGCCGGTCCTGGCCAAAAAAATGGCCGAAACACAACCGCAACCTTGCCCTGAATGGCTTGCCACCTTTGTGACGAGTCTAGAAAAAGGGACGGGGATGAATGTTGGTCAGCTGGCAGACACGATTTCAAAAGAGCCCGCCAGTCAGTGGATTGAGCTGTTGCAGCGTCTTGTGATCGATATGAACCTCAAAGCGCATGGCCTAGAGATTCGGTATTTCCCGGCGTTGCACAAGTCGTTGGCTGTGCTGTGCGCGCAGCTGGCGGTCGCACAACTCAGCGAACTAGCCGACTGGCTTAACCAACAGCGGCGGGTCGCAGGCCACACCTTGAATGGAAAGCTCTTTGCCCATGCGGTGTTGCAGCGTATTGCTGCGGCGTGCCAACCCACTCGGGCGCTAGCGCGTTAACCAAGAACTTCAAGTTTGCATGTTCGCTGCATCACTTTGTGGCGTTGATTTTCAAAAAATATTTTCAGATTTGTATGTTTGTCGCTTCACACTGTGGCGTTGATTTTCAAAAAAAGGCTGTCAGATTTGTATGTTCGTTGATTCACATTGTCACGTTGATTTTCCGAAGCTCGTTGAGCAAATGCCTGATATTTTGCAGCGGATGCAAACCAATCAGGTGTCACATGCTCTGTGCGTGAGCGTCAATCTGCCCGATTGGCCTGCTTTAATTTCCTTGGTTGAGCGGCACGAGCCACTTTGGGCGTCGGTGGGCGTGCACCCAGATTACGAAGATACGATCGAGCCAAGCGTAGAAGAGCTGGTAGCCCGCAGTAATCACCCTCGAGTGGTTGCGATTGGCGAAACTGGACTCGATTATTTTCGACTGACTGGCGACCTTGAGTGGCAGCGTGAACGCTTTAGATGCCACATTCGAGCGGCGAGACAGTGTGGGCTGCCCTTGATTATCCATACGCGCTCGGCCTCAGAGGATACGCTGCGCTTAATGCGCGAAGAGGGTGCGGGCGAGGTTGGCGGCGTGATGCATTGTTTTACCGAGTCATGGGAAGTTGCTCAAGCGGCGATGGAGATGAATTTTTATATCTCTTTTTCAGGAATTGTCACATTCAAGACTGCCGTGGCATTGCAAGAGGTTGCCAAGCAAATGCCTTTGGACAGGATTTTGATTGAGACTGATTCGCCTTATTTAGCACCAGTACCGTTTCGTGGAAAATTAAACGATCCGTCTAAAGTTATTCATGTTGCCGAAAAAATCGCTGAGCTTAGAGGATGCTCATTAAAAGAAGTTGAATTAGCATCCACAGAAAATTTTTTCAAATTATTCAATAAGATAAGTTAGTTTTATAATGTGTTTTATGGTATTAGTAGCGCTTAAGTTTTTGTCAATTAAAAATATATAAAAAGTGTTTTACTTCAAGTGATTACTGTATTTAATTAATGTCGTATATATCTTGTTATTTATCAAATATTTAACAGTTAAAGTAAATTCTATATCAGTCAAATATTTTCATATATAAAATTAAATTTATCCGGATATTAAACCTTAATTTATTATCTTTTATTTTTATGCAAACTATCATCTGCAAAGCCCGTCGTGTTTTCGTTGGCTTAGTACTCACCGCTTTGAGTAGCTGCTTGGTTTTGACTTCGCCCGCAATTGCGGCCAACGTTAAGGATTACTGGGTGTATGTTGCCAACGATAATGTTGCCGACGTAAAAGCCTTACTAGCGTCTGGTTTCGATCCCAATACGCGTAGCCCTAACCAACAGACGGGCTTGATTCAGTCTACCCGCGATGGTGCCTGGCAGGTCTTTGACGCTCTACTGGCTGCGCCAAAAATTAACGTGAATATGTCAAACCAGTACAACGAGACTCCACTCATGTACGTCGCGCTCATTGGTGACGTACCACGCGTTAAGGCCTTAATTAACAAAGGTGCGCAGGTCAATAAAGAGGGCTGGACCCCACTGCACTATGCGGCTGTCAAAGCGCGCGCTGAAGTTGCTAAGTTTTTGCTCGAAAAAGGTGCTTTGCCCAACGAGCTAACACCAGACGGTGATACGGCTCTGATCCTCGCTGTTCGGGCTGATAGCGTTGAAACCGTTCAGGTTTTGATTAATGGAGGCGCCGATCCAAGTCGGTCAAACCTCAAAGCGCAAGACGCGATTGACGTGGCCCGCTCGCGCGGTAAAGAAGAGTTGGCCAAGGCACTTGAAAAGATCGTGGCAAATCGTAAAGCAAAGCCCTGAGCGACTCAAAGCGGACACGATTGCTCGTCGAGGAAGCTGTTTTCATTGGGATCCAACTAGACGGCGCCTCTTTGGGTGTAGACAAGAGGCCGCTGACGCGCTTGTGCTCAGCTTTTAGGCAGTAGCTCAGGCCGCAAAACACCTTTGAGCTCTCGGTAGGGGATGTAGATCGTGGGCTTGCCAAAAGAGTAGGGTGCCAAGCGATAAGGGTCATAAGTGACCGCTAGACCATTTTCAAGCAGGGCGATGTTGTCGCTTGGCTCAAAGGGCCACATCTTGTTGTAACCCGCAGGGTCTTCTTTTGCGAGCGGGTTCTTTTTTAACCAAAGTGCGTGCTGTTTTTTAAGGGCTTCTTCAAAGGCGGGTGCTTTGCCTGGCAACAGCATCGCTTCAAGGGTCAGGAGTCTGTCGGTTTTAGGTAACCAATTCAGATACTGCGTGGTCGAAATCCCGTGTGCACCCCCAGTAAAAATGAAACTGTCGAGCTGTACGACAACAACCTCATCGGACATATATTTTACGCTTGAGGCGAGTGCAATCTCGTCCCGCGGCTTTGCCGTTTTGAAATAATAGACTTCAAGCTCAGTCAAATCGCGAAACGCTTGGTCGCGGTTGGTCTCAACCAGTGCTAAAGAAAGAAGTGTCTGCTCAAGGAAGCCATTAAAGCGGTCGTAACCCGTGAAGGTAAGGCGTTTAAAGTTCAGCACAGGGCATTCAGAGCCTTTGCAGCCTGGCTTGGTCTTCTTTAAGGTTAAGACTTTTGAGGCAATTTTCTTTTCTGACTGAGCCGCCTCACTCGTGTTGCCCGGGTTTGAAGCGCCCGTGGCCTCAGTGGCGTTTGCTGAAGCACCCGCCGCGCTTGCACGATTGGGCGCAGTGCTTGGGGCTGTTTCAACCATGACCGCGGTGGCCAGTCGGGTGGACGACTGCACCGGAGTAGGGATTGCCACCGGACTCGAAACCGCCACAGGACCAGCAACCGAACTTTGCGCTGCAGTGGGCGCGCTACCACCTGAACCGATTGAAGGATCTGACACGATATTGGTTGTGGCACCCGAGCCGCTGACGACCACAGACGCTGAGCTTTGATCTGCCGCGGCTTGGGATGAACGGGCTGTGGTACGGGCGGGGACTGCCTGCACAGAACTTGGAGGCTCTGCGTTTGCCAGCGTAATGTCTTGCAGCACAATGGGCTTGCTAGAGCAGCCTGCCAGCATGAGTAACCCAGCTAAATACACAGCAGCAAGACGGTACGCCATGAAATAAACCTTTTTCGTTGTAGTGGCCAGTGTATCGCTGACCGAAGCAAGGTCGAGACGCCTAAAGCGCTAACGCCTGCTCAATGTCTTGCCGAAGCGAATCCGGCGTATCGGTTGGTGCGTAACGTTTGAGCACTTGGCCTTTGCGACCCACTAAGAATTTAGTGAAATTCCATTTAATGGCTTCAGTACCCAGCAAACCTGGTTTGCTGGACTTCAGCCATTGATAGAAGGGCGCAGCGTTTGCACCATTTACCTCGATTTTAGCGAACAGTGGAAAAGTAACTTTGTACTGGGTTTCACAAAACTTCAGGATACTGTCCTCGTTGCCAGGTTCTTGGTGACCGAACTGATCACATGGAAACCCCATCACAACCAGCCCACGGCTAGCGTACTCTTGGTGCAAGGTTTGTAAGCCTGTGTATTGGCCGGTAAAGCCACATTTTGAGGCAACATTGACCACCAATAAAACTTTGCCCTCGTAAATGCTGAGGCTCTGTGGTTCGCCTTGGATGGTCGAGACGGTATAAGAAGTCAGGCTCATATTTTTAACTTTAAAAAAAATGCTACTTGGCAGCAAGGTAAATAAAAAACGGTAACAGGTAGAGCGAAAACTAAAAACGGTAACAGATAGAGCGAAAACGTTGTGTGGTATATGTGTTCAGGTGGTCTTTATCGGGCTTCTGTGATCTGTGTCGCTAAGCTGGCGAACCTCACTACCGCAGATTTTTAAAGGCTTCGATTGCACGCACGCGGCTACTTTTGAGATCGACAATTTGCGCAGGATAATTTAACGCTTTTCGCGTGATTGGACTTGGGTCGTGAATCTCTTTGGCCCCGAGTGTGGCGAGTTCGGGTAACCAATGCTTGATGAAGGCGCCCTCAGGATCAAATTTTTCAGACTGACTAATTGGATTAAATACCCTGAAGTAGGGCGCTGAGTCTGCCCCTGTTGAGGCGCTCCATTGCCAGCCGCCGTTATTGGCCGCTAATTCGCCATCGATAAGGTGTTGCATAAAAAACGCTTCGCCCAAACGCCAATCAATCAGTAGGTTTTTTGTCAAAAACATTGCAACAATCATCCGCAGTCGGTTGTGCATCCAGCCCGTGGCCAACAGCTGCCGCATCGCCGCATCGACAATTGGGATCCCTGTGCGCCCTTGCGCCCAAGCGTCGAACTCTTGGGGTACGTCACGCCACACGACCGCGCTGGTCTCGGGCCGCATCGGTTGGTGCTTCGAAAGCGCTGGATAACCAAAGAGCAAATGTTGGTAGAACTCACGCCACAGCAATTCGTTAATCCAGACAACGATACCGCGTTGACCCGAATCAGACTCGCCTTGGTTTTGCACCAGAGCGGCGTGTAGGCACTGACCCGCCGAGATTAAGCCGGCAGCAAGGTAGGGCGACAGCACGCTGGTGCCCGGCAGCGCCGGAAAATCGCGGTCGGGTTGGTACCGCGCCATGCGTGTTTGGGCGAACTGTTCAAGCCGCTCGTGGGCTGCGGACGTGGTTGCGGGCCACGCGTTTTGTAAACCTTCAGGCGTCACACTTAAGAGCGCATCGAGGGCTTGAGGCAAGTCGTCTGATGCGGGCAAGCCAGCGTTAGACTGTTGCTTGATAGCAGGCGCGAGTCGATAGGGTGCCGCACGTAGTTTTTCTTTGCAGGCCTTCGAAAAGGGCGTAAACACGCGGTAAAACGCATCGGCACCGGTTTTCACGCTACCGGGTACTAACAACGTACCACCATGGTGGCCTTGTAGCGCAATATCGTGCTGCGCCAACAGACTGTAAGCGGCTCGATCGCGTGTACGCTCGTGTACGCCATATTCACGATTGCAATGCACTTGGTCAGCGTGGTGCTGCTGACAAAACGCGAGTAAGGCGTCTGGTACGTTCTTCCAGTGTTCGACCAAGAGTATCTTGAGCGGAATATTCAGCGCTTCAAGTTCGCTGCGTAAATGCTTGACCGCGCGTAACCAAAAATCTACCTTAAGAGGCGCGTCATGATGCAGGCGCCATTGCTCGGGTGAGGCAATAAACAAACCGATCACTGGGCCTTGGGCCGCCGCCGCCGCCAATGCTGGCTGGTCACTGACGCGTAGATCTGTACGAAACCAACAAACAGCCGTCATCAATCTTTACCTTTTCGCTTGCCATGCTTGCAGAGCAGTCAGCGTGCTGCTCACGTGCTGATCGGGGTTCATACCGCTATGCACAAACAATATTTTTGAGTCGGGCGTGACCACGTACGATATACGGCTTGCCATACTGGGCATGATCAACATACCGGCGTCGTACGCCTTGATAATGCTGCGATCAAGGTCTGCCGCAACGGCAAATTTACCACCGCAAGGGCCTTGTGAAAACTTTTTTAAGGTCTCAATATCATCGCCTGACACACCAATAACAGTCGCTTTCAGCGCGGCAAACTTATCAGTCGCCTCTGCAAACAACTGCGCCTCAATTGTGCAGCCGGTTGTAAAGGCTTTAGGATAAAAGTACACCACCACTGGCCCTTTTTTTAGCGCATCGGCGAGTACGAAGTTGTAGGTTTGGCCTGCGAGTGCAGCGGGTGCGGTAAAGGAGGGGGCGGCGGCGCCCGCTTTGAGCTGAGCCAAAGCCGGCGCGCACGCTAGCAGACTAACCAGCAGACCCGCGCTGTACAGCTGAATCTTTTTTCTGAGCAGCATCAACGATCCTTGAAAAAAGTAATAAAAAAAAGCGTACATTTAGAAGAGTACCAAGTTATCTGTGGAATTATCGATGAAAGCAACTTATTTACCTAAGCGACATGTCTTAGCGATGGCAGGGGCATTGACGTTTTTGACGTTGCTGAGCCCGACTGGTGTGCAGGCTCAATCGGCCTTGCCGTTACCACCGCCACCCGAGATCCGCTGGCCCGAGCCCGAACCCGAGCGCTGGACACAAGAAGACGTTACGCTTGAGCAAAGGTTTGATACAGCACGCAAAGAAACCTTAGCCGCGCATCAAGAGGCAATGAATGCTTGCAAAGAGCTGCCTCAGGTTGAACGCACCGACTGCACCAATCAAGCGAAGGCTCAACTCGAATTAGAACTTGCGCAGTTAAAGGCCAAAGCTAGGTTTGGCATGGAGCCCAATTAGTTCAAACGGCCGTGGCTGCCGCCCAGACTGAATCGACCAGCACCTAGTAAGGCCACCACCAAAGCACCGATCAGGAAGAGGCCTTGCAGTTCAAGCGCCCAGCCACCCGTTTTTGTCAGGCTCAAGATTTGAGAGGCATGCGCTAAATAGATTGCTAGCCCCATATTAAAAACGATCACTAAAGCGCCTGCTCGGGTGAGCACACCGACAATCAAGAGCGATGGCGCGATGATTTCGCCAATAAATACGCCAAAAGCGAGCCAGGCTGGCCAGCCTTGTGCCTGGACTAAGGACGTAATAGAGTCAATCCCATTTGCAAGCTTAAACAAGCCATGCATGAGTAGCAAAATGCCGATCGTGATTCGCAAGAGCAGTTTGCCAGCATCGTCAAAGCGGTTCATATTGGGAGTTCTCTAAAAAGGTGTCTGCGGTTCAATAATTTGCCAAGGGTGATGGCTGCATTTTGCAAAGATTTGTGGATTTTGCTTTACCGACTTCGACTTCGGTTCGATTTTAGATCAATGCCCGAATCAGCGTGTTACTTTTAAACGCAAACTAGGACTAACTGATGCTATCTTCAGAAAAGATGTCAAGTAAGCCAATTGGGTATCGACAGGCCGTTTTATTGCCAAGTATTTTTTAGACTAATCGTCGGCCATCCTAAATCTTTGTAGACGCCTCTTTTCGATAGCTAACGCTGCGGTATCTAAGGTGACTTAACGATGAAAACAATTAAATTTCGGTTCGCGTCATTTTTCTGGCTTCTGGCCTTGGGTGTGTCTTTCGCCATCCCTTCATTTTCAGTTCGGGCGCAGGCTTACCCAAATAAATCAGTCAAGATTATTGTGGGGTATCCACCGGGGGGGTCAACTGATGTGCCGGCCCGCATTGTGGGGCAAAAGTTAGCTGAGGTGCTAGGCCAGACCGTTGTGGTTGAGAATAAACCGGGGGCGAGCGGTAACATTGGTGCTGAGCTTGCAGCGCGTGCGGCGCCCGATGGCTACACTATTTTTTGGGTATCGATTGGCACCGCGGTCAGCGCCTCGCTATTTCCAACCCTGAGCTACAACCTGTTTAAAGATTTCGTTGCGGTATCACAAGCGACCTCGGTCACGAGCTTTTTGCTGGTGCATCCCACGCTACCCGTCCGTTCAGTGCAAGAGCTCATCGACTATATCAAAGCGCATCCGGGCGAGCTGAGCTACAGTTCTTCGGGTACGGGCGGCTCACCGCATTTGGCCGCTGAATGGTTTAAAGCTCGGGCCGGTATCGAACTGGTACACGTTCCTTATAAAGGAACAAGTCCACAAACGATAGATTTGTTAAGTGGCACGGTGAAGGTTGCCTTCCCGACCATGCCGGGCATGATTGAGCATGTGCAACAAGGCAAGCTCAGGGCGCTTGCTGTCACAAGCCCCAAGCGCAGCGCGCTGTTACCCGACGTTCCGACCATGATCGAGGCTGGCTTTGAAGGTTATGTGGCAACCTCTTGGAGTGGTGCGATGGTACCCACCGGTACCCCCGCGGTGATCGTGCAGCAACTCAGCGTGGCCATCAATCAAGTGCTCGCGATGCCTGACGTGCAGCAAAAGCTCGCAACCAGTGGTGCCGACGCTGTTGGCAGTACGCCAGAGGCGTTTAAAGCTTTTATCGAAGCCGAGACACTGAAATGGGGCAAGGTTATTAAAGACGCAAAAATCGTCAATCAATAATCAAAGACCACCTCAAGTGGCTTGAGCAGTTTGCGCGCATCGCCCACGCGCTGCGTCACGCCAAGCCGATCGAGCACGTCTAAAATTTCGATGGCTAAGCTGCGGTTGACACCGACTTGGTCGCGAAACTGGGCGGCGATAAATGTTTGAGTTGGGCTTGCTAAAGCCAATTGACGAGCGCGTGTTGCAAAATGAATCATGTTGGCACGCAAATAAAAGCGCTCTGAACTAACGCGAAAAAGCTCACCCTGTTTTACCTTTCGGTGCAACATGTCATTGACGACCAAAGTTTTTAAACCAGCGGCTTGGGCCAGGTCTGCCGCCGTTAGGCCTTTGGGGCCCATCGCTGCAAGAGTTGGTTGAATCTTTTGCCACATCAGTTGATCGGCAGCGTGCGCGCTTGACTGGTGCGTGGTTAAGGCAGCGATGGTGCCCGTCACGACGATCTGTTGGGCTGCAGCGATATAGCGAACTAAAGCAACAAACACCGATGCCTTTATCCCTGCTGCGCATTGTTGCCGCAAGTCTTTCAGGCTCAGTCCGGGCGCCTGCGGCTGCGCTTGGTGATGTTGTTGCAAGCGTGTCGACATGGCGAGACCGAACTGCTCGATTGAGCTCTTGAGCAGCGCGTAGGTTGGTGCCTTGGCAATCACGAGCGCATCTTCATCAGCAACCATATGGGCTAAGACATTTTCCGTCACATTGAAACTGCGCGAAAAGTGATCGAGGTCAACGCCCGTCTGTGCATGACACGCGAGCAGGGCGCTCAACGCGAGCCTGGGGCTCCTGTGCGAGAGGGCGGCAAGTTCGGCGTGCCGGAGTATTTTGTTTCGCACTCTTGTTGGGGCAAAGGGATCGAGCACAGTACCCCCGCCTAGCGTGCGTTGCGCGGTTTGATCGCGAATAATCAAACGATCGCCGCTCAAACAAGCAATAGGTTGGCTCAACACCAACTGCGCATAGCCCGCGGCGCCCGGTGCAATCGAGCCACCGTGTTCAATGGCAACGCGCGCGACGACTTCTGCGGTGCCAAGATGCATATGCACCTCGGTCCAGTGCTTCAAGGCGTGCGTTTCTGAGTTCAAAACAGTCAGACTAATATCTATGCGTGTTGTGGGGGCATGCAAGTGTGTCGCAACGACCCAGTCGCCGCGACCACAGTCTTGCGCGCTGACGCCAACGAGGTTGAGCGCGCAGCGTTCGCCGACTTGTGCTTCAGTGACTGAAACGCTATTTTGATGAATACTGCGCACGCGGACACTTTGACCTCCGGGCGTGAGCGTTAAACGCTCACCCACCTGCACGCCGTGGGTGAACACCGTGCCGGTCACGACGGTGCCACTGCCAACAATCGAAAATACGCGGTCGATCGAAAAGCGAAAAGACCTTCCTTCGAAATCTGAACGTTGCGTGGCGCGCGCTGCTTGAGCGAGTCGTTCGCGCAAGTCGTTCACGCCAAGTTGGGCGACCGTCGAGCATGCAACAATTTCAAATGTCGCGAGGTTTACGCTTTGTAATAAGGCACGCACTTGCTCGCGAACTTCGTTGACGCGCTCGGCGGCGACCCGATCTGTTTTGGTCAAGACAGCAACACCGGCTTGGATACCCAGCAGCTTGACAATGTTCAAATGCTCGATGGTTTGTGGCATCACGCCATCATCGGCTGCAACCACCAGCATCACGTAATCAATCCCGCAAACGCCAGCGAGCATGTTGCGCACAAAACGCTCGTGACCGGGCACATCAACGAAACCGATCACGGGTGTGTCGGGTAAGGACAGATAGGCAAACCCTAGATCGATCGAAATCCCTCTGGCTTTTTCTTCTGGCAAGCGGTCTGTGTCGACCCCCGACAACGCTTTGACCAAGGTGCTTTTGCCGTGATCAATATGGCCTGCTGTTGCAACAATCATTTTGAGCGGATGGTCTCTAGTTACTTTGCGACGATACTAGTCGTTAGACGATGCCAGTGATTAAAGAACATTAGTCAGTGGACCCTTTTAGCGATCGTTCCATTTTAGGAATCGTCCAGTTTAGTGCTCAGGCACTTGTATTCTCTAGACGATTTTCTCGAGCACAAAGTGCGAGATCCCAAAGCTAGGCACCACCATCGAATGCAAGCCTTGACCGCCGGCCACCACAATTTGAATTTGCGAGGCCTCGTCCAAGTAAGGGATATGGGTTGTACCAGGCGCGACATTAAACGTTTTTCGCTTGGTGCGGTACCACTCTTGACAGCCTTCACTGACGCGGCTTAATTGCAGCTGCATGCGTTTGTGTAAGTCGTGCCGAATATCGTCTTTGCTCATGCCGTACTTCGCTAAGATCGCTGCGTGCTCGGGGCCAAGCACAAGTAGCATTTCACCACCCGAACTCATGTTGTTACCACCAATGGTCATCATCACATCAGAGATCATTAATAAAAGTTCTGAGGCGTTGGCGCTGGCGTGGTCTTGCACGTTGTGAGGTGCCTCGGCCGCGTGCACCAATACACTGCTATCGGTTAGTGCAAAGCCATGTTCAACATGAAATGGTTCCCAAGGATTTTGTTCTTCGTTTTCACCGGCACAAAAACTAAATTTGCAGGGCGTGCCGTGTGTCGCCATATCGGTTTTGCCGGGGATCCCTTGCCCAATGTTCATGAGTACGAGACGTACCGCACGGCCAATCGTGGCGTTGGCTCTGAAGCCTTGTCCAAACACATTTGAGCGGCAGTTCAAGCCGATCTCGTGACGAATGGGGCCGTTGACGACTAGCATCGGCGCCACGGGGTGCGTGGTCGACTGTATCCCCGATAAATTAAAGCGAGGTACTGCCAAGGCCTTTAACGCAGCCACAAGCACCGGCATATAACTTGGTTTGCAACCCGCCATGACCGCGTTAATCGCTAACTTCTCAACGCTGCACAAGGCATAACCGGGTGCGATGGCTGCGATTTCGACATCGGCCGCTAAGCCACTGCCAGCAATCATTGCCGCAACACGCTCGGGCGTTGGCGCGACCACAGGTAGGCCGTCTGTCCACCCTTGCTGTTCGAAATACTCTTGCAAAGAATCGTCGGTCAGATCTAGCTCTAATAATGTTGCGTGGGTGCTCATGACGAGCCCTCCAAAGGTTGAACGAGCTGTGATTGCACTGTAGACGCGTGTCGACGTTGCGTCACGACTTCACTTTGCTCTGCGTGCTCAAATACTTGAATCACGCTAGGCCTATCGTACTGACATTGCGTCACGACTTCACTTTGCTTTGCGTGACCCAAATACTTGAATCGCGATAAGCTTATCGTGTGGGCATAACCGTCAAAAACTGTACGACATCGGCTAAGCGCTGCGCTGCAATGGTTTCGATTTCGTCGGGCGACCGATTGGCTAACGGATGATCGATTAACAAAATCGGCAGACTCGGTAGGCCTAAAGATTTTGAGCGTGTTGACGCAATCCCTCGAAAGGGTTGCGTCACGAAAGTCAATGTGGGGATCCCCAGAGACTCTATCGTGTGCGAGTCGTGGACACTCCACGACGAGCACGACCCTCAGTCGCCTGAGGCCGTGAGCATCAGATCGGGTTTCCATGCAGTGATCTCTGCGATAAACGGCGCAGGCGCTGCCGAAGTGGGTTTGCGCCACATTTTGATGTCAGCCACACCGTGCTGAAGCTGCAATTGTTGACCAAACGCAGTTAAGAGCTCGCGGGCGTTGACCTTATTGTTATCCAAAAGGGCCAAGCGCTTGCCCTTTAGACTTGACAGGCGAGGGGCGAGGTGACGCAGCCCCTGTGCTTTGCCGCCTTCAGGGATTAAGTCATGCGGGTTTTTAACCGGCGTGTGCGATTCGACCGCGGGATGGAGCACGCGCAGCCCGTGCATGTTCATCTTGTTTTCAGCGTTCATGATTGACTCCTGTCTTTGTATTTCTATTCTAGACCTAACAAAATAAAAAAAGTGCTCTGGACGTTCAATCGATCAAATGCGTGAACGGTTTGTCAATCGGATTTAAAAATGCCAACTTGCCGGTAAATCGATCAATTTCCCGACGGGGTAGCCGAGTCGCCCATTGTGCGCAAACACATACGCATTGGTTCGCAGCGGGTCACCCGTGACCGCGATCATGAAATCGTCAGCACAAGTGATTAAGGGCACCAAGCGATTTGAATCGTCAGATTCACAAAACACTTTCGGGATACGACCCGCCACATATTCTTCGGTCAAGTTCCAAATCGGCTTGTCGGCCCAGACACGCAGCATATGTTCAAATTTCCAGGCAGGGAGTCGTGCGTGTTCAAACAAATACTGCTTGACGTCTTGTTTAGACCAGCCACCTTGGGCGATGGCCTCAGCCAAAATCGGGCTTAGCAACACCAAGGGCCGAAGCGTGCCGTAACCGCCACCCACGGTGAAGGTAATCTGCCACGAGGTTTGTCGCGCAACTGCATCGGCAAGAATAGGCATGATCTCTTCTGGGGTGCTGCCAGACACCGACGCGATCACGTTGCCGCCTGTGTAGCGAGCGATCGTCACAGTGTTATCCGTCTGTTTGAAACCCATCTCGACACTGGTTGGGCTCCAGCCGATGGCTTTAAGCACCTCTTCATTTTCAGCGGCGACCACACGCCAAGTGTTTCCGAACGTGGCTTTATCATTTTTGTGTAATAAAAAGCCAGCGACATTGCGCAGGTACAGACGCCAAAAACGACCAACCGAGGTGTTGGGTTGAAAGCCATCGCGTAAGACGTTTTCTGTGTAGTTAAACCCGAGTTGCTGAACAATTGGCCCGTTCAAAATGATGAGGGTCTCGCCCCCTGGCGTGTTGCCACTGTGCTCGACGCCATACGCGGGGTCGGCCATGGCTTGAACAAGCGCGACCAAGATTGGCATGTACTCTGGGCGGCAACCGGCCATGACGCCATTGACGGCGATGCTCCAGACGGTGGCGGCTCGATTGTCGGGCAACAGCACACCCAACACGTCGGTCGGTGCACGATCGGTATAGTTTAAAAATTCTTGCACCTTGGCACGCGTTGGGGGCACGACCGGTAAACCATCACTCCATTCGTTTTCTAAAAAGAACTGATTGACAGCGTCAAAGCCGCCTTTGAACACCACGTCTTGCGCCTGGGGTTCAGAGGATTGCGCGCCGGTTCCGGTGGCATCGGTTAAGTTTTTAATAACCTCTGCGGCTGTGACCTCAAGAATGTTGCGCCGCAGCATTGCGGCGCTTTGCGCACCCGGATGGCCGGGCACTAAGGCGACAGGCATGCTGGGCAAGCCCAGGCCAATTGATGAAGCCTCGGCGAGCTTTAAAAAGCCCTGACTCACAAGCGAAGAGCTTGGCACGCCAGCCTCTTCACAGACTGCACTCGCCCGCAACACGGCGGGCGTGCAGCTACCTCAGCAACCCATCCCTGAGATGACGGCGTCAGCCTTCAGTTCTTTGAGGCGACGAGGCAAATCAGCCAAAATCTGACGTTCGTCGGGGCCGTGGGTGTTTCCGAGCACGCTCCAGTGCACGAAATTGACCCCTGGATATGTTGCCTTCAGGCTGTCTTCAAGCGCAGCAAACACTTGGTCGCCTTTAAAGACGTAGTCCCATAGCTGAACAATCGTTTTGCCCGCGAGCGTATCCAGGCGTTTTGCCAAGGATTTTCCTTGAACTTGCATTGGGCTTCGGGGCCACAAAACTTCGTAATAGCCATCGTTTGGCTGAGTTGTCATGTTGTTCTCCGGTATTTTTAACGGCCTGGCGCAAGCGGTGCAATCCTACCCAACGCTCGAGTCTTTTTATAAAATCGTGCCTATGTTTTTAGAATCTAAGCATAGGCTACAGCAGAGCGGCATGCAACTAAGGCGGGTGCTGTTGAATTGTGCGATGCAACGGTAGCCGTGTGAGTCGGCCCGAGCGCAGCCGAGTCAGCCTGAGCGGGGTCACGGCAGCCTAGTCAACCCGAGTGCCGCCAACGGCAATTAGGCCAAGCAGGGCCAAGAGCAACTGAGGCGGATCAATCAGCTAAGATAGTGCTTATCGTATAAGGAGAGTAGGGTGAGCCAAGAACAAAGTACTGCAGAACAAGCCGACGACGCGCGGATGATCATTGATCTGGTAGCAAAGTTTGTTGACCAAGAGTTGATGCCCCTTGAAGCGGCTGTGATAGCTCGCGAAATCAAGGCTGAGCCGTTGAAATTACTGCCTGAAGAAGAGGCACCGTTATTAAAAAAATGTAAAGAATTGGGCCTGTGGGCCTTGGATGCCCCCGAAGAGCTTGGCGGTGCCAATTTATCAGCCACCACCTGGATGGCGCTCAATGAAGAATTGGGCCGCACGGTGACGCCTTTTGTGTTTCCGCCAGACTCACCCAACATGCACATGCTGCTGGCTGTCGGTACACCCGAGCAAAAAAAGAAATACCTCGAGCCCTATGCCGCAGGCACCGCAAAATCTGCGATTGCGATTTCTGAGCCCAATGCAGGCGGCGATCCGTCAGGCATGATTACGCGCGCTGAAAAAGTGGGTGATGAGTGGGTGATTAACGGTCGCAAAATTTGGGTCAGTAAAGTGCCCTCTGCGGATTTTGTCATCGTCATGGCACGCGTGGGTGCAGGTAAGCGCCACGAAGGGATCACTGCCTTTATCGTCGAAAAAAATACACCCGGCTTTGAGATTTTGCGTGAAATCCCCATGCTTGGCGGGCACCGCACGTACGAACTTGTGTTTGAAGATTGCCGTATCCCTGCTGAAAACGTCTTGGGCGAGATTGGTGCTGGCTTTGCGCCGATGCAATTGCGCCTGGTGGTTCGTCGTTTGCAGATTGGTACGTGGTGCATTGGTATGTGTCGCCGCGCCTTAGACATGATGTGCAGTCATGCTAAACAACGCACGACCTTTGGCGCGCTGCTCGCAGATCGTCAGGCGGTGCAATGGTGGATTGCCGATGCCGCCATGAAGATGCACGCCTGTCGCCTGATGGTACAAGATGCCGCGCGTAAGCAAGATCAAGGCATTGATGTGCGCACTGAGGCCTCGATGATCAAGGTATATGCCACCGAGATGGCTGCTGAGGTGTTAGATCATGCGATGCAAACACTCGGTGCAATGGGTGTAACCAAAGAGCTGCCTTTGCAGCTGATGGCGCAGCGTGTGCGGGTGATGCGTGTATACGAAGGCCCCTCTGAAGTACACCGCATGTCGCTTGCCAAAAAAATCTTGAAAGAGGCGCGCTAGACAAACGGTTACGTTATACAAGGTTAGGTAAACGACACCCCCTTATATCGATAATGATGTTGCACGTGCCGCAGGGCTAACCCTGTGGCACCGTGTACCCGGAGATAATTGAATCATGGCAAACACAACGCCACAGGCGCCACGCGTCAATACGCCTTTAGCGGGGATTACGGTCATTGATTTGACGCAAATTTATCAAGGCCCGTACGCGACCTTTCTGATGGCGAAAGCAGGCGCTGATGTCATCAAGATTGAACCACTCAACGGCGAGCCCTCGCGGATTCGCGCCAAGGTGAGTGGTGGCGCTTCGTTGCCGATGGCAATGCTCAATACCAATAAGCGTGGCATCACTTTAAATTTAAAAACTGCGAAGGGCCGCGAGCTCTTTAAAGAGCTCGTCAAACGCGCGGATATCGTGGTTGAAAACTTTGCACCAGGCGTGATGGACCGTCTAGGAGTAGGGTGGTCGGTGTTGCACGAACTCAATCCCCGTTTGATTTACGGTTCGGGTACGGGCTATGGCTTATCAGGTCCTGATCGCGATAACTTGGCGATGGATGTGACGATTCAAGCCGCCTCGGGCATCATGAGTGTTACAGGTACGCCCGATGGCCCCCCGTTGCGTGCCGGCGCCTCGATTGTTGATTTCTTAAGCGGCGTGCATCTCTACGCAGGCATAATGACCGCGCTCTATGAGCGTTCGCAAACTGGAGAGGGGCGTTTGGTTGAGGTGTCGATGCAAGAAACCGCCTACCCAACGCTTGCCTCGAACATGGGCATCACACATAAATCTGTTGGGGTAGTACCACCGCGCGTGGGTAACCGCCATGGTGGGCTCGCGTTAGCCCCTTACAACGTTTATCCAGCCAAAGATGGCTACATCGCGATTGTTTGCGTCACTGAACCACATTGGCTTCACTTGCTGGCGGCAATGGGTCGCGAGGATCTCAGTACAGATCCTCGGTTTGAGAGCAACAAATTACGCGTTGAAAATATTTCTGCGACCGACGATGAAATCACCCGTTGGACTGAAAGCCTGCCGCGCGCAGAGCTCTTTGCCCTAAGCAAAAAACACGGGTTTCCGGCCGCACCCGTGCGCGATTTGCTTGAAGTGATGAACGACAAACATATGCACGAGCGTGGCATGCTTGAGTGGTTTGACGATAAAGATTTGGGTCGCGTGGTGCTGCCACACACTCCCTTAATCATTCACGGGGCCGATCGTGTTAGCACAATCGCAAGCCCTGATCTTGGGCAGCACAACAAAGAGATTTATTCGGGCTGGCTGGGGCTGTCAGAGGCTGAGCTCGAGGCTTTGTATAAAGAAGACGTGATATGACAAGAATCAGTCTGAAGACACGTGTTGTTTATGCACTAGGGCTAAGCTGCGTCTGCTTAGTCGTAGCCTTGATGCCTCGCGTCAGTCAGGCGCAACATAACGACTATCCGACGCGCTCGGTGAAAGTGATTGTGCCTTTCTCGGCAGGCAGCGGGGCTGATCATGCCTCGCGTTTTTTTGGTGACTTGCTGGCAAAAAGTTTAGGACAAAATTTTTTAGTTGAAAACAGAACCGGTGCTGCGGGTATGTTGGCGATGAACACCGTGAAGGCTGCGCCAGCAGACGGATACACGATCTTGATGGGTAGCAATTCGTTGATGGCTGTTAACCCCATCATGCTCAAAGAGCTCACGTATGATGCAATCAAAGACTTCAAACCGATTGGCGGCTTAACGCGTGGCGTGAATGCGATTGTGGTCGGAAAAGATTCAAAATATAAATCGTTCACCGAACTTCTTACCGCGGCCAAGACCTCACCCGTACCACTGAATGGCGGTACGTATGCGTTAGGGTATGAATTGGCGCTTGCCTGGTTAGCCAACGTAGCAGGCGTGAAATTTGAAAATATTTTGTACAAGGGCCTAGGCGAGATTATGGTCAGTCTACAGGGCGACCAGTTAGATTTTGGTATCGTGAGTTTTAACGGTGCTGCGCCGCTATTGAAAGCAGGTAAATACAGGGCTCTGGCGTTATCATCCGATCAGCGCCACCCAGATTTTCCAGACGTACCGACGATCGCTGAAAGTGGTTTTCCAGAGTTTACAAACTACACCTGGACCTCGTTTTACGTGCGAAGCGACACGCCTGATCACATCACCAATAAACTCGAAGCGACGCTTCAAATCGTCTTAGCCACGCCCTTAGCAAAAGAATACGCAGACCAAGTGTTGGTCGAGTTGATGCCTTTAAAGGCTGACAAAATGAGACAGTATCAACTAGAAGAAATCGCGCGTTTTGCTAAGATTGCTAAAGAGGCTGGTCTCAAACCGAAGTAAAGAGCGGGAGGGGCACCTCATTGCAAACATAGGTATTGATTTAACGTAAAAAAGTTAGGTATTGATTTAACGTAAAAAAGTTTTAAACACACTTTATAAAAACAACGATCAGGAGACTGTATGAAAACGACTCTACGGGCATGGCTTTTACTGTTTGTCTTCATAACGAGCGGCTTTGCCAGCGTAAACGTCACCGCGCAAACCTACCCAAGCAAGCCGGTCACGATCATCGTGCCGTACGGTCCGGGCAGCGGTAACGATATGATTGCGCGTGAAATCGGGCAAAGACTGACTGAGCAATTAGGCGTCACCTTTGTGATTGAGAACAAGGTGGGCGCGACTGGCAATATTGCGATGGATTACACCGCTCAGGCCAAGCCTGACGGTTACACGATGATCTTGACCAGTACGAGCAGCATCATTTATCAAGTTTCGAACACGATTCGAACCAACATGTCTAAAGACTTCACACCCATCGGGTTTGTGGCGGGCTTACCTTACGTGTTGTCGGTGCCGCCGAGTGTGCCAGCAAAAACACTCAAAGAATTGGCGGCGCTCGCCAAAGCCAAACCAGGCGAGATGAATTACAACGGCCCCGCCGGCAGTATGTCGGCCTTTCTGGGTTCGCTGTTTAAATCTGGCGCGAGTGTCGATATGGTCATGGTGCCTTACAAAGCCACCTCAGACGCCCAGGTTGACGTGTTAGCCGGGCGCATCCAACTTTGGATCACGACCTCGGCCTCTGCTTTACCCTTGGTTAAAGGTGGCAAAGTCACAGCGCTGGCCGTAACCGGCGAAAAACGCCTGGCTGCGCTGCCTGACGTACCCACTGCAATCGAAGCGGGTTTCCCAACCATGACACCTGATATTTCTTTCTTTTTGTTAGGCCCTGCTGGCATCCCCGCTGAGATCGTTGCAAAGCTCAATGCGAGCGTCAATACGATTTTAAAGACGCAAGCGATGCAAGACCGCTTAGCCAGTTTTGCGACAGCAATCAAGATGGGTAGCCCAGACGATGTGAAGAACCATATTGCTAGCGAAACAGCGCGTTGGCAAGCCGCCGTCAAAAACGAAGTACTTTCAAAATAGGATTTTAAGATGACTGATGCAGTGACCTATGAACAAGACGGCGGCGTCGTCACACTGACGCTCAACGAGCCTGAGACACGCAACGCGCTATCGCCAGAGATTATTGATGCCATCGTTGCGCACGTTGCGAGAATCAACGCCGACCTATCGGTGGGCTGCGTGATCTTGACTGGTGCAGGCGAGGGGTTTTCGTCGGGTGGTAACGTTAAAAAGATGAAAGACCGTGCCACCGAAGATAAGCCCAGAACGCCTACTGAAATTCGTCGCTATTACCACGAGGGGATTCAGCGTATTCCGTTGGCGTTATATAGCCTAGAGGCGCCATCTATTGCAGCGGTCAATGGCGCGGCAATCGGGGCTGGTCTTGATTTAGCCACCATGTGCGATATCCGAATTGCGGCACGCAGCGCTAAGTTTGGCGAGACCTTTTTACGCGTTGGTCTGTTGTCAGGCGACGGCGGCGCTTGGTTTTTGCCTCGTGCTGTGGGCTTGTCAAAAGCCTACGAAATGACCTTCACGGGTGACTTTATTGACGGCGAAGAAGCAGCTAAGATAGGCTTGGTATCTAAGGTTGTGGATGACGCCGACTTGATGAACGAGGCCAGAAAACTGGCACAACGCATCGCGGCGCACCCAGTGCAGTCCTCACGCGCCAGCAAGCGTTTGATCCGCGATTCGCAGCACGTGCCGCTGCATACTTCGTTGGATATGGCAGCAGCTAATCAGGCGCTGGTGCAAACGACGCAAGATTACAAAGAAGCGATCTTGGCGTTCTCAGAAAAGCGTAAACCAAAGTTCACGGGCAACTAAAGACTTAGGTAATGCGAGGCTCGTTCAAAAGGGTATTTTCATTGCAAAAGCAAGAGAGAATACCCTTTTTATCTATTAGTATAATACGCATAATGTATATTATGTAAAGTAATGTTTTTACGACTTGCGCGATATACCGCCAACCGGATAATGCGAGGCTTGGTTACTTTTGTTACTTGGGCTGAGTCATGAAGATATGTATTTACGGTGCGGGTGCTGTGGGTGGTCATTTGGCGGCGCGGTTGATTACGGCCGGCCATGTCAAGGTGTCACTGGTGGCGCGCGGCGCGCACCTGCGGGCGATTCAGCAGAATGGCTTGAAGGTGTTTCGGGGTGAAGAAACTTACACCGGTCACCCGTTTGCTGCCACCGACGACCCGGCCTCACTACCGCCTCAAGATGTGGTGCTCGTGACCTTAAAGGCACAGGCCCTCCCCGGTGCCGCAGAGGCCATTGAGCGCCTGCTCGCCAAAGACGGCGTAGCGGTGTTTGCCGTCAATGGGATACCTTGGTGGTGGAATAAAGGTACCAATAACGTCCAAGAGCACCTTGAATGCGTCGACCCAGGTGGTGAGCTTTGGTCGCGGCTGAGGGATCGCTCGTTAGGCTGTGTGATTTATTCGCCCAATGAAGTGATCGAGCCTGGCGTCATCAAAACCGCGATGGGCGACCGTTGGGTCTTTGGTGAACCTGATAATGCACCCTCTTCTCGCGTTGACCGTTTGGTTCAGGCGTTTCAGGCTGCCAACATTAATGGCGTGGCTGCGGCAGACCTTAGATACGACATCTGGCACAAGTTGATGATCAACTGCGGTTTGAATCCTGTGGCTGCCCTCACTCGATTGCCAACCGCAAAGATGACAGCAAGCCCTGAAGTGCGTGCTGAGCGCTGCAAGGTGATGCTAGAAGTATTAGAGGTCGCCTTGGCCTGCGGCACCGATTTGCGAGGTAAGGTTGACCTTGAAGAACTGGTCGCGCCTAAAAAGCGTCCGGGCTCAAACATGGCGTCGATGCTGCAAGACGTGATGGCTGGGCGTTCGCTCGAGCACGACGCGATCTTGGGTCAGGTGGTTGAGTTTGCACGCCAGCACAATATCAGCGTGCCACGTTGTGAATTGATGCTCGTACTGCTGCGCGGCCTGAATCAACAGTTGATGGATGAAGCCGCCGCGCGAGCGTAACTTTCTCCTCTTTACTTGAACGCTGACCGCAGTTCACGCACCCCAAGCGCTAACACGCGCGCATCAGCACCCACAGCAACAAAGGTGCAGCCAAGCTCGAGATAACGTTTGGCCAGTGCCCGATCAGGCGTCAAAATCCCAGCTGCTTTTTTGTGCTTCAAAATCACAGCAATCGATTTTTCGATTGTGCTGACCACATCCGGGTGGCCTGGGTTACCCAGGTGCCCCAGCGCTGCAGACAAATCTGAAGGGCCTAAAAATACGCCATCCACACCTTCAACGGCGCAGATCGCCTCAAGATTATTCAAGCCAGTTTGCGTTTCAACTTGCACGAGCAAACAGATCTCGTCATTAGCGCCCTTCACGTAATCTTTACGCGAATCCCAACGCGACACGCGTGCCGAGCCATAGCCCACGCCACGAATGCCATGGGGTGGATAGCGCACCGCTTTGACTAATTCAGCGGCCTGCTCTGCCGTATCAACCATCGGGATCAACAAACTTTGCACGCCCAGATCTAACAACTGCTTAATCAAGTGCGTTTCGCCAATCGGTGGTCGCGCCACCGCCTGCGTGTTGTATGCAGCACAGGCTTGCAATTGCGACATGATGGTCAACGGATCCGTCGGTGTGTGTTCGCCATCCAGCAACATCCAGTCAAATTCTGCTGTCGCACAAATCTCGGTGGTGAAGGCGTCTGGGATCGAAATCCACAAACCGATATTTGGCTTGCCAGCTTTTAGTGATTGCTTAAAACGGTTGGTGTAGTCAGGCATGGTGCGGCTCCTAGTACTTGTCTTTTTAATTGTTGGATTATTCTAATCTCATTCTATGCACTTAATTGCAGTTCTTTACACAGCTGCGCTTTCGGGTTGCTGAGAATATTTCAAAAAGTTTTCACGGTGTCTTCTATAGAATAAAAGACCCTCTTTCAGGCTAGCGACCGTGGCACCTTGTTCAAGCATTTTATCCCACAGGTTCCAGTCCTCTTGGGGATGAACGCCATCTTCATCTTTCTTTTTATACCCAATCTTTTGACCAAAAGCGGTGCGGTACATCATTGATCCGTGATGCTGCTCTTGGCGGTCCCAGTACAAGTCGCCCTGATACGGTAATGTTTGCCCCGGCACGCGGGTCAAGATTTCGTCTTTCAGCTCACCGGTCACAACGATATCGTAGGTGACAATATCGGCGCTTGCATCGGATAACAGCTCGATCGTGTCTGAACGCAGCCAGTTATCGGCGCCAATAAATAGCACATACTCTGTGTCGACTTTCGACAACATATCTTGAAAGTTAATGACAACACCCAAGTTATCGGGCCTAAGCGTGTATTCAATATTTGGATACAAGCTTGGTAAATGCTTGCAATCTAACCCGCCGTCATCGACAAATAAAATTCTTGCAGGAGGGATGGTTTGAGAGAGTAGCGACTCGATGCAGTGTGCTGCAAGGTGTCCGTATCTATATGAAGCTATAACGACTGTAATCATGCCGCGAATTAGAACACGGAACGATGACAGTAAAATTTCTCTAATCCCTACAGCAGAAACGACTTCTAGGCTAAGACATTTCAAGGATTGCGCATCGGCTCTTTTTACCGAGCTGCGTGTCTGGTTGTTGACTTCACCAGTTATTAGCTCAACTCACGATCCCTAAGTGCCACGGCACAAACTCGTTATCGCCTAAATTGAGCAACTCACTTTTCGATTTCTCGCCCGAGGCGGTACGCAAAATGTGTTCAAAAATTTCTTGACCCATTTGTTGAACGTCCACTAAGCCATCCAAAATTTTGCCGCAATTGATATCCATGTCTTCTTCAAGACGGGTGAACATCGGCGTATTGGTGGCAAGTTTGATGGTCGGAGACGGCTTCGAACCAAACATCGACCCCCTGCCCGTCGTGAAGCAAATAATATTTGCACCACTCGCAATCTGCCCAGTAACCGCGCACGGGTCGTAACCTGGCGAATCCATAAACACAAAGCCTGGTTCTGTGATCTGTTCGGCGTACTCGTACACTTGTTGAAGAGGGGTGCTACCGCCCTTCATCGCCGAGCCTAATGATTTTTCAAAAATATTCGCTAAGCCACCCGCTTGATTGCCCGGTGCCACTACACCATTAAACTGACCGTGTTGTCCGCGTGTGTATTCTTCCCACCAGGCGATGCGGTCTAATAATTTTTGGCCAACTTCGGCGCTGACGGCGCGTCGTGTCAGCATGTGTTCAACGCCATGAATCTCGGGCGTCTCTGACAAAATCGCGGTGCCACCGTGACGCACCAAAATATCCATTGCAGCACCAAGTGCAGGGTTTGCGGTGATCCCCGAAAAACCATCCGAGCCACCGCACTCAAGACCAATCTTAATATGGCTTGCACTCACAGGTTCGCGCTTGATCGCGTTCGCACGCGGCAACATCGCCTGAATCGCCGCGACACCTGCCTCGATTGTCGCGCGTGTGCCGCCCTCTTCTTGCATCACTAAGGTGTGCAGTGTGTCAGATTTTTTGAGGCCTTGCGAAGCTACTAACTCAGCAACTTGATTGCGCTCGCACCCGAGTCCAACAATCAACACGCCCGCCAAATTTGGATGGGTCGCATAGCCCGCCAGCGTGCGGCGCAGCACATCAAAATGCAAGCTCGGCGTCGACATCCCGCAACCGGTCGTTTGGGCAAACGCCACCACCCCATCCACATTCGGATACGCAGCTAAACGCTCGGGCGTAAACCAATCCGAGATACGTCGAATTGCAGTCGATGAACAATTGACCGACGACATAATCCC